>CAYRGM010000168.1:0-4284 GCA_964423765.1 uncultured Desulfobulbaceae bacterium
TGCTGGATATTTATCCTTTGAAACAGGACTCGTGCGTTAAGGAATAATAAAATGGGGATTTGTTAATTGCGTGGCAAACACTGCAAAAAAATAAATGGATTCCTGCTACAGTGGCGTGTCCCGGCAGTTTAAAAAGCATTGAAAACCGGAAAACTTCAGTATAATATCATAATGATTAAGATTCCACAAGCAATTTTACAAAAAATTGATGTTCTGTTGGGGAAAAATAAAATTCCAACAAATCAGCATCCCTTTTTTAGAAAATGGTTAGGGTTCGGAAAGAAATAACTTGTGCTTTTTCAGCCGTAAATGTGCCGCAGGTTCGGTTGACTTTGTATCTTCGCAACCGCAGCATAGCTATGCTATGTGAGGATTGTGAAGATACAAAGTCAACTGAAGATGTGGTACAGTTACGAGATGAAAAGGCCAAGTTATTTCTTTCTGAACCCTAAGGGCGGCACCTTCATGGTTTCCTGGATGGAACATAATAATAAGGAAAACCCCTTGTACGAACAATTTGATCGGGTCTGCACCCTGATGAAAAAATATGACGCGGTTCTATCACTCGGTAACGGCATCCGGGCCGGAGCCATCCATGACAGCCACGACCGGGCCCAGATGGCGGAAATGATTATCAACTGTGAACTGGCAGAATTGGGCAGGGAAATGGGCTGTCAGATGATGGTGGAAGGCCCGGGTCATGTACCGTTGGATGAAATTGAGGGCAATATCATGCTGGAAAAACGGATGAGCGGCAATGCTCCCTATTATGTCCTGGGACCGTTACCAGCAGACAGCACTGCTGGTTATGATCATATTACCGCAGCGATCGGTGCTGCTAACGCAGCACACGCTACGGTGCTGACCTGATCTGTTATATCACCCCGGCGGAACACCTTGCCCTGCCTAATGAAGAAGATGTCCGGGAAGGAGTCCGTGCCACCCGGCTGGCGGCCCGCATCGGTGATCTCGCCAAATATCCTGATCGCCGCGAACAGGAGAAGAAAGTGGCCATCAGCCGCCGGGATACCAACTGGGAAGAGCATATAAACCTCCTGATGTTTCCTGAAAAAGCCCAGGAAATCCGGAAAAACAGAACCCCGAAAAACAAGCAAACCTGTACCATGTGCGGTGATTTCTGTGCTATGGAACGGGGGATTTCCCTGTTTGCCAAGGACATAAAAGGAGATAAGAGGAGTACCTCTTCGCCAGGATCAGAAGATTAGGGAATTGTAAAAACCTGTTCCCTGAATTCCTGCTTGACCACCAGCAAGATGCCCGAGGTCGTGTACCTGCACATGGTAAGAAAAATGTCAGCTTTTTCTCATGGATCGTTTGGCAGCTTTCAACGGGTTTATCCGTTGCACGACTTTCTGCTGTCCCGGTAGCCACGATGCTTTGTATTCAATTACTCCAGTTTCGTACTGTTCCCGTGTTTCCTGGTCTTTAAATACCAGCACCAGTTCCCACTTGGAATACTTAAGCTTTGCGGGATCAACACGAGCGTGCTCAATTTTATGCTGATTGAATTCATCAAGCAGCATATCCAGCGGCCTGACATTACGAAATATGACTCCACCCTCAAACCTGAACGCCACAGCAAGTGCCATTATTTACTCTCCTTTTATGTTGATATCGTCTTGTCTCTTGATTCCCAAATATGTAAACGACAGTGTCCTCGTCCCTCGTTCCCATGCTCCTGCGTGGGAACGAGGTATGGGCCGAGCCTATGTGGTCGCCCTTGTCAGTGTTTCAATTCCTCACGGAATCGGTCAGCCGTTTGCCCACCTTAAACCTTACTCTTCTGCTTGCCGGGATCTTCATCATCTTTCCGGTGGCGGGATTATGGCCATTTCTGGCGGCTTTGTTGACAACTGAAAATTTCCCAAAACCGATAAGCGAAACGGCACTCCCCTTGTTTAAGGTTTTGGCTACAATCTGTTCATAGGTCTTAACCACCTTGGCGGTATCGGTTTTTGTAAGCTTTACGCTCTTGGCAATTTCATTGATCAGTTCTGTTCTGGTCATTATTCTACTCCCAATCTAATAGTCTCTTGTTACCTTCCAGTTTCCTGATTTCTGACACTTCCTGCATTATTTCAAGCACACCTTTGTAGTTTTTGTCCTTATCTCTCAGGGCAAAAAAACGGATATGGATAAACTGCTCCTGGATCTGAATCCAAAACTCTGCCATATCTTTTTTGCCCGTGCGAAAGGCCTCGATAATCTGCAAAACCATGTCCACGCTTTTAGGCGGATGACAGTAACGAACCTCTCGTCCTATGATTCCCGGACTTCTTGGAAAAATCCGATAGTCACCCTTGTTGTAAAAGCGAACAATATCATTTTCATCGGTGAAGGTGACATCCACCGGCAAAAATGTGAAAATCAATCTGATCTGCTCCTGGCTCAGCAGGCCTTCATCAAGACCGATCAACCCTTCTGTGATACTTGATTTCAGTGAATCAGCCTCAAGCTGCGACGGATGGGTGTAGGCTGCATCTTCAGCATCAGGCCAGGCAAGAGGTACAGGAATCAGACAGTAACCGATTTCATCTTCACCCTTTCGTATTTCAATCCATTCATCCTGGCTGATCAACTCAAGGCAGACCGGAAAAAGAATCTTTTCCTCCTTGAAGATCATCTCTAAAATACTGTCAAAAAGACTTTCCTGGGTGGCAAAGACTACTGTAAACTTGTTCCTGTCAATCAACTTCTTATGATATTTTAAACTTTCCCTGATATCATCGTGCAGAGTCCACATGATGGTTGAAGGAGTGTTGAAATTTTTCCTTTCCAGATAGGGGAAGAGCTGATTCTCCTTGCGCACATAATGGGTCATAACCTGCATGAGCTTTTCATATGCTTCTCTCATCCAGTCAGTATCCAAGGGAGTCTCTTCTGATTGTTCCCGAATCCCATCAATTAGTTTGGCAATGGCTCGATTTTCTTTTCTGAAACTATGTACCGGATGTCCGGCATTCAGTTCTTCAAGCTCCCCGGCCCCCAGGGCATCTTTATAAATCGCAACAAGATCGTCAATTTTTTCCTTCAAGTCGTGCTGGGCAATACCCTGTTTTTCAAGCATCACCTCAGCATAGGCAAATTCACCGCCGGTGATCTCACCTAATTGCTCCTTAATCAGTTCTTTTGCCGTGCTGGATTCAATTTTCCCATCAATAAAATCTTTACTGATTGCAAGCATTGCAGTTAGGCGCTCTTCATTTTGTTGCAGATAACCGCTGATTTGGGGCTGCCACTGCACCGGCTGAACATCGCTCATAAAACCAATCTCATCTTCACCCAGGCGGATTTTCCCCCAGTCTTCATTGCTGATGAGTCGTGCTGCCGCTGGCAGAAGCACTATCTCTTCCCGTATTGCCATCTCTTTTATCTCTCTAATCATTTCGGGAATGAGTGTCTGGAGCTGATCAATATCCTTTTGCTTTAATGCACTCTTTGTTTTTTTGATCAGGCTGCGGATATCCTCGTGAAACTGCCACATGGCGGTGCTTGGATGGGTAAAACCCACTGCCTCAAGAAAGGGGAAGAGCTGATTTTCCTTGCGTACATAGTGGATATCAACTTCAGCAAGCCGGTTGACAAGATTGGTGATCTCAAGAAGATTCTCCTCAATAACTTCCAGCTTAAGAAGCTCTTTACCAAGTTTGCCGGTAAAGCGGTTTTCATCCACATAGTTTTGAATCGGATGCCCCGGCGGATAACTGTCCACAGATTGCATTATCCCTGCCTCAACAAGCTCAATAAGGATAAAGTCCTTGAGACGCTTTTCTGCGACAAGAACGGCTCCACCGCCCAATTCTTCTTCAAGCTGCTGAATAGCAGCAACCAGTTCACCATGGTTCATGCCTGTGAGTTTGCTGCGAAAATTCTGACGGGCAATATCCATCTCGCCGCCATCAAGGATATAATGAATGATCTCTTGTAATGCCAGAGAGTTGGGGGTTACCTGCTTTAGGGGAAGAATTTCCATATAATGATCCTCAATTTTTATTCTTGTTTAGTGACAGATCTTTACAGCATTTTCGCTCAACTCAGGTTTTATATACATTCCCACGCAGGAGCGTGGGAACGAGAGGGAGCCCTTTTGATGTTCGAGAATTATCAATTATCAATTCTCAATTTATGATGATGTCTGTGTAACTATTCAGCGAGCTGAACAAACTCCCATAAACTTGGGCTGTAACTGTTCAGATGTGCTTCATATCTGTCCATTTTGAGCTTTGTAGCGTACTAATGTTACTCAAGAAGCTCAAAATGGGC
>CAYRGM010000169.1:0-4143 GCA_964423765.1 uncultured Desulfobulbaceae bacterium
GTAGCCGCGTGCGGCGAGGCGTCATTAAAAGAGCCAAAGAACCTGCTGAATCAGTACTCTACTCTACCCATGTTTGACCCCATGTTCGTGAAAAAGAATAAAACGCTTGGTCCAGTCGCTGTAGGAACGTTCGGTATGAATGGAGTAATGCTTAAGGCGCATAACCTCCCGAACCTCATCGAGTATTTTTTTCTTTTTTTGTTTGGCAATCATTTTTTATTGTGGTATTATGGCAATAATATAACGATATTGGCACAAAGCAACTTTACCCGAAAACACCGTCAATATCAACTTATCAAGGAAAATATCCCTGACAATAAATGATTACTGCTGAACCGCAGCGTCCAGAAGAGCGCCTGTTATATTCTTAGGAGGCATCAATGACCAAGGATGACATCCCAAAAATTGCAAGAAAAAAACTAGGAGATCTTCTAGAACAGCCCGGAAGCATACTTTATAGCAGTCATGAGTCGTTAAAGCCTGGTGATGTATATTTACTCGGTTGTAATCCTGGTGGCTTTGGAGGAAATCCACTCAAGTCGAGTATCAACTCAATGCTTTCAAATAAAACCAATGCTTACTTAGATGAAAAATGGGAAAATCTGAATGGCTCTTGGGGTAAGGGGTGAAGCTCCGCTTCAAAAGCGGATTTGTTGGCTACTTGAAAGCCTTAAATTACATCCTAGGAAAGTATGTGCAAGCAACCTTATTTTCTTCCAAAGCCGAAGGGTAAAAGATATTAGCTACTATGATTTGGCAGAAAGATGTTGGCCTATCCATGAGGCTATTATCGAAATAGTGCAACCAAAATTAATAATTGCCTTTGGCAACTCTGTTCTATCACCTTATGGCTATTTGCACACAATGCTTGGTGGCAAAGAAGAGTATGTGTCTTCAGGTCATGGCAAATGGAATGTCAAAGGGTTTCAATCTAACATTAATGGCAAATTGGTTTACGTGGCAGGTCTCCCACATTTAAGCAGGTATTCACCAATTGGCAAAAGCCGAGTGGTTGAATGGTTACATAAACGACTGTAATATTGATGAACACCAAGCAGTTTGGGAGACAGTATCTTCTCGAAAAGGTCCCGGGTACATGGATATTTGCGAAAGGCTGGAGGTATTCAAAGGATGTACCTACAAAAATTATTATAAAAACAAGGTCATGCTTAACATTGCATTAATTTATGTCCCGAACAACTAAAATTCACAAAAATATAAAGCCATGCCTGAAAAGATAAAAAATCTCCGTCACACAAAGACCATTAATGAATATATTGTTCGAATTATGATAAAATATAACAGCCAATTTTCAAATAGGACTAGCATATGACAAAATGTCATGAAAAAAATATGGACAATGTTACTTTTCACCCCTGTATAAATGATCCAGAAAAAGCAGAAAACCATGCAAAGGAAACATTTGATTGGCTACAATGTGCCGAATCTTGGGTGAAGATTTTTAACAACCCAAAAAGAGCATTATACTGTGCTAGAAAAGCTGAGTATTGTGCTGAAGAGTATTGTGAATGGCATATGCGTTGTGAATTTTGGTATGCTATCTTGCCAGATAAGGAAAATGAAAAAAAATGTGTATTTAATGCTGAATCACTTGTTGAGGATGACTCAGTACATTTAGGCCAACATGAATACTGGTCAAGAGTTGGGGGTAAAAAAAAGGCTAGAGAATCCCTAAAAAAAGATGAAGAATGGCTTAAATTGTATGATCAGAAAAGGAAAAGCGGGGTCGGACCAAGCTAATACATTGATAAGTAAAGAAATCAGCCGACATGGGGGCAAGTCTCATTTTGACCTTACTTTGATAGGGATAGAGCGAAATTAAACCTTAAAAAAAGGTAGTGGCGTCCTAACCATGCAATTCACACTGACCCGCGGGCGTGCCTTTTTTTGAGGCAGCTCCACGGTAGTAGCCATCGCGAAGTTAGGGGGTAGACTGGACGGCGGGCAGGTGATTGCGGTCGTTCCTGCTGAACCGCAGCGTCCTTGTTCCGCTACGCTCCACAAGAACGCTGCGGTTCAGCAGGAATGGCGGAGCTGAGCGGATGTGTCCGCTCAGCTCCGCCATTATGCGTCAGCAATCGACACACTATGACATTGGTGGTACTTAACCGTGACCAAATGTGTTTACATCGAAACGACCATTCCAAGCTACTTGGCCGCGTGGCCAAGCCGTGACCTGCTTCAAGCGGCACGGCAACAAATCACTCATGATTGGTGGAACAACCAACGGCAGAACTACGATCTCTGCATTTCACAAACCGTTATTGACGAGGCAGAGGCTGGAGACGCCGATGCCGCCAAGAGACGAATGCCTTTCCTACACGATCTTCCGTTGCTCGACTTGACCGAAGCAGTTAATGATGTTGCAAAGGAGATCATGGATTCTGCATTGCTTCCCCAAAAGGCAACACGTGACGCAATCCATATTGCCGTCTCGTCGGTTCATAGCATTGATATTCTATTGACTTGGAATTGCCGACACATCGCAAACGCGGCAATAATGAAAGAACTCGGTGCTATCGTGGCAACATGTGGCCACGAGATGCCCATCCTTTGTACGCCTGAAGAACTGTTTGGAGATTGATCGCTATGGCCCAACTAAAAGAAAAAGAAACTACGGATGATGTCGTCCAAGAGACCCGAAGGATCAAGGAGTTTTTAGCGGAGTTGATGAATTTCGATATTGATCGAATTCTGGTAGATGCACGACAAAAACAGAAAGAAAGCGGCCGAAAGGTCCTTTCACCACCTGTTCGACAAGACGCATAACCAGACGCTGCACCTGACCGCCAATAGCGTGTGGTTTTTTCAAAGTTTTTATTCCCATCAAAATTTTGCGGTTCTTCAAAGCTCTGTAGTGTTGGCGGCAGGTGAGCTCAATCGTTAGTATTGTCTTATGGTGTTTTAAAATCAGAAAAAGCATTTGATGTTAATTATCAGACAATGGCTTAAAAAGTGGTATGGAAAGACCTGACCCTGTGCTCTCGGGAAAGGGGTCAAGTCTGCTGTTGGCTTTTGTGAGAATATCCCTGAGTTTGGTATCATGTCATGAATTGTGACATAAACAGAGACAATATTTCTTGTTTTATAATGCAGGAAAGGATTCTTCTTCCCCTTGTCAAAAGTCAACAGTAGACTTCATTTTTTAAAATTCCAGAAGACAAACGAGCACAACGAGACTCCGTTCGTTGTGTTCGAAGGTCATGGATGTTATTCTGTTAAACTCAACAGGTATTCACCTAAAGTTTCATAAACATCCGTCCTATGGCCAATACCCCACATAACAATCATTTTTTTCTGAGTATCAATCTTAAAAATAACCCGATACCTTAAAACCTTATGTGTCCAAAAGCCGTTCAATTCTTTTTGTAACGGTTTGCCAAGATGCGGATTTTTTGACAACTCCTTTAATGTGGCCTTTATAGCTTTCTTAATTGCAGGATTTAATTTTTTTGCAGCCTTATTTGCAAAAAGAGTGATTTTAACTTGATAGATCATTAAAACGCATCCTTCAAGTCAATCAGCCGCTCTGCCTTAACATCTTTTGCAGACCCCCGAAGTTGACGCATTATTTCAGGATCAGCCAAAATATTAAGAGTTTCCAAAAGCCCTTCAAATTTTCGCATAGACAACATGACCGCCTCGGGCACACCGTTTTTTGTAATCGCTATAGTATCGTCAGTGTCGTGCAACTGCCTTACCATGTCTAAAAGTTTTGCCTTTGCTTGGGTAATAGTAACATAAGATTCTATAGTCAGCATGGTCGTAATCTCCTTTAGGGTTGCTCTTTTAATAGTTTTATCTACTTGAAAATCTAAAGTTTTTTGTCTCTAAGCTGATATTGGCGGCTTGAGAGCTATATTGAGGTAAGCTTTCACAGGACACCTCATTTTTGAACGATCAGTACGGCTTACATAGCAATTAGTACGCTGCACCGAACTGCTCGGAGTCTCCGCTTCGCTTCGCTTACCTGTCCAAAACTGAGGCACCCTGTAAAAGCTTACCAATGCATCGGTTTCACACGGGTTTTACTTTGTACCCCGTGATTGGTTACATATTGAGTCATATGCTCTCAAGCCGGATCGGGTGAAAAGGTGAGCGAGGAACGAGACTTAAGTGGGG
>CAYRGM010000170.1:0-4121 GCA_964423765.1 uncultured Desulfobulbaceae bacterium
TGCAGGTAAATGCCAAAATAAAAAATAATTGATATTTCAGCCGGCATAATTTCGCACCGGTCAGAATGGACGAATATAAGGTGCTACCCGAATATTTACTCTCAGGGTATTGAAACTACAGAGATAGATATACTGCCCCCCTAACTCCCGCACAAGCCGGGAGTAGAGCCACACCCACAAGCACCCACTGGGACAATGCTCTACGGCCTGGACAGCGAGCTGGACAAACTGGTTGACAGCTGGACTCCAACGCTGTTGGTCAACCTGAAATATAACTATTCAGCGAGATGAACAAACGCCCATAAACTTGGGCTGTAACTGTTCAGATGTGCTTTATATTCGTTCATTTTGAGCTTCGCAGCGTACTAATGCTACTCAAGAAGCTCAGGTAAGCGAGGAACGAGACTCCGAAATGGGCGAAGATGGAGTGCAGCTGAATAGTTACCCTGAAATATCCGACCACCAAGGGTAACCTGGATCTGCTCAAGCCCGAGCCTGCGAGCCTGGTTAATGGTTTCATTAAAAAACGGGCATTGCCAAACGAGATCAATCAGGATTTCATCCATGCCCTGCAGGAAGCACTCTCCGGGCTGGAAAAGGTGTCGATAAAAATCACTTATATGCGTTCGGCACTCTTGGCCGGCAGTTCACCAACGACCCCGGCGGAAATGAAAAAGCGATTCGAGGAATATCTGGACGAGCTCACCAAGGGCAAAGAGCCAGGAAAAGTACGGATCGCCATGGAATGAGGAAACATCTTATGAAAAGACTTACTGATCAAGAACTTGAAGAATTACTGAATGATACGGAATCTGATCGTGTTGAACGAAAGAAATCGCTCAAGGAAGATGTTCCCAAAAAAACACGCCAAGCCATCTGTGCGTTTGCTAATGACCTGTCCAATTACAACCAGCCGGGAGTCCTTTTCATTGGGGCTAAAGACAATGGAAAACCATCTAATTTAAACATAACGGAGCAACTTCTATTGTCTCTTGCTGACATGAAAACCGATGGCAATATTTTGCCCCTGCCTGTTCTCTCAGTCGAAAAACGGGTTTTAAAAGAGGCTGAAATGGCGATTGTCACCGTCATGCCTTCTGATATACCACCGGTAAAGTACGAGGGTCGCATATGGATTCGTACTGGCCCCAGACGCTCTATTGCCAACGAACAAGAAGAACGCATTCTTAGTGAGAAAAGAAGATATAAAAACCTGCCCTTTGATATTTATCCCATACCGTCTGCGAAGATAGCAGATCTATCCAGGACGATATTTGAAAATGAATATCTTCCTGCCGCATTTGCTCCAGATGTACTGGATGCCAACAGCCGTACCTATGAAGAATGTCTTGCTTCCTGCAAAATGGTTGTCTCTCCGGATGATGCCACACCAACAGTCCTTGGTCTTTTAGCCATCGGCAAAACGCCTCAGGATTTTTTGCCTGGTGCTTACATACAATTTCTGCGCATTGACGGGACTGAATTGGTTGATCCGGTCATTGACGAAGAAGATATAGGGGGAACGCTGGTTGAAATATTGCGTAGAACAGAGGAAAAGTTAAACGCACATAATAGATCAACAATTGACATCATATCCTCTTCAACACATCAAAAAGAGATAGCCTATCCACCTGCCGCCATCCAGCAGATTCTGTACAACGCGGTCCTGCACAGAACCTATGAAAGTACCAACGCACCAGTGCGTGTTTACTGGTTTAACGACCGTATTGAAATCAATAGCCCCGGCGGACCCTATGGCAATGTAACCATTGCAAACTTCGGCAAACCCGGTATAACAGATTACCGAAACCCCAATATTGCTGATGTGTTAAAAACCTTTGGATTTATTCAGGCCTTTGGCAGGGGTATAGCGACTGCAAAAAGATTGATGCAAGAAAATGGCAACCCTGAGCCTGAATTTGAAACAACATCCAGCATTGTTGTTTGCGTATTGAGAGGTAAATCATGATAACACCCGTACTGACATTCTTTAATAACAAGGGTGGGGTTGGCAAAACCTCGCTGATTTATCATCTGGCCTGGACATTTGCCGGCTTTCGTAAGTGTGTCGTCGTTGTTGATCTTGATCCGCAGGCAAACCTGACCGCTGCCTTTCTTGATGAAGAAAAAATAGAAAAGTTATGGGAAGGACCAATATTAGGATCGACCATCTATCAATGTGTCAAACCACTTACCGGCGTGGGCGATATCGCCGAACCCATCCTAAAAAACATGGCAACAGAACTCTATCTTCTGCCTGGTGATGTCAGTCTCTCCAGCTACGAGGATGCCCTCTCCAATGAATGGTCTAACAGCATGGGCGACAACAATCTCTACCGTCCAATGCGCATCCTGAGTTCCTTCTGGCAAGTCATGCAGATGGCCGCAAAAAAAGTAGAAGCTGATATTATCCTGGTTGATATCGGCCCGAACCTGGGCGCGATCAATCGATCCGTGTTGATTGCAACAGATTATGTCGCTATTCCGTTGGGTGCTGATCTGTTTTCATTACAGGGCTTGAAGAATCTGGGCCCAACCTTGAAAAGCTGGAAAAACTTGTGGAACAAACGACTGACTAACTGGAAAAACAACAATGAAGCACAAGCCTATCCGGATTTTCAATTACCACAAGGGGAAATGCAACCGATCGGTTACCTCTGTCAACAACACGGCGTACGGCTGGATCGGCCGGTAAAAGCCTATGATAAATGGGTGAGACGCATCCCAAATGTTTATAGACAAGCCGTACTTGAGGAAAGGGTGGATTCCAACATCAAACCAGAGAATGACGCATATTGCCTGGCAACGATTAAACACTATCGAAGTTTGATACCCATGGCACAGGAGCATCGTAAACCCATTTTTAACCTGACATCGGCTGATGGTGCCATCGGTAGTCACGCCAACGCCGTACAGGACGCCAAGCGGGATTTTCAGCAACTGGCAAAGAAAATCGCTGAGCAAATGAATGTAACAATATGAGTCAAGAAAGTTTATTCGATTTGTTCCCGGATGAGACAAGGAAGCCATCCGGCCCGGTGACTTGCCTGGGCATGACTTTCGAAAACTATGAAAAGTGCCGGGAGACTTCAATGAATATTAGGCACTATATCGGTTTAGATATCCACAGGTAGGCAAAACAAAGTGAAGACTCCGAAAAGATGATCAGTTTTTGTGAAAAGAAAATTGACGGTGAGATTGTTGATCAGGTGATGATCAATGCAACCAAGGAGGAACAATGGGCAGGTGCGATGGAAGTAACACTTTTCACTGGTTGGATCTATAATTCCTTATTATCGTTTGCTTGAGAATCTCCAAGTTGCACACCCTGCAATGTTAAAAGCCATTACCGCATTAAAAAATAAAAATGAGACCTCTGATGTCGAAAAGATTGCGGATTTACTTCAGTAATCTTTTGCCAGAATGATAGGATGAACTAGCTCCGCTACGCACACTTGTCCATCCTATCGACCGTTGTCGAGTACCTCGAACGATTGATAGGTTCCCGCTTACGCTCCACCTATCACCTTCTCATACCTGCGATTAGAACAACGAGATTTGCACAGGGTTTTGCGTTATCGCAATCTTTTGATTAGAGAATCCGTGAAGATGCAAAACAAAAAGTGTTATGAATTTCATAAAACGAGCTATGCACTAAAAATACTACAGGGAGGAGAGAGTAATCTCCGTGTTCCTCTTGACCTCACTTATCATCGATGCCCCCCCGAACCCTAAGGGTTAGAATCAGCCGCCGATGTCATAATCAAAAAGAGCTCCAGCCGCTTCTTCGTATTTATCGCCGAGGTCAAAGATTTTCCCTTTTATTTCTTCCTTTACCGGACTCCATTCAGTGGGGCAGGATGTTCTCAACTGGTCAATCCGAGCATCAAGCTCGGTCATTATGATATGCAGTCCGTTCACATGTTCGTACATCCGCTGTTTATCCCCGGTAGGCAGGCTGTCCATTTGACGGATAACATTGTAAAGTTTGGCCTTCCATGCGGTTAATTCAATATCTACATTTTTACAATAATCTTTGACATCCATTATCTTCTCCTTTTATAGTTAATTGTTTATTTTGTGAACAGCTCCCGGTTGCTTTAAAAAAACAGCTTAAAGAG
>CAYRGM010000171.1:0-4109 GCA_964423765.1 uncultured Desulfobulbaceae bacterium
ACCCGTCGTCCCCGAGAATGACCTCAGAGAGACGGGTTGTCTTTTTTTAAATGGTGGAGGTGCCGGGAGTCGAACCCGGGTCCGGAAATACTCCCCTCTCGTATCTACATGCTTAGTTCCAGGTTTAAATCTCGTTTTCGGCTCTCACCTGGAACAGGGGATTGCCAAAAACCAGCCTGCTGAAATCTCGCCCGACAGATGACAGGCACATCTGTTTGGCCAGCCCGAGGAGTCGACGCTTTACTCCGGCCTTACGGGCGCGGACCGGGAAAGCGGCAAAGCAGACTATGCTGCTACTGCGTAATTATAATCGTCAGCGATTATATTTAAAATTCCATCAAGTTTACGAGTTGACAGAACACTCGGCATGCAACGATGAGCTTTTGTATCCCCGTCGAATCCGTTTCACCCCCATGTGTTTTTTTTGTTTCAGTCTTTTTTATATATAGCTGATTGCTCGTTTTTTTGAACAGGTTAAATCACTCTCTTGAACTTAAATCCCTTGCCAAATCGCGTTTTGTTTGTTTTTCCTTTAAGGTTGCCCGTTTATCGTAGAGTTTTTTGCCTTTACCAAGACCAATTTCCACCTTGACCTTACCATTATCTATAAAGTAAATCTTTAAAGGGATAAGTGCAACCCCCTTTTCTTTAACTTTTCCGATTAATTTTTTGATTTCACGGCGATGCAGCAAAAGTTTTCGCACTCTGAGTGGATCATGGCCAGTGTTTGCGGCAAAACTATAAGGTGAAATGTGAACATTATACAGATATATCTCACCGTTTTTTATATTGCCGTAACCATCTTTTAAGTTAGCCCGTCCCGCCCTTAATGACTTAACCTCGGAGCCGGTCAGAACCATTCCCGCTTCAAAGGTTTGTTCAATATTATATTCATGGAAGGCTTTTTTATTTTTACAGACAATTTTCATTTTTTTAGATAATAATTTGTACTTGAGTTGAGCGATTTTATGACGCAGATATCAGCACATATCTATGTCATAAAATCGCTCAACTCAGGTTCTAAACTTATACCGATGTAGCAACTGCTTCAGCCCACTCGTTAATATCATCTGAGGCATCTCCGGGATCACCATCAATGCGTAACGGTTCATTAACCAAATTACCTCCAAGTTCAGCCACCTTGGCTTCAAGTTGGTCAACCGCACCACAAAAATATTCATAACTTGAATCACCACAACCAAAAACGGCAACCTTTTTATCCTTTAGGCTGGCCTGGTCCATATCTTCATAAAACGGTTCAAAATCTTCCTGAAACTCTATTTCATCCTCTCCCCAGGTAGATGCCCCAAGAAGAGTAATATCATAATCGCCTCCCAATTCATCAACCTTGGCGTTGGTAACATTTTTCAATGTCACATCAAGACCCTTACCACTCAGGACTTCACTGATCTGTTCAGCGGTGGCTTCTGTATTGCCTGTTGTTGAACCAAAAACTATCAATGCTTTTGCCATGTCTTTTCTCCAGTTGTATTTATTTTATCTTCTTTTTTAAAAAAATATATTTCTACAGAGAAATATATCATAACCACTTTCTTTCCGGCAGGTCAAAAGATTCGGTAACTGTTCACCCACCGCTGAGCAATAATCTAATATTACTTTATAACCAGCATAAATAATATAACAACTGTTAAAACAACAGGCTTATCTAAATTCTGCCTAAAGCATATCGCCAGTTGTCACTCATCTCAGTAAACCGACCCGACTCTTTTTTGATTCATTCATGCCACTTTCTTCCGGCTACATTTACAGTCTCCATACTCTCCACAACCACCTTGTTTTTTTTCTTTACGGGTAATAAACTTTAACGAAGCACAACAAATATCAAGCCCGCTCTTTCCCGTCAGATATATATTATTCCGTGGCAAGTCGCTTGTCTTCAAAAGATTCGCAAAAGCATATCGGGAATTCGGTGCTATGGCGGTCACCATATCTGTATGGATAAAGATATTGCCTTTACCCTGATAAATTTTTATCATGACCATAGTAAGTTGTGCAGCAACATCAGGGGTAAACCTTCCATGAAGCTTAATATGCAGGTTTCCGTTTCGCTGCTCAGCATTAACCCGGGCAAGATCTTTCATTCTTTATCTCCTCTACTGTAAGTATTTAGCATCCCTGAACTTTATTTATGCCTGAGTTGAGCGGTTTTTTAGCTTGATCTGCACCAGGTAAGCGAGTGTAACGAGACTCCGATCTCTTGCACGCCAAGGCTTCTAAGAAAATCCGTGGGCAGACCAACGGGTATGCCTGCGGTTTTCGGAAAACCTTGGTGCACAAGATATCAGCACATATCTTCGTCATAAAATCGCTCAATTCAGGTTATACGAAAATCCAGATGTTTTAAGTGTTCAACAGGGGTATGAGTTTACAGTAAACAAGTTGACTGCTTGGGAGTACGGAGCGGCGAGCGTTCATCGTTCGTTGTGACGATAACCATGCCTCCAGACATACTGATTACTGAATAATATCGCTAATGCCCTTGGCAAGCGATGACAGACCCGAGCTTCGCATAAAGACAAAAGGTTTTTGATATCTTTTACATATTTTCTTTACGCAAATACATGCGTCGTGGCTGATACAGTCAATCGGACAGAGAACCACATCAGCTGCAGCCAGCATTTTCGGTAACATGGCCCGTGCCACCTCTTTACCGCCATCATGGTGAATAAATCTGCCACCATGTTTTTCTATTAATCTCTTATAATGAGGAATCATTTTCCTCTGACCACCGACATATAGTACTAACTGTCCACAAAGATCCGACCCCGGGCAATGTTCTGTATTCTGATCCATACAATTCTCACAACCACCAGTCGAGTTCATGTTCAAAAGTACGGTAGACTCCATGGAAGTCATTTCCTGTTGCAGCTCTTCTTTTTCCAGGAGAAGCCGGGAATTTACTTCTTCAATATTACTCATAGATGCTTCAGCAAGTTCCAATCGAACGACCTGTTCCTGCAGGTCATTATTCTTATCATCAAGTTGACCGTACAGCTTCGCATTAAGCAAACGGAATTCATTTAACTCCTGCTTCATCTTTTTGAGTTCAATGACCAAACAACTCTCAGAAACTCCTGCCGCCAACCTTTCTTTTGCTATTTGCAATTCTTTATTTTCCACTAATAAAGCCTTATATTGCCGATCTACCTGCTTCAATTCAGATAACTTATCTTCCAGTTGCTGTTTTTCCTGACGCTGCTGCTGTCTATCTGAGTCTAAAGCACTCTCAAGTGTGCTAACTTTTTTCCGCAATTTCGCATGCATCCTTTGATCTTTTTGATAATCACCATGAACTTCATGCCCCATCATATGTATCTGACCATAAAGCTCTCCAATCAATTCTCCAGATGCGTATGGATGAGTGATAATAGCCCAATATGCCCCGGGAATTTCCCCATTGCTGACATCTTCATCCCATAGCTTCTTGATAGACTGATCGTCTTTTACTTTTGCATAACGATTGTTAAATAACCGATACTTGGTATCCAATATCTTGTTTAATGTCCTAGATACAGGGCTACGAATACCTGCTTGATTGACAAGAATTGAATGAAGCCGATAATCGCTGCTGTGTGCATCAAGACCAAACTGCTTTTTCCTTGCCAACCGGCGTAGTTCAGAACATTTTAGGCAGGTTCCAATCACAGAACAAATTCGTCCTTCCTCAATCTCCCATATTCGCCGCCTTTTAAATTTGGATATTTTGCTGTTTGCAACATCAATTTTATTTATCATCTGAACCTCCAAATCTTAACCCAACTCCATTTCGTGAGAGAGTTTCTATGCAAACAGAAACCTTCACCCTTTAAAAATATTGTTAGCCAACCCTAATGGTCATGGTGTAAAAATACGACAAGCGATCATATAGGAATGAACCATTAGTTTAATATTATTCTTTTAGAAGAGACTAAAGTAATTGTCAAGACAAAAGACACTGGATAGGGAAGAAGACAAAAAAAAGCGGTGGACAACGGGGGAAAACCATGCTTCCTGTTGCCGCTGCTTGAGCAACACATGCATGGTTATGACCTCTCATATATAACTTCCAGCTATTTATCATAGATGCAGATCATGATAACCAAAGCATT
>CAYRGM010000172.1:0-4102 GCA_964423765.1 uncultured Desulfobulbaceae bacterium
ATCGTTCACCAAGGGTATAGATTTGCAGTCAATGAGGTGCTGGTGAACGGTTACCGAGTTTATAATATGATTTTGAGATTTATGACATGGTAATCCCTGATTTGGCAGCCTGTATCCGTCTCATGGAAAAGTACCGGATGCTTGATAATATCCGTCATCATTCTCTAATTGTGGCTCGGATTGCTGTTCTGCTTGTGTCTGAACTTGCCGAAAATAATAAATTGTTTGTTCCCCGGCGTTCTCTTGTTTTGGCCGGGGCCTTGCTCCATGATATTGCCAAGACTCCATGCCTGAGCGATGACTGTGAACATGCCGCTTACGGAGCAGAGATCTGCCGTGAATATGGCTATATGGATATTGCCACGATTGTTGAGGAACATGTCATCCTCAGGGATTTTAATCCTGAGAGATATGCCCATGGCAGTTTTACGGCCGAGGAAATTGTCTATTACGCTGACAAAAGGGTAAGGCATAAACTGATAGTCTCTCTTTCCCGGCGCCTGGAATATATTTTGGAGAATTATGGCAGAAACGATGCTGAACGATATGCCCTGATCCATGAGAACTTTCAAAAATGCCAGCAACTGGAAAAATCCTTGTTTTCTTTTTTACCTTTTCCTGCTGAAAAGCTGGAAGAAATGATTGTCCGAGGACCCTGGCAACCAGCATTGTCTATGAGCAAATTGGCCATCCCCTGAGAATGATGAAAGATGACTACTTCTGTTCCCTGTCCCCTGTATGTCACGCCCCTCGTATAATATCAAGCATTTCCCGAACCGCCTGTTCCAACCCGACCAGTACTGCCCGGCTGATGACAGAATGGCCGATGCTTAACTCCTCTATGGTTGGCAGGGCGGCTATCCTTGCCGTATTGCGATAATCAAGTCCGTGACCGGCATTGACCCGCAGACCGGCTTCAAAGGCAAGTTCTGCTGATTGTTCAATCAGGTTAAATTCCTGTTGTTGCTCCTTCTCATTAGCGGCATCACAATATCGACCGGTATGCAGTTCAATAAAAGTTGCTCCAACTTCTACCGCCGCCTCGATCTGGCTGGGATCTGGATCAATGAAGATGGAGACCGGTATTCCGGCGTTGGTCATTTTTTCAATAACTTTCTTCAGTTTTTTTTCGTTAGCTATGATATCAAGACCGCCCTCGGTGGTCAGTTCTTTTCGTTTCTCTGGAACCAGAGTAATCAGGTCAGGTTTGAGCTCAAGGGCAATATTGATTATTTCCTTTGCCGCTGCCATCTCCAAATTGAGTTTAGTCTTTATTGTTTGCCGGAGGATCTGTATGTCCCTCTCCTGGATATGACGGCGGTCTTCCCGGAGATGGACAACAATTCCTCTGGCTCCTGCCAGTTCACAGATGGCTGCGGCAGTAACCGGGTCAGGTTCGTTGGTACCCCTTGCTTCACGGATGGTGGCAATATGGTCAACATTAATGGCAAGCTGTGGCATGGTTTTTCTGTTGCTCCTTTTATTTTTGTTGGGATTTATTGTTTTTACGCTGTTTTCTGCAAGTTGCCTGAAAAGTTCTTTTTCAAGTTTCCATATGGAGAAAGCCTTGGTTTCAGATATCTGGTGATCATGGCCAAGCAGGTGCAGTAAACCGTGGATAATCAATTCGGTCAGCCGGTGATGAACCGTGGTATTTTGCTGCTCAGCCTCTAATTTCGCAGTGTCAATGGAGATAAGGATATCGCCCAGTTCATCTTCCTGGCCAGGGAAACCTGTTTCATCTGTGTTGGTCGGAAAGGAGAGGACATTGGTGGTTTGATCTTTCCGGCTAAATTTTAAGTTGAACCCTGCCATGTTCCGATCATCCATGAGAACCAGGTTGAAGAGTTGATCTTCTTTTCCAAGCAGGTTGAGGAGATTCAGAGAGCGAATCTGCAAGAGGTGCAGATGGATATGAGGTTTTGAATTAGTCGGATATTGATTGATGATGTTTACAGGCATGATTTACATAAATATTCGGGTTGGCAAAAAAAATCTCATAACCCGGGACTGTAAATGTTTGGGTAGTGCCCCAGGTTTTTTTGTTAGCATTACTCGTTTCTTCCAGCTTCTTTATCCTCATAGGCCTTGATGATCTTCTGCACCAGGGGGTGTCGGACAATATCTGATTTTGAAAAATAACAAAAAACAATTCCCGGTATTTCCTGGAGGATTTTTTCAGCCTCCAATAGACCTGATTGTCCGCGTCTTGGCAGGTCAATCTGGGTGATGTCTCCGGTGATGACGGCTTGTGAATCAAAGCCTATTCTGGTCAGAAACATTTTCATCTGTTCGCGTGTGGTATTCTGGGCTTCATCAAGCAGGACAAAGGCATTGTTCAGGGTTCTGCCCCGCATGAAGGCAAGAGGTGCGATTTCTATGATTCCTCTCTCTATTAGTTCCCTGGTTTTATCCTGACCAAGCATATTACCGAGGGCATCCAGGAGGGGACGCAGATAAGGGTTTACTTTCTGTGCCATATCACCGGGCAGGAAACCCAGCTTTTCTCCGGCTTCCACGGCAGGTCTAATTAGAATGATGGTACGAACTTGTTCATTTTTGAGAGCCGAGGCAGCCATGGCAACCCCAAGGTAGGTCTTGCCGGTTCCGGCCGGTCCTATGCCAAAGACAATATCGTCTTTGCGGATGGCATCAATATAATGTTTCTGATTGATGCTCTTGGGGGAAATGATCTTGTTTCCTGAAGTGATATAAACCTTGTCCAGAAAAATTTCCTCCAGCCTGGCCTGTGGAGATGATTTCAGAATTTTCATAGCAAAGGTAATATCCTGGTTGAACACCGGATATCCTTTGCTGATCAGGCGGTATAACTGGTTTAAAAGCGAGCCGGCCAGCTTGACATCACAGGTTGCCCCACTGATCTGGATACTATTGCCCCGTGGATGCAGAGAGACTTCAATTTCCTGTTCAATAAGTAACAGGTTTTTATTAAGATCTCCGTATAGCACCTGGGTGATGGAGTTATCTTCAAATTCCAGATGATCAGTGATTGCCTCATTTAAGGAAGATGATGGTTTCAATGTTTTTATTGTCCTATTGTTTGTTTTTTATGGATAGTTCTCGGTTAATCATGTTCTGGATTGCTTCCAAGCTGCGATTTTTTATCTTTTGTCCATTGAGATAGAGAGCAGGAACACCACTGATACCTGCCTGTCGTGCATCAGCCATATCTTTATACAGGCGCTGGCTGGTTGAAATTGCAGCCAGATCTTTTTGAAACTGCTCCATATCAAGACCAATTTCAACTGCCATCTTTTCAAGATCATGCTGCTTGATTTTTCCCTGGGCTGCAAAGACAGCATCGTGCATTGCCCAGAATTTGCCCTGATTTTGGGCAGCAATGGTGGCTAATGCCGCTGGTTTTGCAAGATCATGCCCCTGAAGGGGAAAATGTTTGAAGACAATCTTAACCTTACCTTTATTTTGTGCAAGTACCTGTTTGAGCAACGGATGGACAGCTCTACAATGAGGACATTGAAAGTCTGAAAAAACGATGATGGAGATTGGAGCATTCTCATCTCCTAAAAATGGGGCACCACTTGTATCTATATTCCTGATGACGCTTATATCAAGAGCGGTATATGTTCTTTTGGTTTTATTTATGAGATAAAGAGCTTCACCACGGGGAGCAATATCAATGGCTATGACACCTTTGTCCACCGGTATTGAACCTATCTTGTTACCATTTATGTCGTAAACATGGACTTGACTGTCTGAGCCAAGGATAAAAACTTTTGTGTTATCAAGAGATTGGGCAAAATCTAAAGGCTCTGTTCCGATTTGCCATGATTGTTGAACAGACCATTTTATTCTGTTTTCCGGCTGGGTCTGGGCAGTTGCTTGCATTGGAGCATAGACAAGCATTAAAAAAGAGATTGCAGGGATTAGGTATTTTTGCATATCAGGTCTTCCTTTAATTTTATTTTTTTTGTTATTAACTGCACTCCACTTAAGTCTCGTGCCTTGCTTAACTGAGCGTATTGAGTAGCGTGAGTATGCTGCTAAGCCCAAAATGAATATATAACATTAATAACTGAAGTTTCCCGTTTTTTTAGTAGCAGTGATCCGAGATCAACCATAA
>CAYRGM010000173.1:0-4050 GCA_964423765.1 uncultured Desulfobulbaceae bacterium
GTAGCTCAAACATTAAGGTTGTAGCTGTCTCTCCAAGTCAGGACTTCTGAATTTAGATACACTATTGCAATTCGATGTAATTACATTGTATTTACATCATAATTCATTGATTAAATGAGGTTGTTATATGGCACATTTAGTTAAAATCGGCAATTCTCAAGGCATCAGAATACCTAAACCACTTATACAGCAAGCCCAACTTGAAGGGAAAGAACTTGATATACAGGTAGTGAATCAAGGCATTCTGGTTACTCCCAGCAAAAAGCCAAGAAAAGGTTGGGAAAAAGCTATTGAAACAATCCTTGCAGGCAAGGACTCAGAAACAATTGACAGTGAATGGATAGATGCCACATTAATATCAGATGATGATCTGGAGTGGTAATGACATCAATTACCCGGTTTCAGGTTTGGATTGTCAGCTTAAATCCAACTAAAGGCAGAGAAATAAACAAAACAAGACCTTGTGTTGTTATTTCACCAAATGAGATGGCAGCCTTATCTACTGTTCTTGTTGCACCTATGACCACCAAAGGTTTCGATTTTCCATGTAGAGTCAAGTGTAAATTTAAAAATAAAAATGGGTTAATACTCTTAGATCAAATCAGAGCAGCTTTCTCTGCCCCCCTGATAATCAAGCCCCTTGTGTGATAATTATCAATTATCAATTTACGATGTCTGTATGACAGACTTTAACTGAACCAGCTCGGTTATCAGCAGATCCGGAACAATATCATCCCCAAGCTCATCTTTACGCCAACGCAGAGATCGTTGGTCTCCTGCAAAGAGAGCGGTCTTCCAGCCAGTTGCCCGAGCCGGGCGGATATCCTTCAGCATGTCATTCCCTACAAAAAGCACCTGATCAGACTCTATCCCCTTGATCTGCAATCGCTCATCAAGACAGGTGAACAACTCATGAGAAGGTTTTCCCAGGCCTTGCCTATACGAAAAAAGAAGCAGATCATCATTAAATCCCAATCCGGAAAAAGATGATTTGTTCAGAAACTCAAAGAGAACCGGGGTGTAAAATTGAGCATTGGACAGCACCCCCATAGTAATTCCGGCATCCCGTAAACCAGTTAGGGTCTCCTGTAAACCTGGCATGGCCCAGACCGGATTGATTCTACATTCATAGGAAAGAGCTGTTAGACGAATTTTTTCAAGTTCCTCTGCACCTGCTTTGAACCCAAGCCGTGTCAGAACTCGTTGCCAAATTTTGGCAATATCAATTTCAGGGTATAATATTCCTGCTCTTTTTTTCTCAGCATGAACCCTGTCAACTTCTTCCCGCAACACCTTGATGCCAGCAATCTCGTCTGGTACTGCTCCCCATCCACCATCGACAAGAGCTGCAAAAAATGCGGCTTCATCATCTTCTGCTGAATCTGGCCCCACATCTCCGGCCGCCGAAACCAGCAGGGTACCATAGATATCAAAGATTACAGCTTTGACCGCAAGAGGAAAAAGTTTTTCCTCCACACCAGTTGCCAGCGGTTCAAGAGGACCCAGCAATTTTTTAAGAATTTCTTGTTGTTTATCAGCATATAATCCCATCTTTCTCTCCCCTGATCAGAAGTCAGAAATCAGAGGACAGAAGTCAGATTCGACATTCCGGCATCATTCCTGCATTATTTTCTATCTTCAACCCTCTGTCCTCTGTCTTCTGTCTTCTGTTCAGTCTACCCTTAAAAGATACAAGCGTTCAGGAGCAAGAAAATGTTCCAGCAATCGTTCTCCATCCATCATCGCCAATGACGATTGAGGATTAGAAGCAGCAAGCTGATCATATATGGATAGTAATTGTTTACCATACCCTTTCAGACTGTACTTGCTGGCAAGTATTCTTTTATTATCCCGAATCAGATTCACGGCATCTTCCTGTTCCGGTAAACGAGCAGGCAAGATAGCCGCAGCCTCATCCGGATTATTAACAACCCGGCAGATAACCTGCTGCTGCATCTCTTCATCAAGGCGGCCAAAATCAACCATATCGTCCCGCAGCCAGGTCGACATGATTCGCTCCATGGCATTGTTCTCAGGTTCCCATCCATAGGCAGACAGACATCGTTCATAGCCGGCCCTGGCTTTCTCTGGCAGCCTGCCCTTATCAAGCCAGTTGACCGGCACTTCCAGGCGTTCATAAAGACAAGGAAGACAGATACCGTCATCTACAAACCCTCTGGTTATTTCAGGCAGGTCACGACCACATACCAGGCGGTCAGCCAGCCATGGTTCCAAAAAAGCCAGACCAAATCCTTCCGCCACTGAAGTGGTTATCATCTGATAAGACTGCTCAATAAGCCCTGTGAACGACTGGCCAGGCTGCCCGGCAAGTTCAAACTCCACGGACAGATCAAGATCAAAGGCAAATTTGAGCCAGTTCTCATAGCGAACTCTTTCCCTTGGGTTTTCTGGTCCCAGGGTGGTGGCGAATCTATCTTCCCCGGCATTTAAAGCTGCCCAGAGAATAAATTCACCAAGATTTTTTCGACGAATTGCCCGGGTTGGATAGAGAAATAAGCGTTGTTCACCATTTATTTTTCCCTTTCCTATTCCCTTTTTCTTTGCTGGCAAATCAAGATTAACCGGATTGGCAAGCAGATGAAGGCAGGCAGGGTCAGCCCCTCCGTCAAGGAGAAAAGAAAAATCTCTACTGTTTAATACCGCATAATGTATATGCTCTGCCACAGGGTAAAGAATCCGGGCCAGCTCTGCTTGGTCATGGGCACCTATTTTATCCAGCATCAAATGATAATTACCGGGCCGGCCATCTTCAGCAAAGTCATGGATATGCAGCAATAACCGATGTCCCTCTTCAGCTAATTGACAAACAGCACCCGCCAATGCCATGTTTTTACCAAGACTATGGTTATGAATATGCCAGATATCCGGCAAATCCCCCAGTCCCTTTTTAGCCGCATCCTTTAAGGCCTGTACCAGCTCCTGACTGGTCTGAGCTGGACGCAGAACCTCATATTGCAAGCCGGGAACTACTTGGTATGGAACATGAAAATCATCTCCCGGCGACTGACCGGTCAACACCAGCAACGAAGTGCCACTGCCCGAAAGGGCTGTACAGGTATGTTCAATAATACGGGTAACCCCGCCACGCTGAAGATGATAATGAATTATGGCAATACGCATATCAGAGATGATTTAAATTTTTTATTCTCAACTCCCGAGTGAAACCAGAAAATCGGCGGTATTATGTCAACTTTTATCCAGATTCAGACATCGTAAAATAAGCAGACAACCGTAGAGACGGGTATGCCTGCGGTTTTCTTAAAATCCTTGGCACACAATCCGGCACTATATAGTGCCGGATCAGCACATATCTGCGTCATAAAATCGCTCAATTCAAGTTTAACATAACCATATCTGTTTAGAAGCGAAATAACTTTTTTATGTCTTTCTTTCCTTGCAGACAATTTATTAAATTCAGTTAACCTGTTAATTTTTCTTTTGACTTTCCAAAGCCTTTAAGGTTCATTAGATTAATATCTAATAAAATCGTAACCGTTCGCCAGGTAAATGCAGACTTCGGCAACTCGTTTAAGTCTTGCAGACTCTCTTACATCTTCGCCCATTTCGGAGCCTGCACTCGCCGTTTCACTGCCGCCGTTTCACTGCCGCCGTTTCACTGCCGCCGTTTCACTGCTACTGCAAATCCATACCCCTTAGGGTCTATTTACAAAACATTAAACAAATACAGATACTTATAATCAACCCATTCAACAACTACTATCAATTTATGGATACTACAGTTCTCCTCATTGATGATGAGACAAAATTTTGTACCAGTCTGAAAATTATCCTGGAGTCAGCCGGATATGATGTCGAAATTGTCCATACAGGACAGGCAGCACTCTTTAATCTGGCAAATCATCGCTATGACGCTGTTCTTCTTGATATGGGTCTTCCTGATATCAGCGGTCTTGAAGTAGCCGCAAATCTTAAAGAAAAATTCCCGGATACTGTTGTTATTATTCTCACCGGTCAAGCCACTCTTGAAAATGCTGTTGACTCGTTAAGAAGCGGCGTATACGATTATTT
>CAYRGM010000174.1:0-4016 GCA_964423765.1 uncultured Desulfobulbaceae bacterium
TCCAAAAGTGTCCAAAAAATAGACCATTTTGAAACCTATTTTACGAGGTCTGAACTACGCATAACTTTCAAAAAAGGAGACGACCATGCAAGAAGTTAAAACCATCCTGACCCCTGTTGATTTTTCTAAAAACACTGAACAACTTGTTAACTCTGCCGCCTATGTGGCCGGAACTTTTAAAGCAAGTCTGCACCTACTATTTGTTGTCCAGACTCTTGAAAATCACCACGGCTTCTTTGTCCCACCTGTAATCATGCCCAACTTGGAAGAAGAACTTTTTATTGCTGCTGAAAAACAGATGGATGAATTTATCAGCAGACACAAAAATATATTGGACAACTTTGCTGCTCACGATGTGCATAGCAAGGTAATCACCGGAGACATAAGCGAAGAAATCCTTAATTATGCCGCAAAAATCAACTGTAATCTGATTGTCATGGGTACCCATGGCCATAAAGGGCTTAAGCGGATTATCTTTGGTTCTATAGCCAATCAAGTGGTCAAAAATTCCTGCTACCCAGTTATGACCGTTAACCCTTACCGGGAAGAATGTGAACAAGCATGGTGCCAGAGATGCGAAACAGTACAGGAGTAACCAGCATAGCTTAACCTAAATTGAGCGATTTTATGACGCAGATATGTGCTGATACCTTGTATGCCAAGGTTTTTCTAAAACCGCAGGCATACCCGTTGGTCTGTTGAGGATTTGGGCTATATTTGCATGTTGTGATTTAAAAAAAATCGCAGATCTAATGTCGCCGTACTACATTGAAAATTGTTTGATTGAATAAGATGCAAAATTGGTCATGTTATTTTTTACAGACCCTTATCAACCTTGATTGTTTTTCCCATGTTTGTAGACCTTCATATTCATTCAACCTACTCTGACGGGACCGCAAGCCCTGAGGAAATAATCGTCCTTGCCAGGCAATCAAACATAACGGTGCTTGCCATTACCGATCATGATACCATGGAAGGATGCCCTGAAGCTATCATGGCAGGGAAACGATATGGTATTGAAGTAATTACCGGAATTGAGATTAGCTGCATGCACGCTAATCTTTCTCTACACATGCTGGCCTATGGAATCAATCTGAATAATACCAATTTACAGGAGAAAATATTCCGACTTCAACAAGGCAGGCTGGAACGAAACCAGAAAATACTTGCAAATTTAAACAAGATCGGCATAAAAATAAATGAACAGGAGCTGGCAGATTACTCAGTTCACGGTCAGATCGGCCGACCGCATATCGCCGGACTACTGATAAAAAAAAAGGTTGTATCTTCTATGGGTCAAGCTTTTCGCAATTACCTTGGTCAAGGTAAACCTGCCTATGCGGACAGGTTTTGTTTTAATACCAATGAGGCCATCAAATTTATCCATGAAGCAGGCGGGGTTGCTGTCCTTGCCCATCCCGGACAACTTGATCCTATCATGAGGATACAAACACAACTTATCCCTGAGCTTATCGAACTGGGGCTTGACGGAGTGGAGGTTTACTACCCGACCCATTCCAAAAAGATTCAAAGAGCACTTCATCAGCTTGCAAAAAAACACGACCTGCTCCTGACTGGAGGCAGTGACTATCATGGTGCAAACCGTCCCAAAAACAACGGACTGGTCAGCACATCAGGCATCAACAGCCCACCATACAGCCTTGTGGAACCCCTCAAAAAACAAATAGCCCACTATACCCGTTATATGATATGACTGGATCGCGGAACTTGAGCAGTCACTAACCAGCATGACTGGACCTGATTGCGGTCCCTTTAAGAAAATCATGAAAGATGATCGCTATGGCATGTATAAACCGTAAACGCCAGCTTTAATGTAAAAAATAAAAATAAAAAACAAAAAGCCATGCAGACAATATTAGTTGTTGACGACGAACCCAATTATCAAATTATCCTCTCCGAACTGCTCCGTGACGAAGGCTACGAAGTCTTTACCGCCGATAATGGTACAGCAGCCCTGCCTATTATTCGTAACACTGATCTTGATCTGATTATTTCTGACATGAAAATGCCAGGTATGGACGGTCTGGAGCTTATGGAAAAGACCCGAAAATCCCATAAAGAACTACCGGTTATCCTGATCACTGCCTATGCTGAAGTGGAGAAAGCTGTCGAGGCCATGCACTCCGGAGCTTTTACCTACCTTGCCAAACCATTTGCCAATGAACAGTTATTGGCCTCGGTCCGTAAGGCCATTGAACATTACAGCCTGTTCAGAGAGATCAAACGGTTACGCCAAGCAATCTCCCCCCGCTCCGGATTTGAAGGGATGATTGGAAAAAACTCATCCATGCTGAATATTTACCAGTTAATTGAGAAAGTAGCACCAACACCATCTTCAGTACTAATCACCGGAGAATCAGGGACAGGCAAAGAGCTTGTGGCCAGGGCCATTCACAACCTGAGCCCCCGCCGTGAAGCTCCCTTCATTTCGGTCAACTGTGCAGCTCTTGCTGATACCCTGCTTGAATCAGAACTGTTTGGCCATGAAAAAGGTGCATTTACCGATGCAATTTCCATGCGTAAAGGTCGTTTTGAGCTGGCTGATGGCGGCACTCTTTTTCTGGATGAAATCGGAGAAATGTCCGCTCAGCTCCAGGCGAAACTATTGAGAATACTTCAGGAACGGGCATTTGAACGGGTTGGTGGCAGCAATACCCTGACCATTGATGTCCGTATTATCACCGCTACCAACAAAGACCTTAAAGATGAAGTGGACAAAAAACATTTCAGGGAAGATTTATATTACCGGCTTAATGTTATCCATATCCACCTGCCACCGCTAAGAGAAAGAGTGGAAGATGTTCCAGCTCTTGTCACATTTTTCATTCAAAAAAATGCGGCAATACTTGGCAAGGAACAGATTAAAATTGCCCCGGAAGCCTTGCGGTTACTGGTTGGTCTGCCATGGGAAGGAAATATCAGAGAGCTGGAAAACACAATAGAGAGGGCCGCCATTCTCTGTAGCAATGATCATATTGAAGCAGAAGATGTTCAACCTGACTCCACTGATCTTTCCACTCATGAATGGAGCAGCAGCCTGGACCTGACCCAGTTCATCCCTGAAAATTTAAGTTTATCTGAAGTGTTAAATGGTATAGAAGAAAAACTTGTTCGCCAGGCCCTGGAGCAGGCTGATAATATCCAGGCAAGGGCAGCGGAACATCTTGGTATTACCAAGAGTCTGCTCCAGTACAAGATGAAAAAATATAAACTTCAAAGGAAAAAGAAATCTTGAAGATGACTTCCCTGAATAGTGAGGCGGAACTGTTATAATTCACAGACATCGTAAACGCCCTCTAAAAATGCCCTGTTTTTAGGACAATTTTCTTTCCTGCTTCACCTGTCCCCTGTCTCATGATAATCAAGCCCCTTTTATGGTCGATAATTATCAATTCTCAATTATTTTTGTCTTCTTAAACTGCCTGGATTTGGTAAAGACGGGTTTCAAGCCCGTCTTCACGGTGGCACCGGCATGGCTGATGGTTGCGGTGGAGACGGGTTTGAAACCAGTCTCTACGGTGGCTGTGATATTAACACCTGAGTTGAGCGATTATGAAGCACATCTAAATAGTTATAGCCCAAGATTATGGGCGTTTGTTCATTTCGCTGAATAGCAACTCACAATACAACAATGAATATAATTCAAAAATCGAAAAAAAAATCACCGCTTATTGATGTTTCCTTGTTCATCCTGCTGGTCGTAGGCATGACCTGGCTACTTGTATACAATAGTAGTCGTATCGGCTATAACTGGCAATGGAACCGAGTACCAAGATACCTCTTTACTTTTGCAGATGGAGTCTTTATCCCAGGCCCTCTTCTGCATGGATTGTTTTTTGCAAGATAAAAATCCCCACTTTTGCAAACAAAAATCCTCAGTTGAAGGTGGGGAATTTTTAAGCGATAAATCTATATAAAATATTGTTCTCAGCTGCCGTTTTCAGCCGCCAATAAAATCCTCCTTTTATATGGTTTGTTTTTTGTTCTGCAGAGCT
>CAYRGM010000175.1:0-3986 GCA_964423765.1 uncultured Desulfobulbaceae bacterium
TTTCCTTCATATTGACGGGGATTTTCCCCACGGCCTGCACCGCATCGGTATGAAAAAGAATATCCCGTTCCCTAGCCAGGGCTGCCATTTCTTCAACCGGGAAGATAACTCCAGTTTCATTATTGGCCCACATTATTGAGATTATAGCTGTATCTTCACTTAACGCCGCTTGGTACTGATCCATATCCAGCAATCCCTGCCGGTCAACCTTAAGTCTGGTGAGCCGGTGTTTATGACCGGTGAGTTTATTTAAGTTTTCGCAAAGATTTTTCACCGCCGGATGTTCAACCCTGGTGGTTATCACATGTCGTTTATCAGGAAATGTCTGCTGGGCGGAAAGAATAGCCGTGGAATCACTTTCCGTCCCGCAGCTTGTAAAAAATATTTCCTCAGGCTCAGCCCCTATGGAATCGGCAACCATGGCCCGGGCTGTTTCAATATATCTTCCCACCTGACCGCCAAACGAGTGCATGGATGAAGGATTACCATAACAATCGGTGAGAAAGGGCATCATGGCCTCAAGCACTTCCGGGGCAATAGAGGTGGTGGCGTTGTTGTCCATATATATGACTTTGTCACGGTCACAATCGATTGTCATTATTTTTCCTCCTCAACGATCAGGGTATCGACAACCTGTTCTCGTAGTTTCTTTTCGACATAATTTTTTAAGGTTGTCCTTGAAGAGGCACAGCCTGAACATGCACCTCGCAGGGAAACCGTAACAAAATCACCATCGACATCAATCAGTTCAATATCCCCCCCGTCTTTTTTCAGACCGGGTCTGACCTCCCTCTCTAAAACTTCTTCAATTTTTTTAATTTTTTGAAGGACAGTCATCTTTTTATCTTTTTCAGGCTTTTTGTCGGCTGCATTGATTCCCCCCACGGTTTGGCGGAGGATTTCACTTAGACGCTCTTCACATTGCCCGCATCCGCCCCCAGCCTTGGTAAAGTTAGTGATCTCTTCAACAGAACGAAGCTCTGATTCGTTAATGGCCCGAATTACTTCCAAATCAGTGACTCCAAAACATTCACAGACCACTTCGCCCTCAGCCATGGGCAGAATAACGCCTTGATAGTCGGCGATGGCTGCTTCCAGGGCTTCTCGTCCCATGACCGAGCAATGCATCTTTTCCTTTGGCAGACCGCCCAGAGCCTCAGCAATGTCTTCATTGGTAATCTCGGCGGCTTTTTCAATGGAGATACCTTTGATCATCTCTGTTAATACCGAGGACGAGGCAATGGCAGAGGCACAACCAAAGGTTTTAAATTTTGCCTCGGTAATTATATCTTTATCATCAACCTTGATGGTTAATTTCAAGGCATCTCCACAAGAGAGTGATCCCACATCTCCAGTGCCGCTTGCGTCTTTTATTTCCCCGACATTACGAGGGTGTATGAAATGTTCCTGAACCGAGTCCGTATATTCCCACATGGTTTTTTATCTCCCTGATTTTTATCGTTTAATTGTAACTATTCAGCGAGCTGAACAAACTCCCATAATCTTGGGCTGTAACTATTCAGATGTGCTTCACTTAAGTCTCGTTCCTCGCTTAATCCAGACATCGTAAACGCCCTATAAAAATGTCCTGTTTTTTTGGACAATTTTTTTTCCTGCTTTCCCTGCTCCCTGATAATCAAGCCCTTTTGATGTTCGAAAATTATCAATTCTCAATTCTCAATTTACGATGTCTGTAATCTCTGTTAATCAATGACTCCGGTTTCCGCAAGCATTGATTTTGCGGCTTGAACCAGCAGGCCGGTATCTGATGGCTTTCTTGCCTCCACATAAAACCGAACTTTAGGTTCGGTGCCAGATGCTCTGATCATGATCCAGGAATCGTCTTCCAGAATCATTTTTCTGCCGTCGATGGTCAACACTTCTTTAATGATTTTTTTGCTGTCTCCGATAATTACTTCGCTGCCGACCCCGTATCGCTTAAGTTTAGACAGAGCAGTGATTAGCTCTTCACCTTGCAATGAAACAGTTATGCCGTCACGATCAGGGAAAAAATACCCATAGGTATCTTCTATTTCCCGCAGATAATCGCCAAGATTTTTCCTCAAGGTTGTCACCATATCAATGGCCAGGATCAGACCGATGAATCCGTCTTTTTCCGGGGTATGACCAATTATGGATATACCGTCTGATTCCTCAAAAAAAACTAATGCCTTACCGATAACCGGTTTGAATTCCTTGAAACCGACTCTGGGTTCAAAGACTTCTTCGCCAAAGGCCCTGGCGATACTATTGGCCAGGTTTGAGGTGGCAACTGTTTTTGCCACCATTCCTTTTTTTTCTTTTATTTCATGGATAAAATGGTAGGCCATGGCCCCGAACTGGTTCATGGAAATCTCTATTTCACCATCGGTAAATCGAATCCGGTCGCCATCCGGGTCAATTATTGCCCCTATTTTCAACTTTTCTTTTCTCTTTTGCAGTTCAGCCATAATCAGCTTCATGTTGTGCGATGAAGGTTCCGGAGCAATACCGGCAAAGGTTGGGTCGTGGTTATCACGGAGGATGAACAGCTTTTCTGCCGGCGGTTTACCTAAAAGTGAGTGGATATATTTTCTTGAACTGCCATACATACAGTCAACCCCGACGACTAGATCAGGGGTGATTGTGGTTCGTTCCACTACTCTCTCATAATCAACTCCATGTTTTTTTTTGTTTTTGGTGACCAGACTCTGCCAACTAATCAATGATGACTCATAACTAATACCCATAAGCTCTTTGAGGGGAGTGGCAAGGTTAAGGTTTTCCGGCAGGTATTCAGAACCGTTTTCGAGAATATTCAGGGCGTTGGCGGTAATGGTATCGGTGAGAACCGCTGCGGCCGGACCTGCATCGGCGGCGTTATACTTGAATCCGCCATATTCAAGGGGATTATGGCTCGGAGTAAGGTTGATGGAAAAAGCAGCTTTTCTCTCAAGTACCGAAGCCGACAGAAGGCCTGTGGCTGCCTCACCGGCATAGTATACAAAGACTCCATTTGCACTCAGGACATTGACAACTGCTTTGGCCATAATTTCGCCGCCAAATCTATTGTCAAAGCCAACCACGCATCCCCGACTTTGCATTTCCTTAAAACCATCAACTCCAAGAGCCTTTTCTATTTCCTGGTTAGTTTTGGCCTGTTTGTAAAGGGTGAGGATAGCTGCAGTTATCACAGCAACCGAGTGGACAAAGATATCTTTGCCCAAAAGACCGCGCCAGCCGGAAGTCCCAAATTTAACCGGGGTAACAGGCGGGCTTATGTTGGTTATGATTTCATCTTCAAGCAGGATGTATACTGTATCAATCCCCTCCTGCCAGGCAGGTTTGTGATTATTGTTAGCCTTATTTCGCTCTTTGACAAGTTCTTTAATGGCGGCGAAGTAATCGCTTTGGCTATGCTGGGAGTTAATATGTCTTGATTTTATCTGCTGAATGCTCTTATCGATACTCATAGCAATTCTCCCTGTGGAGGTTGATTTTAAAAATGCCGGGATACACGGAGCTATGAAAATGAAATTTTATCAAAAATTTAATATAGCCTTTCATGCCAGGAAAGGCAATATCCATAATGGTACCCTTTATCTGGATGGATTGTTAAGTTATTGCAGGGTAATTGATTGTTTAAGTTGACCAAAAGGCAAAAACTTTCTATTAATTATTTGTTGAGATAAAAATAGTCGGCAAGGATGGATTATTCCCGGCTAATTGCATTATTCGTTGTGGCGGTGGGCTGATACAAGCCATGTTGGTTTATATGAAAGTGTTGGCAGTGACGGGCTACCTATACCCTAACTACCACCTTTCATGGTTCGTTGTTACTAAAACCTAAGTTGAGCGATTGTTTAACTTGATCTGCACTGATCTCTTGCACGCCAGGGCTTCCCGAAAATCCTCAACAGACCAACGGGTATGCCTGCGGTTTTCGGGAAGCCCTGGCACGCAAGATATCAGCACATATCTGCGTCATAAAATCGCTCAATTTAGGT
>CAYRGM010000176.1:0-3983 GCA_964423765.1 uncultured Desulfobulbaceae bacterium
ACAAAACGCAACGAAGGGCTGAATCACTTAATAGATATGCTAAATTAACAATGCCATTTTTCCTATGATTATCCTGAGCCGAGCGGAAAACATCCTTTTTCCGTGATTAGTGAAGTAGGCCCATCTCCATGGAATGATGAGCATAAGTTAATAAAAATTGGGCTTAAGGCAAGAGATATTGAGAAGGATAAACTACCGCCTGCCAATCTTGTTTTTCTGATCGATGTTTCAGGTTCCATGAATGCCCCCAACAAGTTACCTCTTCTCCAGCAATCCATGAAAATGTTAGTTGAACAGTTGGTTAGAGATGACCGGGTGTCAATTGTTGTTTATGCGGGCCGGGATTATGTGCTTCTGGAGCCGACTTCAGGGGCCGAAAAGGAAAAAATCAAGGCGGCCATTGACTCTTTAAGGGCTGGTGGCTCCACTCATGCCTCCAGCGGAATCATCACCGCCTATAAACTGGCACAACAGGTCTTCATGCCCAAAGGGAATAACCGGGTAATCCTCGCCTCAGATGGTGATTTTAATCTGGGTATTACCAGTCGTGATCAGTTGCAACAATTAATTGAAAAAAAAGAAAAACCGGTATTTACCTGACAGTTCTTGGTTTTGGTATGGGTAATTACCAGGACGATACCATGGAAATCCTTGCCAACAAAGGTAATGGTAACTACGCCTATATAGATAACCTTCTTGAAGCCAAAAAGGTTATGGTTAAGGAAATGAGCGGCACTATGTTTGCACTGGCAAGAGATGTCAAGATTCAGGTGGAGTTTAATCCGGCAAAAGTTGGAGCCTATCGCTTAATCGGTTATGAAAATCGCCGGCTGGCAGATGAAGATTTCAATGATGACCAGAAAGATGCCGGTGAAATCGGAGTCGGGCATACGGTTACCGCCCTTTATGAAATTATTCCGGCAGGTGGAAAAAATTTGCCTTCGGTTGATCCGCTCAAATATCAGAGCGTACAACTGCCGAGTAACGCCAATCGCAGCAATGAGTTAATGACTGTCAAACTGCGATATAAGCCCCTTGATGATGATAACTCCATCCTTATGGAGCATGTCGTCAAAGATAGTCAGACAAGCCTTGCAGAGAGCAGTGATGATTTTCGCTTTGTTGCCGCGGTTGCCGGTCTCGGTATGCTCTTGCAAAGATCAGAATTCAGTGGTGAGCTTGATTATAATCAGGTGCTTGCTTTGGCAAAAGATGGTAAGGGTAAGGATTGGCAAGGTTATAGGGCTGAGTTTATTCGTCTGACTGAATTGGCTGCTCTGCTGGCAGGGCAATAAGCCGATTATTAACCTGTGACGACTTATATTTTTTTTGTTATTTAAAACTGGCAGGTTGCGACCAGATAACCTTTTTTCAAAAATAAAATAATATGAATGAAAAAATAACCGCAGTTATCCTCGCGGCCGGCAAAGGCACCAGGATGAAATCTGCAAAGGCAAAGGTATTGCACCAGGTTTTTTTCAAGCCCATGCTTCATCATGTCCTTGATGGAGTTCAGCAGGCAGGAATTGATTATATTGCTGTAATCGTTGGCCATCAGAAAGATGCTGTTTTTTTTTCTTTAACTGACTATCCGCACGAATCTGTGTTTCAGGAGGAACAGATCGGTACCGGCCATGCGGTTCTCTGTGCTGAAAAAAGTTGTGCGGACAGCGATGAGGTTATGATTCTTTGTGGTGATCTTCCTCTCATCAAGGCTGAAATTCTTATTGCCCTGATCGATTTTCATCGGGATAATAATAACTCGGTGAGCCTGATGACTACGGTTCCTGATAACCCGTTTGGTTATGGAAGAATTATAAGCGACGAACACGGGAATGTTCTTAGAATTGTTGAGCAAAAGGATGCCACTGCCAAAGAGTTGCAAATCAGAGAAATAAATGCTGGTATTTATCTGGTTGACCGGGAGTTTCTCTTTCAGGCCCTAAAAAATATAGGTACTGATAACAGCCAGGGTGAAGTGTATCTGACTGATCTGATCGCCATTGCCAAAGGTAACGACAAAAAAATACAATCCTTTCAGCATCCTGTTGCCGTTGATGTTCTTGGGGTCAATTCACGGGTTGAACTGGCCCAGGCTCAGGCCGAGCTTCAGATGCGTCATAACCGAAAAATCATGCTTTCCGGAGTGACCATGTATCGACCTGAAACCATTTTAATTAACCCGGACAGTTCCATTGACCAGGATACTGTCATTGAGCAGGGGGTGCAGGTTATCAGTAACTCAACCATTGGCAGTAATTGTCATCTCCAGGCCAATGTGCAGCTCAACAGATGCTTGATCGGTGACAATGCCGTTATTGGTGCTGGCAGTGTGCTCTCTAACTGTACCGTTGAAAATGAAGAGCATGTTCCTCCCCTGACATATCGGGTTGCCTGATAGCACAACAATCACCGTAACTTCTTAAACCTGAATGTAATTATTATGATTAATACTAAAAATACGAAAAATATGAAAAAAATGTACTCAACAATCCTTGGAGATTCTTTTCCCATGGAGATGACCATTTCTTTTGCTGATCAGACTTTAGTTTATCGTAAACGAACCTGGGCAATTGCCAAAGAAGACGGAAGCATGGAGGAACGGGGGCTGCGTTACGGGGAAAATCCCAATCAGGAAGCAGCTCTATACGAGTTAGTCAATGGCAATCTGGTACTTGGCGACTGTAAATTCATTGAACCGGGCAATGGTCTGGTTACTGCCATTACGGTTGATGATATGCTCCAGGTGGGTAAACATCCCGGAAAAATTAATCTGACTGATGTGGATAATGGACTCAATATAATCAAATACATGGTTGATAAACCGGCTGCTGTTATCCTCAAGCATAATAATCCTTGTGGGGCTGCCCTTGGTGACACCCTAAGCGATGCTTATAACCGGGCCAACCGGGCCGACCGGATTGCTGCTTTTGGGGGAGCGGTCATTATGAACCGGCCGGTGGACAAGGAAACGGCAGAGCTGATGAGTCAAAATTACCTGGAAGTAGTCTGTGCCCCTGATTTTGAAGAAGGAACTCTGGACATACTGGCCAAGGCCAAAAATCTGCGGATAATCCGCATGGACGGAATTAATCGTCTGGCTGATTTTGAAAAATTTCGTTTTGTAGATTTTAAATCATTGATTGATGGCGGCATTATTGTCCAACAATCGGCGGTGAACTCTATCCGTTCCCTTGAAGATCTGCAACCGGCAAGATCGGTTTGGAAGGGTAAGGAGTACCAATGTGAACGACAACCCGACCCGCAGGAAACAGAGGATATGATTTTTGGTTGGGCAGTGGAACATGGGGTTACTTCCAATTCGGTAATTTATGTGAAAAATGGCTGCACCGTCGGCATTGGGACCGGTGAGCAGGATCGGGTTGGGGTTGCCGAAATAGCTGTGCATAAGGCCTATGTGAAATATGCTGATATTCTTTGTTTTGATAAGTTCGGTATTCCTTATGCCAGTTTGGTTACAGAAATTGAACAGGGAAAACGGAGTAGAGATGACCGGGAAGAGCTAAACAGCCAGGTTAAAGAGGGTAGGGGATGTCTTCTCGGGTCAGTGATGATCTCGGATGCTTTTTTCCCTTTTCGCGATGGGGCAGAAGTGGGAATACGGGAAGGAGTTAGTGCTATCCTTCAGGCCGGTGGTTCCATGCGGGATTACGAGACCATTGAGGCCTGTAATGAAGCTGAGCCACAGGTTGCCATGTCGTTCACCGGTCAGCGATCATTTAAGCATTAAAGGAAAAAGCAGGTTGTCGGTCTATTGGGTTGGATTTGCGTAACTATTCAGCGAGATGAACAAACGCCCATAAACTTGGACTGTAACTGTTCAGATGTGCTTCACGGAGTCTCGTTCCTCGCTTACCTATTCGTTCATTTTGAGCTTCGCAGCGTACTAATGCTACTCAAGAAGCTCAGGTAAGCGAGGAACGAGACTCCGTGGAGTGCAGCTGAATAGTTACGGATTTGCA
>CAYRGM010000177.1:0-3977 GCA_964423765.1 uncultured Desulfobulbaceae bacterium
AATGACTGCATTAGCGAAGTTTGTGCTTATCTGCTGAATGTTTACAGGAAATAAATAATGGTTCTGAACGGTTACGGGGAATAAATAATGGATATTCTGTTGTTAAGCAATAATCTTAATACCTACCTGGTGATTGGTGCCATGTTGTTCGCTATGGGTTTTTACGGTCTTATGCAGCGAAGCACATTCATCGGTATGTTGATTTCCGCTGAATTGATTTTATGCGGGGCCTCGGTGAATTTCATGGCCTTCAACCATTTTTTGGCTCCTGATCCCACCGTGGGTCAGATTATTACCCTGTTTATCATGGGGTTAGCCGCGGCTGAGGCGGCCATAGTCCTGAGTATCATTATCGCCGTGTACCGCAACTATAAATCCATTAATACTGAAGATTTAGTGGAACTTAAAGGATGAAGAATAATGGTGAGTACTAAGAGATGAACGAATATCTGATCAGAAAGTACTTTTACTCATCATTTATTCAAGCGAGGAGTTAGGGTAATGGACACAATTGTTTCCGTAAAACCGTTGCTTGCTCTGTTGGTGGCTCTGGCCGGTACGGTATTACTTATGCTGTCCGGAAAAAAACCAAATATCAGAGAGTCATGGTCTCTAATATCGGCCGTAACCATGTTTGCCATTGTTGCCTCCATGGTTCCAGTAATCCTTGCCGGCAATAAAATAATTTTTCCCATATTCCAAATTCTGCCCGGACTTTCCGTGACCTTGCGGGTGGATGCTTTTTCCATGGTTTTTGCTCTGGTCGCCTCATTCCTGTGGATTCTGGCGGTGTTTTATTCGGCCGGCTATATGCGGAGTCTCAATGAACATGCCCAGACCAGATTTAGTGCCTGTTTTGCTCTTTCTCTGTTCGGTGCTGTGGGCGTGGCCTTTTCCGATAACCTGTTCACCCTGTATCTTTTTTATGAGATTGTCAGTATCTGTACCTATCCGCTGGTCGCCCATAACCAGGATAAAGAGGGATACGAGGGCGGCAAGAAATATATCGCTTACCTGACCGCCACGGCCAAAGGTTTACTGTTGCCGGCCATTATCCTGATCTATGTAACAACCGGCACCCTGGACTTTGCTGATAATATCTCCACCGGCATTTTCTCCTCAGATGCTAACTCTATCCTGGTGACAGTGCTTTATATCTTCTGTCTCCTGGGTTTTGCTAAAAACGGTATCATGCCCTTCCACCACTGGCTGCCCGGGGCCATGGTGGCTCCCACCCCGGTTTCTGCCCTGCTTCATGCCGTAGCTGTAGTCAAGGTCGGGGTCTTTGCCACCACCCGGGTGATGCTCCATGTCTTTGGCGTTGATACCATGAGTGATTTAAACCTCGGCATTCCCACAGCCTATTTTGTTTCATTTACTATTCTGATGGCATCGGTCATTGCCTTGAGCAAGGATAATCTTAAGGCTCGGCTGGCCTATTCCACGGTCAGTCAGTTGTCATATATTATCCTGGGCGTGGCTTTATTGACACCGGCTGCCATTGAAGGCGGTTTAATTCATATTGCCAATCACGCCTTTGCTAAAATTACCCTCTTTTTCTGTGCCGGTGCTATTTATGTGGCGGCTCATAAGAAGTCTATCTCGGAGATGAATGGCTTGGGACGAGTCATGCCCTTTACCTTTGCCGCTTTTGCTATAGCTTCTCTAAGTATGATCGGAGTGCCGCCGGTGGCCGGCTTTGTAACCAAGTGGCAATTGCTGGTCGGTACCATGCAGATGGAAGCACATTATATTGGTATTTTATTGGTGCTGATGGTCAGTACCATGCTGAATGTAGCCTACTTCGCACCAGTAACCTATAAGGCTTTTTTTGGTAAACGACCGCCCGGGGAACCTTATGAAGGAATCAAAGAAGCACCGTTATCCATGCTGGTACCCATAATGATTGCTGCTTTTATTTCGGTATTTATTGGTATCTATCCTGATTTTATGATGAGTTTTGTATCGGCAGTTATTGGCTGAGCAGGGGATAGAGGTCAGAGGAGCAAGGTCAGAGGGCAGAGGACAGGTACTTTAACCCCTCGTTCCCATGCTCCAGCGTGGGAATGCATACCTGAAACGAAAAGCTTATGTTCATGTATTGAAATCCGGCACTCACTTTTTTTATAATAACCGCTCTCCGTTTCTCTGTTTCCGGCACTCATCGGATAACGATCAACCGGTGAGTGCCGGATTCTGACTTCTGATAAAAGGAGGTATTATGCTAATAAAATTTATAGATTACCTGCGTGATCGGCAGAAGACGGTTATCCGTCTATGTTATGGTGTACTAGCTTTGCTGGTAGTAATTGATATCTTTGTGGATAAGACCAAGGCTTATACCTGGCCCGAGAAAATCCCTGGTTTCTGGTCCATATTCGGTTTTATCTCCTGTGTGCTGATTATTATCCTGTCTAAATGGTTTGGTCACCTGGGGATCATGACCCGCGAGGATTACTATGATGAGTAAGATTTCTGGCTGCACCCTGTCTTGATGTTGAACAGTTAACAAAATTAAATCTATACAGAAAAGTACCATATTGTTCACTGTTCATTGTTCACTGTTAAAGGATTATTATGATAACTGATTTCTGGCTGCACCCCGCCCTGATCCTGATTGTCGGTGCCCTGCTGCTGCCCTTTATCCCTAAGGGATTTAAAAAATCATATCTGCTGCTGGTACCGCTGCTGACCTTTATTAATGTGCTGTCCATGCAGGGTCATCACGGAGTATACGGCGTTGTTCAATTTTTAGACTGGTCATTAATCTTTGGTCGGGTAGATAGTTTGAGTCAGGTGTTCGCTTACATCATGACTCTGATGTGTATCATCGGCACCCTTTATGCCCTCCATGTTAAAGATGACTACCAGCATATTGCCGCCTGGGTTTATGTTGCCGGAGCCTTGGGAGTAATATACTGTGGCGATTATCTGGTGCTGTTTCTGTTCTGGGAACTCATGGCCTTTTCTTCTGTTTTCCTGATCTGGTTCCGGGGACGCAGACAATCGTTGGCCATTGGCTACCGCTACCTGCTGGTTCATACCGCTGGCGGACTAGTCTTGCTGGCGGGGATTATTCTACACTATAAGACCACCGGGTCTCTATCTTTTGGGCCCATCGGAGTTGATTCTCCGACTCTTGCCACCTATCTGATCATGATCGGCTTTATCCTCAACGCGGCAGTGCCACCGTTTCACGCCTGGCTACCTGATTCCTATAGTGAGGCTACGGTCAGCGGTGCAGTCTTCATGTGTGCGTTTACCACCAAAACTGCGGTTTATGCTCTGGCCCGCGGCTTTGCCGGCATGGATATCCTTATTCCGCTTGGTGTCTGCATGGCACTCTATGGTGTAGTCTATGCGGTACTTGAAAACGATATCAGGCGGCTCTTGGCCTATCATATTATCAGTCAGGTCGGGTTCATGGTGGCCGGGGTTGGTATCGGCACTTCGCTTGCGATTAACGGGGTCTGTGCCCATGCCTTTGCCCACATTCTTTACAAAGCTCTATTGTTCATGGGCTGCGGTTCTGTGCTTTACATGACCGGTAAGTCCAAGTTTACTGAGCTTGGCGGCCTGTACAAGAAAATGCCCTGGGCCTTTGTCTTTACCTTGATCGGGGGGCTTTCGATCTCCGCTTTCCCATTATTCAGCGGTTTTGTCAGCAAATCGATGATTGTGGCCGCCGGGTTTGATGACCACCTATATTGGGCCGCCTTTTTGTTGACTCTGGCCTCAGCCGGAACCTTTCTCCATACAGGACTCAAAGTACCTTATTTTATCTGGTTCGGTAAGAACAACTGCAGCAAAGAGACCTGGGAAAAAGCGGCTGATCCTCCATGGCACATGAATACCGCCATGGCTATTACCGCTATTCTCTGCATATTCATCGGGATTTACACCCCGTATCTATATAATATGCTGCCTTATCCGGTGGATTACAATCCATATACCGCCTATCATATTTCCAAGACTAT
>CAYRGM010000178.1:0-3965 GCA_964423765.1 uncultured Desulfobulbaceae bacterium
TGCATTGGCATGCCTTTCAGGGGGTTGATGCACTCATTTTTAGCGAGGTCTGGATAAAGGGGATTTTCGTTATTGATTTGATTATCTTTAGACCATGCCCCGCCGTTCCGGACATAAACCGGAGATTTGGCAGTGAGTTTAACAGTGATACACCCGCTCTCTCCATCGGAGAACGGTACATCATGGGAGACCTTGTCGGCCCAGTCAGGGAAAAAAACATGCTCATTCAACGGCACAAAATTATAGGGAGCTTTTATCATTTTTCGCATCCTCCTTTGCTTTTGTCAAAGCCGGTAAAGGCTATCCAGGCAGGTTGCAGGGTTGGCATGTTTTCGCATAACGGATCTTCTACCGGCAGCCAGGCCTCCTTGAAACAGAGTTTTTTTTGCATTTGAAAAATTATGGGCCAGATAGACATGCTCCTCGCACGGCATGTCATCCGGCACTTTTGACCAATCCACCTTGCCGATGATATAATTACCGTCAACAAAACGAATTGATATGGAATGGGATTTGTCTTTGGCAATGAGATTGCCTTCTATGATGAAAGGAAGCTGTTCCATCCGCAACAGATCAACTTTTCCACTTATTTTACCATCGATCTCCCTCGGCTTGTTTTCATTGTCAAACCAGAGATAACCACTGTATTCAACAGCATCATTTATGCCGCTCACCTGATCTATTGACTCATAGGCATTATCCATTATTTTCCTCCTTTTTTCCAATTGCCGCTAAAAAACCCATGACCACGCATCACACCGCCGCCAAGGGGAAGCATGCCCTTGGTAATATCCGTTAGAGCTGCCTCAAAAGCGTCTTTAACATGACCATTGAGACAAGAATTTTCTACCAATAACTCAAGGGTAAACTCCTTTCCAGAAAAGACCAGTTCGCTAAACAGGGCCCCGTCGATTGGTCCCTGGGTAAAGCGGTCAAGGGCCACATGATTCAAAGTTTTCTGTTCATCTTCGGCAGGAAGTGGCAAAAATATATCGGAAACTATCACCCGGCCCTGCTGGCCGGTATCTCTACCATCAGCCCGGGGGCAACCGAACAGAGTCTGTACCGCTTCATTTTTTTCATTCACATAATCATTAATATCCACCGATGGATCATCAGCGTAGATTTTCTCCAGTCGATTATGATGAAAGGCTGTACGATGGGCGATGGCACCTTTGACTGAACTTGCAGGGATCAGGGTCATCTCGTCATTAAATACAGGCTTCCCAGCCTGCCAGGTAATAATCTTTTCCACTACCGGTTTGATGTTCACATTCTGGTCACCAAAACCAGCCCCAAACAGGAAAAAATCATCAGGGGTCAAGGTTAATTTATAGGCGGTAAAGCCCACAGGCACCTGATTTTTATTAATGGTGTCATAGTTCATGTCCCATGAATTTCCCACAAGAGAACTGTTTCTCTCAAGATATCCCTCCAAGCCATCCGGCTTGGTCAGATCATAAATATCAACAATTGAGTCCTTGACCTTTAATGCACCATAGCCCTTTCTAATGCCAGCACCGACACGAAAGAGGGGTGACTTGATGGCAGCAATCATCTTGTCCCATATATACTTGTCATCTGCATCACCGGCAAGTTCCAGTTCAAAAACAAAAAAACTGCCCTTATAGACCACCAAATTATCGAATTTTCCATGGCCTATGGCATCGGCTGTACCCCGTTGGTTAATTCTGCAATGCTCGCGTACCGGCAGGTTGAAAAAATGATGGTAGTATTCACCTGTCTCATCAATCTCTGCCACTCCTTCGATCACCTGGCCATCACTGCCAACGAGCTGGGCACTGGACACCACCAGCCTGGAGCCCAGACCATCTTCTTTACCCTGGTAGCCAAAAATATCGTCAACCATTCGTTGTTCATCATCATCTGGAGCCTGGCGAATCAAAGCGTGACGCAAAACACCACATAGGCTGGTGCCGGGAATCATGGGTAAACCATTACAATCCAAAGCAACTGGAGCATTGTTAAGAATATCTACCTCTCCGGCACCAACGGCAAGCGGGGTGTCTGCTTCCACGAGCAATCTGACAATATAGCGGATTGGATAGTCCATTATTTCCCCTCCTGCTGGTTTAAAGATGCGGTCTTGGCCATTTCTGTGGCCAGCTTAATGGTCAACGGCACCACAATGTCGGGATTTGAATTATTCTTTTCTTCAAGAAAAGTCTTGAAAATTTCAAACCGCCCCTTCTTTTGCCATTTAGCAACGGCCACACCATGGCATAGATATCCTGTGTTCGGAGCAAACAATTTTGTCATTAAAGAGTCAGCCGTACTTTCCCGGGCTGCAGTTGCTCTGATTACGCCCCATTGACTGGCAAATTCTCCAGAGAAGCGTTCGTTATGATCTTTGACAAAGGTATTGACCGATTCCAGGATTAAACGATTATTAATGGCCTTTTCTTTTTGCTTATTCAGTAAGGAAAACAGTTGAGGATTCGACTCAGACGAAAATAATTCAGGAACTGTGTCAGCAGAGTCTGTCTCAGTCTGTTCAAGAACAGAAATTAACTTTTCCAGGGTGCCGTCATCTTTCGTTGTCTGCAAAAAATCCGGCTCAACCAGCACCTGACCAAAGCCCTCATTCTTATAAATCCCACGCCCGTTAAGTCTGCTGAACAAGGAGATAGAGGGGACAGAATTCTGTAAGCGGATCATAAAAACCGAGCCCTTATCTATACAGACCCGATCCGCATCCCTTGTTTGCCGTTTGCCATTCCACGGGGCGTAGCGTGAGGTAAGAATTTGCGATTTTTCCCATATTATTGTGCTGCCAACCGGCATGCCAAGATCTTCGGGTGTTGGCTGCAGGGTAGGCTGGCCAAACTTATCCAGAAAACTCAATCTGCTTTCTGCATAGAGGCTAATCTCATCTGATGCTGCGAACTCTTTAGCCCCTTCATTTACTTCCTGTTCAGATTGAAGAGTAATATTCACCCGGCCATACTGAGCCGAGCGAGACCTTCCCACATTGCATTCACCTTTTAGATTATCCTTGATAAAGGCGATAATATCTTTCTGTTGCCCATTATTTTCCAGGCAAACGGAAAACTCCCATAATGATCCAGGTTGTAAGGCAGTGTAGCCAAAGAGCTGGCTATCCGCCGCCTTTCGTTTGAGGCGATCATAAGCTGATTTCATGGTGTATTGTTTTGATTTTGACAAATCAGCCAGGACAAAACCACTCTCTACTGGTGCAAAAAAAACAAACCTGGCCTGTTTGAACTGTTTACCCTCGGCAACCAGCTTATCACGCTGACCAGGACCTAATTTATGATGAAGCCAGACCTTCTCTTGCAGCGACTCTCCTTTGAGATAGAACCAGCAGGCCGGCACCTTATGGCTTCGCTGCCCGGCCAGCATCACATGGGCATCTCCAAAACGAACATTGCCTGAATGGAAAAGCTCATAGGCCATATCTCCAGCGTCTTGATATTTTTGGGCAACAATACCCAGGAAATTAGAGCCAGGGATAAAGTCATGGGTGGGAAGGCGTCCTTCACTGGCACCAGAGGCATTAAGAACAATATCACTGAGCAACTCACACTTAAAAGTAAGCTCTTTCATGATGCTGCACCTCCCGCTTGATTTTCTGGCTGTATCTGCCATGAGCATCGCCCCAGACCACGATTACGGTTTAACCCCAACCGTTTTATCCATCGCATACATTGCATAAGCTTATGATGATATTCCTTTGATTCCTCTGATTCCTTTGCATCGGGAAAATAGGCAATGTTTGCCTGCATGGTCAGGGGAATAACAGTTTCTATCACCCGCAAGCTATGCTCTTCGGCAACGCCTCTTTGGTTAATTGCAGGAACGAAAAATAATTAACTTCCCGATTTGCCCTATTGTTGTTAGATATCTTTATTATGAAAATATTACATTACTCCTCAGAGATAGAAGAAGGGATGTAGCTATTTGCTGCCACACTAAATGAGCGG
>CAYRGM010000179.1:0-3964 GCA_964423765.1 uncultured Desulfobulbaceae bacterium
CTTCAAGGCATATTTTGGGAAGCTGGGTGGTTTTACCAGAACCGGTATCACCGGCGATTATAACCACCTGATTCTCTTTTATTGCTTGAAGAATCTGGTCTTTATTGAGATCAATTGGTAATTCGGGCGGTATTTTAAGGTTCAATGTTTTGCTGTCTTTTTAGTAACTTTTTAATAAGTAGGTACAGTCTATGGTTTTGACAAATTACCTTAACAGCATATTGGAAACGGGGCTTTAGCCCCGTCACCTGCTTTAGTCAGGTTAGCGGGACTAAAGTCCCGCCTCCGAATCACCTTGTGCTTAACTTATATTGATCGCTGCCCAGACTTATTGAGAAGTTACTCTTTTTAGATAAATCGATGGGGAGATTCAGGAACCAGTAGGTTTCCAAGTGAGTGATACAACGCTATTCTACGCAGTTTTTCACTCCAAAAGCCGTAGGATATTCTGGTAGTCAGTTTAGGCTTAGGGTCTGTCACGACACAACATGGCCATTCAGGAGTGGAATTAACCATGTTATTTAATTCCAGCTCCTTAGATGCTTTTGTTATTTTTATTGCCGGCGATATTGATGCTTTTTAGAATGATCAGGGCGGTGCGTAATTGATTGTCCTGAGACAGGCGCTCCTGTGCTTTTTCCCGCATTTTATTGTTTTTGTTATTTTGGTCTGTCCTATCTTCTTCTCTGATATTTCGGGTCGTTTCTGTTTTTTGAACCGCTGGTTTTTCAAAGGGAACCTTTACATCCGGGATGATGCCTGTCTCCTGAATGGAGTCTCCGTCTGGTGTATAATATCTGGCGGTGGTTAAGCGAAGTCCGGCTCCGCTAGGCATGGGAATAATGGTTTGTATCGAGCCTTTGCCAAAGGTTTCCGTACCGATAATGATTGCCCGTTCATGGTCCTGAAGTGCTCCAGCAACAATTTCAGAAGCACTTGCAGAACCACTGTTGACCAGAATAACCATGGGGAATATAAATTTGTCATTGGTTGGCTGGGCTTCAAAGGTCATATCCTGTTCATGATGACGACCACGGATGGAAACAACAGCTCCATGCTCAAGGAAAATATCAGCCACCATGATCGCTTGTTCTAATAATCCGCCGGGGTTATTGCGTAAATCAAGGGCTAACCCTTTAATGGGGCCTTTTGCCAAGGCATTATTTAACTCTTTATGGACATCTTTTGTGGTTGTTGCCTGAAAATTGGTGATTCTGATATAGAGCATTCCCTCGTCAAGAAACATGGCGTTCACGGAGTCGAGCGGGATGATATCCCTGATCAGAGTAAATGTTTTGAGTGCCTGTTCACCGGGACGATGAATGGTAAGAGTAACTTTTGAGCCTTTCTCCCCTCTTAATTTTTTAATTATTTCCGTCAAGGTCATTTTTTTGGTTGATTCTCCATTGATATGGATAATCTGGTCACCGGCTTTGATTCCCTGACGGGCAGCCGGTGTCCCTTCAATGGGAGAAACCGTGGTGAGAATACCATCTTTGATTGTTACTTCGATACCAATTCCACTAAAACTGCCTCTGGTTTTCTCCTGTAATTTTTTGAAATCTTCCGGCAGCAGGAAAGAAGAATGGGGATCAAGCGAGCTCAGCATCCCATCGATTGCCCCTCTTATAACTTCGTCTGGATTGATCTCATCTACATAATGCCGCTGGATCAGGCTGAGAACATTGGCAAAAGTTTCAAGTTTTATATAAATTTCATGGTGCTGATCGTTTTGTTCAGCATGGATAAAGGAGGGAGGAATCAGGTAGATGATGAAAAGTAAAGAAAAAATAAAAATTTTCATGGTAATTCCAAATGGTTTAATTTACCTCGTAAGTACCAGGTTGCAGCCATTTAAGCGGATCAAGCGGTGTGCTGCCATGTCTTATTTCAAAGTACAGACCCCGGGAAAACAGGGTGGCAAGATTACCGGTTGTCCCTATTTTCTTACCCTGTAATACCTGTTGTCTTTCTTGTACCAGGATGGTATCCAATCTGGCAGTAATGCTGTAATGTTGCAGGCCATGATCAATTATAACCATGTTGCCAAAACCGATTTTATGTCCGGTAAAAATAACCCTGCCGCTAAAAATACTAAAAACCTCGGCACCTTCTTTTGTGGCAATGGTGATACCTCGGCTGGTTCTTTTCTCTACTGTCTTGCCAAAACGGATGACGATTCTGCCTTGTACCGGTCCGGGCAGACGACCTTTTTTGATTAAAAAACCCCGTTTCTTGTTGTCATGCTTTTCTTTGAGGCTGATTAGAGAGCGGGTAAGGTTTGCTTCTGCCCGCTGCATCTCCCGGACAGCCTGTTCAAATAATCCTTTTTGGCTTTGTATTCGCGTCAGTAATCGTTGTTGTTCGTCTTTGACTATGCTCAGCCTGACCTGTTGCACTTTATTCTTATTGATGAAACCCCTCAAGATCGTTCTCTCTGTTTCTCTTGCTGATGACGCTCTTGCAAACATATCTATGGTTTTTCTGTAGCTATCAATTAGTGATTTATCATGTGCCAGTAATTTTTGGTAAGAGTCATGAAAAAGTATCAACTCCGGTAGGTTTTTACTAGAAAAGATAATATTTAAAAATCCGGTATCACCCATGAGATAGTATGCTCGGAGTCGTGTTTCCAGTTGTCTGCTGATTTTAACTTTACTTTTTTGTGCCAGAAGTAAATCGTCCTCTTTACCTGTAAGTACTACTTCCTGGGCTTGTAATTGTTGCTGCCAGTCTGAGAGTTTTTGTTTTTGGCGGGATAATGACTTGTCAATTTCACCTAACTGTTCAAGCAGGCTTATTTCCTGCGTACCGGTTTTGGAAATTTTTTCAAAATGGGTTTGTATCCCCTGGCGGATTGTGTCAATATTGGCTCTATGTTCCTGGATATCACCTGTTTCCTCAGCAAATGCAACATGACCGGGCAAAGATATAACCCCGATTGCAAGCAGGAGCAGGAATGAGCCTATGGTATGGATGGAGAAGAGATACGACCTCATGTAAGAGTGATTTTTCTGGTTGAAGTGAAACTGCCAAGGGCACAGAGGATGGAAGATAAACCAATAATACCAAAAATAAGCGACCAGGAGAAAAAGGTAAAGGAAAACCCGCTCAAGAGGGCGGCACCGGTAAACTGTAGTTCTACCCAGTTGAATAAAATAAATAATGCTCCCAGACCACAGGCAGCACTTAATGCTCCCTGTATGCCTCCTTCAAGAAAATATGGGGTTCTAATATAGCTACCCGATGCTCCTAAAAGACGAAGAAGCTCTAATTCAGCCGCCCTTGATATCAGGATGAGACGAATGGAGTGGGCAACCATGAAGGTTGTGGTCAGGACAAGTAATGTCCCGGAAAGAATGACAATAGCTTGCAGAAGCTGGATAAAAGTATAGAAGCTATCAATCCATTCCTTGCCGTACTGCACTGTTAATACTCCAGGCAGGGTTTGCAGGTATTCGGAAAACCGTTTTATTCTGGTCAGGGTGTTAAGGGTTTGTCGAGGATAAATTTCAATAGAGGGCGGCAGGAAGTCTTTAGGCATACCTATAAGCAGATCTCGATTACTGCCAAGCTGGGTTTTAAATCTCTGAAAAGCCTCTGCCCGGGAAGTAAAGACGATTTTATCGACGGTGTCGAATTTAAGAATTTTATGTCGATACGCTTCCTGCATGGGTAGGCTTGGTTCTGTTTCCAAATAGACAATCAGACGAAGATCATCGCCAAGATGTTGACCAACATTGAGCATATTGGTATAGATCAGGTAAAAAAATGAAAATATCAACACTGACAGAGAGATTGTGATCAGGGTCAGGATCTGTGATGACCAGGTACGGGCCAGATTACGGGAAGTCTGGGCGAGAACGGCAAGAAGAAAATTCATTATACCTCTCTTGAAAATAGTAAGTATTCACTTATGGGTATGGATTTGCAAGTAGCAGTGAAGCGGCGGCAGTGAAGCGGC
>CAYRGM010000180.1:0-3866 GCA_964423765.1 uncultured Desulfobulbaceae bacterium
ATATTTAGAGGTATTTACTCTTTAAAAAAAATAACCCGTCGGAAACAGTCATTTATATAAAAAATATAAAAATCTCAGCTATAATAATCTGCAACCATCCTCAGACCTGCATCATTGGCAACGATTTGTTTGTATCCCAATATTTCCTCGGCTGCCTTATGACTGAACCAATGTGTTTTTGCCATCTGCAAGACCATAAAACGGGTCATCTCCGGCTCACCATCCCTGGACCTCGCCCAATGATATGCCTCTAACAGACCAGCCAGCCAATAGGCAACAGATACAGGTATCTTTTTCTTAACTGGTTCGATATTCATCCGGCTCAACAGATCATTTATCCAGTCCCAGAGAACAACCGGCTCATCCTGACCGATAAAAAAAGCCCGGCCAGCACCAGTACCTTCAGCAAGCAGGTTCTCGCCGGCCAATAGATGGGCATGCACAGCATTATCAATATAACAGATATCCACTTTGTTTTTACCGGAACCAATACGCCTAAGTCTGCCCTTGCGAGCCCGCTCAAGAAGACGGGGAATGATATAGGGATCACCTGGTCCCCAGACAAGATGAGGTCGGATGGCAATGGTTTTCAGTCGGGAAGAATTGGCCGCTAACACCAGTTTTTCAGCAATAATTTTACTGGCCGCATAATGACTGGGAACCCGGTCGGCATAAGCCGTGCTTTCATCAACCCCATCCAGATCATCTTTGGAGGCAACCACCGAAGGAGTTGAAGTATAGACCAGGGCTGGAACATTATTGCCAAGACAGCTCTTTAATACTGTGGTGGTGCCGTCCACATTGGTACTGACAAAGTCCCGCCAAGCCCCCCATATCCCTATCTTGGCCGCTACATGATAAACAATATCCGCTCCCCGCAGGGCTGTATCCATGAACGGCCGGTCGGTGATATCTCCCCGCAGACACTCGACCCCCAACCTGGCAAGCTCGGGATACTCTGAGCGACCAATCACCGTCACCTGCTCATCCTTTTTAATCAAGGCCCGAACGATCCCGGAACCTATGAACCCCCCTCCCCCGGTAACTACAATTTTTTTCATGGTAACTCCATGTTTTCGATTTTTATTTATTTTTTATCGTCAAAGACCTTCTGCCCGGCCGCCAATCCTTTTAGCAGCCCATGGAACAAGTTTCTCCCGAAATATCTTGGCATTATGTCTTATATCCACTGGAAACCCTGGATGCACCAGGAAATGGTTAATACTTCGGGTAAGACTATGCTCGGCAGCCATCTCCGTCAACTCGGCCAGCAACTGCTTGTCAGAACCTTTCCCCTTCTTTTCAACCAGCAGCACCGGCAGTTTACTGCCATCCCTGCCGACCCCAACCAAAGCGGAACGGCTGACCCTCTGATGGGTATTAAAAATTCCTTCCACACATACAGAATACAGCATTTGCTGACCGGTATCCACTCGGTGAGCCTTACGACCACAGAACCAAAGCCGTCCATTTTCATCAACATAGCCCATATCGCCCATTCTATGCCATATATTTTTCCCGTCCCTAATTTTCGACAGCCTGTTTTCCTGATCATTATTATCGTAAGAGCTGGTAACCACAGCACCTTTCACGATAATTTCTCCGATTTCGCCTCTTGGCATCGGTTTAACCATCTGCCAGTCGGCAATCTCTGTGCTGACAGCTCTGATAATCTGAATGGTTATACCGGGTAAGGGTTTTCCCACACAGACCCCCCGGCCCTTACAGGTCAGCGGCCAACAATCCTTTAATATCTCTCTGCCGCTGATTGAGGTTATGGGCAGACTTTCCGTGGCCCCGTAGGGAGTATGAATTTCTCCGTCCTCTGCCATGACCTCCTGAACCTCTTTAATCAAGGCTCCGGACACCGGTGCACCGGCCATGAGAATTTTTTTAAGACCAAGGCGGATTCCCTTTTGCCGGCAATAACGGCTGACAACCTTCCAGATAGCTGGCGAACCAAAGGAGTAGCTGACATTTTCTGCCATGAGAGAACGGATGAATTTTTCAGGATTGAGTCGGCCCGGACGGCTGGGATTCATATCGGCAATCACCGCTTTGGCACCAAGGGCTGTGGAAAAAAGAGCAAAAAGAGGAAATCCGGGCTGATCGGTTTCCCCGGGGCCGATCTTATAATAATCACGAATCAAGGCTAATTGAGCATGAAATATGGAATGGGTATACTGCACCCCCTTGGGGGGGCCGGTGGAACCAGTGGTAAAAATGATTGCCGCCAGCTCATCAGCCCGGGCCGGTAATGGTTCAGGGCTTATATCTTTTGCCAAGGCCTGAAAAGAAAGCGATAAAGGACCAAGAGAAGTACCCACACAGACCCTAGCTCTCAGATGTTTAAAGGAAGCGGGAAATATTCTTGAAAATATAATTCCCTGGGGAATGGCAACCAGATATTTCGGTCGTACCGAACCAATAGAACGCAGGAGATTTCTATAACCCATACCCGGATCAATGAGAATAACCACGGCCCCAAGCTCAAAGAGGGCAAAGGTAAAGGCTATAAAATCAGGAGAGGGACGCAGCATGAGCATCACCCTATCGCCTCTGCCGATGCCAAGACCATGCAGGCGGGCGGCACAATCCGCCCGTTTCTCATCTAATTGCCGAAAGGAATATTTTTTGCCGTCCTTATCAACTATAGCTGTATTATCGGGCTGCTCCGCCACAACTGCTTGAAATGAACGGCATATATTATAATCAGACATCGTAAACGCCCTCTTAAAACGCCCTGTTTTTTGGACAATTTTTTTACTTCTTTCCCTGCCCCCCTAATAATCAAGCCCTTTTGATGTTCAATAATTATCAATTATCAATTATCAATTATCAATTATTCTGTTATCAATTTACGATGTCTGATAATCTTCCATGACATCTGTTAATAAAAGGATAAATTATCTGTTGGCTCTCTAAATGGCAGTCTTCAAGGACATAATGGCCTCCATTGGGGAGATAATGGGATAAAGCCTCTGGAAAACGCCGTTGCCACTGTTCATAAAATTCCCGGTTAAAACAAAAATCCCGACCTCCCCAGAAGATCAGCATGGGAGTGTTTTGTAGTTTATCAAGCCCGGCTGCCACTCTTTTAAGGGTATGCCATGAAGGATGCTGGTCATTCATGGGGATGTCCCTGACAAATCCCTGCACCGCAACCCGATTATACCAGTTATTATAAGGGGCGGCAAAAGCGGCGGCCACCCTTTTATCCATCCGCTCAGATACCGCCATAAAGCGGGATGCCCGGACAAAACCGTTTAAGCCCCGCACTAACAAAGGACCCAGAAATGGATAGCGACATACCGCGATTCTTAGAGGGAGACGGGGAGACAGGAAGGCCGCACTGTTCAGCACAATTATCCCCTTAATCTTCTCAGGATGCCGACCGGCCCAGCCCAGCCCGATTGCACCTCCCCAGTCATGGACAATCAGCACACACTTTTCCACCTGAAAATGGTCCATAACCTGCTGAAGATTATCAATATGATTCTCAAGCAGGTAAGGATAGTCCTGGGGTTTATCCGACAGACCACAGCCAAGATGATCTGGAACAAGACACCGGTAACTGCCCCGCAGATCAGAAACCAGGTTTCTGTACAGGTAAGACCAGGAAGGGTTGCCGTGTACCATGACCAGGGCTTCGCCCTGCCCCTCATCAAGACAGGAAAGGGTATGGCTGCCGATGGTTATTTTCTTTGCTGCAAATGGATACTGATAAAATTTTTCCATCACCAGTCAATCCCCAACATCATGGAGTTTATCCCTGAACCGATACCAAGCATGGCACCCCGTTGTCCTGATAATAATTTTCCCTCCTCAATCCCCAGGGCCATGGTAATGGGAACAGAGACTGAACC
>CAYRGM010000181.1:0-3788 GCA_964423765.1 uncultured Desulfobulbaceae bacterium
AAAAAAATAAATGATTTCCTAACCGTGAAGTTTATCCTTCCTCATTCTGGATCCGATCAGGGCGGGCATACATGGTGGTAGAGCCGGAAGACCAGAACATCAATTCTTGCTTTTCAACAAGTTTATTGGCAATTGTTTTAATCTCACGCGGTTTACGATCTGGATCACATTTATAAAAATCCTTTATATAAAGCTGCGGCTTAGGAGACTTGGTAGCCTTTTCAATAATAGCAGCTTCAACTTCCTCTATGCTCATTGCCATAACAATACCTCACTGTTTAAAATAGATGAACGCCACCTTTGAAAAGTCAAAAAGATGGTGAATAAAAACGACAAGCACTTTAATTTAGAAAGATCCTGCCCATACCACAATGACCAGCACCTTTCATGATTTTCCTAAGACTCTCTGCCAAGTTTATACAGCCATGCTGGTTATTTGGTATAAGCATCGGTATGCGTCGTATATTTAAAAGCAGCAGTGGTATTCCAAGTTTCATAGGCAAGTCGGTAATCATCAACAGACTTGTCAGTAAACGGAATATCACACTTTTCAAAAAACTTCGGCCAGCCAATCCGCTCAGCCCATTCACCAACCCGCTCATATTTACGGGCATCTTTAATATAGGCTTCAAGAATCTGGCGAACAGCATCAACAGTTTCCGGCCATCGGGGTGGAGTATTGGGTAAAAATGGAATAATCAGTTTGGAGAATTTTGGTGCAGACCTGGCATTGGAAATTTTACCGCCAACCAGGATGGCCATACCATCACCTTCAGGATCAGCAAGAGGCATGGCGGGACACATGGTGTAACAGTTACCACAAAACATACATCTTTCAACTGTAACTTTAACAGTCTTGATCATTTCACCATTGACTTCCGCCTTGGCTGGTTTAATAGCACCAAGGGGACAGGAAGCAATTGCCAGCGGCAGCTCACAAAGACCGGTGATTCGTTCATGGTCAATCATCGGCGGTTTGCGATGCACACCGAGAAGAGCAATATCAGAAGCATGAACAGCACCACACATATTCAAACAACATGCCAGAGCAATACGAACTTGTGCCGGCAATGTCATGGAGCCAAAGTATTCAAAGAGGTCATCCATAACTGCTTTAACAGGTCCGGATGCATCTGTTGCCGGGGTATGACAATGCAGCCAGCCCTGGGTATGGACAATATTGGTCACACATGCACCTGTACCACCAACGGGAAATTTATTACTGCGACTTTTAAGGTCTTCAATCAGAGGTGCTACCTTATCTTTTGAGTCCACCATGAACTCAATATTGTTTCTCGTTGTAAAGCGAAGAAAACCATCACAATGTGCATCTGCTATATCGCAGACTTCCCGGATATGCTCAATGGAAATAAAACGGGGGGAACCTACCCGGACAGTATAACACTCTGCCCCGGATATGGAAACATGAACCAGAACACCAGGTTCCAGAATTTCATGATACAGCCATTTGCCCTTGTTTTCCATAATAACAGGCGGCATCATAGTGTCATACTTACGGGGACCAATATCGGTAATTCGACCTTCCATAGGATTTTTCGGATCGTAACCCATGATATATTCTCCTTAATTCCTTATATGATAATAATAATTTATATGTAACCGTTCACTAACAATTTCTGCTCACATTTTATGCCGCTTACGGAACTCCTTAACATCTCGTTCAAAACCACCTTCAACTTCTTCTTCCTTCCAGAAAACATAAGGATTAGATCGTGGTTCCTTCACATGTTGAGGAATGGGTTTAATCTCCATAACCTGCAGAAAGGTGGGAAGACCAACCCGCTGCATGGTCTCACCAATTCGTTCACGATTTTTACCAACTTCCATCCACCAGTCCCAGACCTTCTCAATCACATCAATAACATCCTCGTAATCATTCTCTTTTGAGACTTTGATGAAAGGGATAATCATGGTGCCAAACTGGGCACCATCAAGGATGGGAGCTTTAGCACCTATACAGATGGTTGCCCCTCGCTGGTTGCCGGGACGAAGAGCCCGGGGCATGACATTAATGCAATGCATACAACGGCTACACTCGGAGTTATCGATTTTGATCTCTTCTCCATCCATCTCCATGCACTCAGTGGGGCAGAGACCAATAACTTCTTTTTCAATATCAAAAGCACCCCAATCCCCATCTTTATGGGCACCGCCATTGGCAGGATAATTACCGGCAATGTATTCCTTGACTGCACCCTGATCAATCCTGATGTCATCTTTCCAGGTACCAATTACAGCAAAATCAGAACGGGCAATGGCCGCTACGCAATCATTGGGACAACTGGAAAATTTTAATTTAAATTTATACGGGAATGCAGGACGATGAATTTCATCCTGATAATGCATGGTCAGGTGATGGCAGAGGTCCTGAGCATCATAGCAAGACCATTCACAACGGGAATCACCAAGACAACAGGAGGGTGTACGCAGGTTGGAACCGGAGCCGCCAAGGTCCTGCTTTAAGTCATGGGTCAGCTCCCAGAACAAAGGCTCAAGGTTTTCAGTACGGGTACCAAGGAGAATCATGTCACCGGTAGAGCCGTGCATGTTGGTCATACCAGAACCATACTTAGACCAGAGATCCATGAGATCTCTCAAATTTTTGGTTGTATAGTACATGCCGGACGGCTGGGCAATACGGACGGTATGAAAATGCTCAACTCCTGGAAACTGTTTCGGAACATCTGCATAGCGACCAACAATACCACCACCATAACCAAAAACCCCAACAATGCCACCATGTTTCCAGTGGGTAATCCTATCCTTGAACGAAAGCTCAAGAATGCCGAGAATATCCCAGCATTCAGGATGGGTTTCTGCCTGTCGCTTCAGGTCGGTGACGAAACTCGGCCATGGACCCTTCTCCAGTTCATCCAACAAAGGCGTAGCGTGCTGCTTTGTCATCTGTGTTCCTCCTCATATAATTAGTCATTTTACTTTCATATTCACACTCAGGACTCAAACCGAACACACTTTAACCCCTGTATCCCTAACAGTCTGAAAGTGAATCATCATTCATAAATAATTAAGATATCCTGCTCCTCTAATTTTGTCAACAAAAAAGACACCTTTTCGATACAGGTAACTGTTTATCAGCACCTATCTGCGTCATAAAATCTCTCCATTCAGGTTAAAATATTTACATTTTTGATGGGGGCGATTTGTAGTGATAGTTGTCTGTTTTTTTTATCTTGACAAATGTTTGTTCATTCGATAGAGGAGGGCTACTCGTGACAGGTGGATTGTCTGTCAGCTGGCTTTGGGTTGCCCGGAGTTGGCCGTAACTTTTTATTTTATTTTTTGGAGGTTAGTATTATGTGGGATGTTCTTGTTAATAAAGATAAGTGTACTGGTGATGAAGAGTGTGTGTCAGCCTGCCCATCTCAGGTGTTTGAGATGGTTGACGGGAAGGCTGATCCTGTTGAGGCTGATGAATGTATAGGTTGTGAAACTTGTGTTGAAGTCTGTCCTGAGGAAGCGATTACTGTTAGTGAAATCTGATTTTACCTAAATCCTGTACGCTGATTATGGAACAAACAAGATGTAATTAAAACAACAAAATTATTACAGGACTATTGCAGGATTTAGGTTTTATTTTTTGGTTTCATGCAGTTTATAAGGTAAAGCCTACTCCTCCCAGACGGGAGGGTGGGCTTGTTTTGTTTATAGACTTGGTGTATTGTTGCCAAAACAATATAAGCGGGCTTGAAGTCTGCGTTTATTTTCAACCTGAATTGAGCGATTTTATGACGCAGATATGTGCTAGG
>CAYRGM010000182.1:0-3770 GCA_964423765.1 uncultured Desulfobulbaceae bacterium
GGGGACAGGTAACAGAAGACGGAATAATTTTTATTTTCTGTCCTTTATCATTACTTGTCAATGGTATTGATTATAATAGCGAATATTTTGTCTTCTTTGAAAAACATTTGTTCCAGATTGTAATGATTATCAGGTATCAGGTCAATTATCACCCTGATTTTGTCCGGATTATTATGCTTGCCGATACGGATGGATCTAATAAATTTACCATCTGTTTTGATAATATCAGCAATAGGGTTGGCAAGAGTTGTGTTCTTAAAGTCGAATATTACTCTTGGCTTTCCTTTTTCAATTGCGGAAACTTCTGGCGGATAAAATCCATTTAGTTGGAACCGAACTATTTCTCCTGTGCCAGTTGAGTTATCAAAATGAATTGAGTGAAGAATTGGTCTTGTTGTACTCTTTAGCTCCTTGATCTTGTCTGTCTCTGCAGGTTCAGATAACTCGGCTGCAACCTGCGGTGGTTCAGGTTCATGACCTGCTTTATACACAGAGATATGCAGTGAGTTTGTCTCTTGATCGAATATTTTCTTATAGTTAATATCCATATTAAGGGCGAGATCAAGAACTATCCGGGTCCTTGCTTTATCTCCCCTGTGGATACCCATTCTGATCTGTTGAACGAGGTTACCATTTGTTTTGACAATATTTGCTATCGTCATGGCTGGTACGGCTTGGGGAAAATCAAGGATAATGCGTGGTCTATCGCTGTTATAGGTAGATATTCTTGCTGTGGATGAACCATCAAACAGAAAGGTTATTTGTTCATGCTCCGGGGTGATGGATATAAATTTGATATCTTTCAGGGTAGGTTGTACCTGGTCGGTTGCAGCATATAGATGCTGGGTTTTCAGGAGAGAGAAAAGGGTAACTATGAGTATTAACAAAACAAAAAATAAAGATTTTTTTTCCATAGGGTGGTCCGTTTATGGGAGACAATAAAAAAATATTGGTAACTATTCAGCCTGCAGAATTTAGGTCAGAAATGTTATAGAACTGGCTAACCAGCATGGTTGGAGCAAATAGATCAGTGCTGGTGGACGATTATAAAATATTTCTACATCTATGTAATTATATGAAAACACCATATATAAGTCAATAAAACAAGATATATTTAAATTGAAAAATATAGATACTTTACTCTCAGCCAGCAGTAATACAGGATATAATCATCATCAGGACCGGGCGGCAACCAGGCGGGTTGAACTTGACAAAATCCTACCTTTTGTCAAAAAACCAGGCCGTTACAGCGGTGGTGAACTGGGAGCTGTCTGTAAGGACTGGCATCAGGTTCCCTTGCGATTTTGTTTGATATTCCCTGACCTCTATGAAATAGGCATGTCTCATCATGGCTTGCAGATACTCTATCATCTTATCAATAATGAAGAGAATTTTCTTGCTGAGAGGTGTTATGCCCCTGATCTGGATATGGAAAAACTGCTCCATGAACATGGTATTCCACTATTTAGTCTCGAGTCCCGCCGGCCTCTTATGGATTTTGATATTCTTGGTATAACGCTGCCTTATGAGCTCTGTTATACAAATATTCTCACTATTCTTGACCGGGCAGGTTTACCATGGCTGGCAAAAGATCGGGTTGATAAAGATGAGTACCCGCTGATAATCGGAGGAGGTTCTTGTAGCTTTAACCCTGAGCCGGTGGCTGATTTTTTTGATGCCATTGTCATTGGTGATGGGGAAGAAGCGATTATCGAGATGGGCAGAGTTGTGCTGGCCGCTAAAGATGAGGGGGTTGGCAAACAGGAAATATTAGCCCGGTTGGCAGAGATTAGCGGAATCTATGTACCCTGTTTTTTTGAGCCTGAATATACGGGTGAGCAGTTTACCGGTATGCGTCCGCTCAAGGATAACTACACAGAGGTGCGAAGGCGGGTGCTGCCGGAATTGTTGCCGGTATCTTCGCTGGAGACTCCCCTGGTGCCCGTGATTAAACCGGTTCATGACCGGTTAGGGATAGAAATTGCTAGGGGTTGTACCCGAGGCTGTCGGTTTTGTCAGGCCGGGATGATTTATCGTCCGGTCAGGGAACGGAGCGTTGATGATATCTTTGCGATTGCCGAGCAGGGAATTGCCAAAACCGGTTTTGATGAGCTGGCTCTTCTTTCTCTCTCCACCGGAGATTACTCCTGTCTGCCGGAATTGCTACCTAAATTAATGGATAGATTTGCAGATGAATTTGTTTCCGTATCTCTGCCTTCCATGCGGGTTGGCACGTTGACTCCAGAGATTATCGAACAGATTAAACGGGTTCGTAAAACCGGGTTTACCCTGGCCCCGGAAGCAGGTACCAATCGTTTGCGGGAGGTGATTAACAAGGGCATCACTGAAGATGACCTGCTTGTTGCCTGTAAGGATGCCTTTGGGGCAGGCTGGAATCTGATTAAATTTTATTTCATGATTGGTCTGCCCACTGAAACCATGGCAGATGTGGAAGGGATTGTGGAGCTGGTGAAAAAAGCAAAGGAGGCAGCCGGGCAGGGCCGGAGAGCTCAGATAAATGTCAGTGTTGCCACTTTTGTGCCAAAACCGCATACCCCTTTTCAGTGGCAGCCGCAATTATCCATGGCTGAGGCCGGAAAACGGTTGAATCAGTTAAGAAAACTACTGCCCCGTAAAGGGATTAAGCTGAAGACAAACGATATTCATGTTTCTTTTCTGGAAGGAGTCTTTTCCCGGGGTGATCGTCGTCTTTCCCGTCTCATTATGCAGGCCTGGCATAATGGAGTTCGTTTTGACGGTTGGTCGGAACATTTTAATCTGCAACAATGGCAAAAGGCGGCTGAGCAATGCGGTATTGTTCTGGAATCATACCTTGAGGCTAAAACCATGACAGAAGCTCTGCCCTGGGATCATATTGATTGCGGAGTGGAAAGAGCGTTTCTTGAGGAGGAATGGCAGAAAGCCGTGGAGCAAACTTATACCCCTGATTGCCGGAACCATGGCTGTCAGAAATGTGGGCTTTGTGATTTTAAAACTGTAGAACCGGTGTTGCATAAGGAGTCTGTAAAAAAAGAATCGGGACTGCCTTTATCAGGTCAGGAAAAAACCGGACATGAAAACAAAAACAAAAACAACAATCAAATAAAGTTTCGTTATCGTTTCCATTACTCCCGTCTTGGTGATAGTCGTTTTTATGGTCATCTTGATCTCTTACAGCTGGTTTTTCGGGTTCTGCACCGGGTCGGTCTGCCGGTACTCTTTTCCCAGGGGTTTAATCCCTCTCCCAAGGTATCCTTCAGCCAGGCTCTGCCGGTTGGTCTTGAGAGTATGGTTGAGTTCTTTGATGTGGAACTCTCAAGACCGATTGCCAATCTTGAAAAAACCATTGATAGCCTTAATCATGAGTTTCCCCAGACCATTTCGATTATGCGAGCCGAATTAGTGAAAAAATTTGAGCAGGTAGATATGGAGGTAACTTATCTGGCGGACCTAGCGGATGGAATTGGTATGATCGAGCTTGCAGAACGGTTGAAAAGTTTTCTTGCTGAAAAAGAGTGGATTCTTGAGAGAGTAAGAAAAGGAAAACGCCGACAACTTGATATTCGTCCTCTGGTTAAGTCAGCGATATGCATGGAGAAAGAGAAAAAGAGAAAAATGGAATTTGTCCTTGTGCATCGTCACGGACAGGCTGGACTCAGCCCTTTTGAGTTTCTGGGAAAAGTGTTGGGTCTGTCTAAAAGACAAACTCTTTTGACCAGGATAACCAAGACAGGGGTTAAAGACATATATTTATAATTGATAATTGATAA
>CAYRGM010000183.1:0-3728 GCA_964423765.1 uncultured Desulfobulbaceae bacterium
GCATTGGCATGCCTTTCAGGGGGTTGATGCACTCATTTTTAGCGAGGTCTGTTTTTAGAAGAAGCATCAATAAGCTTTTCAATGTCTTTGACTAACAATTGATTATCAGTTGAATATTCAGCAACCCCTTCTTTAACCAGTTTTTGTACCAAATAGAAGTACTTCACTCTATAATCAGATTTTGATCTTTCAACTATTTTTGGTAAACCTTCAATAACATGAGCCCAATTTTTTGTAGAATTGAGGTATTTATCTAACTGGGTTGACTTGAAGGATTCTTTATCAGTTTTAATTTCAACAATAATCGGCTGTTTAGAACAAGTAAAATTACACAATAAATCGGCTTTATTTGCCTGATTACTCATTTTATGTTTGATCGGAAATTCAGGTGCAACAAAACTAACATTTTCATTAAAATAATCAGTTAATATATGCTCGATATAATATGAAATAAATAGATCAATACGTCTCTCAGCAGCGTAATATGGGAACTTTTTATTGTCTTCTAATAGATCAACAAGACCTATGAAATCATCCTGTTGAATTGCCATTTTCCTGTCCTCATTCTATAGGTTTTCTACATAATCGCGGTGACCGGTCCAGCTCCTGGTTCTGGTCGGAGTAGCGGAATCAGGAGATGGACGAAGTCAGCACCGCGATTATCGGCGGCGGAGTCGCCGAGAACGCCTAAATCAGCACACAGTTTCAAGGGGCAGGACTTTTTCGTTTCTTTGCAAAAGGCGTGACGCTTTAAACTTTCCGCTGAAGCTATTGGTTGAGTAAGCAAGTGGAACCTCCCCCCAAGCTTCTCACAGGAAATCCGGCAAAGATAGATAGCCACATCCCTGGGTTCATTACTGATGCCGTGCCGCCTAATAAGCAGGCTCTTTCTTGTTACCTTGTAGACCCGGCACACCTGTATGATGATCTTGGTTTGCTCCGAGCTAACTGCAAAGATTCAGGAATCTGCCGGTTGCGTTTCTTTTGAAAAAAAGTAATCTTGATCTAGGAAATAAATTCCTCGCCACCGATCAGGATTGACCATTTATTCTGATCAAGAAAATGAAGGAGTTCATTAGAGTCCTCTTACTCCATGAACTTGCGATACGCCTGGTGCTGCTTTTTTGTATCTGCACTCAACATGGAGAGGGGAAAATATTTATGAAGCCAGTTCCATTCCTTTATTTCTGCAAAATAGCCATGATGACTGCTCCATGGGTATTGGTCAGGGGTTGCAACGATTCCGGCCGGGAGAGAGGACGGGATTCCGGTGAATGTACCTGATTGCCTCTCAAACAGATGGTAAAGCACATCTGAACAGTTACAGCCCAAGTTTATGGGCGTTTGTTCATCTCGCTGAATAGTTACTATTGCACGATCTTTGTTGTCAGCAAAGATATGATCCCCCCCTACTGCCTCGATTCATCAGATGATACCAAGCACCGGGGTATTCAAGGCGTAATGGTCGACTCATGGTAACAGAGTGTAGACTTTTCCGTTACAGCTATATGTCAAGATGAGACTTGACCCCATATTTAGATTAGATTAACAAATATATTGTAGAAGGGATAAGGAAACGGATTTATTTATTAGCTTTTTTTAAGCCTTCCCAGACCCTTATTTGAAATGCGTACACCAAGCTTTTAATAAAATATCTATCCTCTTTTTTACCTTTTGGGGATTTAGGCTTGATCCTAATTAACGGATGATTATTTGTCAGCAAGTGCCGAGGTCTGGATACGGGCAACAGCCCGTTGCAAAGCAGCCTCAGCCCTGGTCCGATTTAACTTCTCAGCCTGGGAATCTGCCTGAAAGAGGCGCTTTTCAGCCCTTTCTTTGGCTGAAAAAGCACGGTTGACATCAATTTCCTGCCCGTAGTCAGCACTTTCAACCAAAAATGTAGCTTTGTTGTTAGAGACTTCTGCAAAACCACCACTGACCATGAGGTACCTGGTACTATTATCCTTGGAATACCTCAAGGTACCTGTTTTAACAGTACTTAAAAAAGGAGCATGATTTGCCAGGATACCAAACTCTCCATCCACACCGGGGGCAACAACAATATCAACATCGTCATTAACAATTAGACCTGTGGGAGTAACGACTTCAAGATGAATCTGTGCCATTGAATAAATCCTCGTTTTCTATCTACCTGGAAATGAAAAGAAAAAAAAGAACCAAGTTAACTGTTAAGCCTCGGTTTTATCGGCTGCTGCCTTCTCAACTGCTTCCTCTATGACACCGACCATGTAAAAGGCTGATTCAGGCAGCTCGTCATGCTTACCCTCAAGAATTTCCTTAAAACCGCGAACAGTATCCTCCACCTTGCAATAACTACCGGCAATACCAGTGAACACCTCAGCAACATGAAATGGTTGAGAAAGATATCGCTGAATTTTCCGGGCTCGCTGAACAGTGAGCTGATCTTCTTCAGAAAGTTCATCCATACCAAGAATAGCAATAATATCCCGGAGTTCTTTATATTTTTGTAGAGCCATCTGTACTCCACGGGCTGTTTTATAATGCTCTTCACCCACAACATGAGGGTCAAGAATCCTTGAGGTTGAATCAAGAGGATCAACCGCCGGATAAATACCAAGCTCAGATATCTGACGGGAAAGAACAACAGTTCCATCAAGATGAGCAAAGGTGGTTGCTGGAGCAGGATCGGTCAAGTCATCAGCAGGTACATACACACATTGTACCGCCGTAATAGAGCCCTTATTGGTTGAGGTAATTCTTTCCTGTAATGCCCCGAGATCTGTTGCCAGAGTCGGCTGATAGCCAACTGCTGAAGGAAGACGACCAAGCAGAGCCGAAACTTCAGCACCAGCCTGGGTAAAACGGAAGATATTGTCAATAAAGAACAATACATCCTGCCCTTCTTCGTCACGAAAATATTCAGCGGCAGTCAAGCCGGTCAGGGCAACCCGGGTACGGGCACCTGGAGGCTCGGTCATCTGTCCGTAAACCAGAGCAGCCTTGGTAAGAACACCTGATTCTTTCATCTCCATATAGAGATCGTTACCTTCACGGGTTCTCTCACCGACACCACAGAAGACTGAGATACCTCCATGCCGCGTGGCAATATTGTTAACCATCTCCATCATGATTACGGTCTTACCGCAACCGGCACCGCCAAACAGCCCCATCTTGCCGCCCCGGGGGAACGGCACCAGCAGGTCTATTACTTTAATTCCGGTCTCAAGGACATTGACATCGGTGTCTTGCTCTGTAAATGCCGGAGCCGCTCTATGAATAGGCATAACCTTGGAATTATCGATATCTCCTTTGCCATCAATCGGCTTGCCAACCACATTCATAATCCGGCCAAGTGCGGCCTCACCAACCGGAATGGTAATGGCTTCACCAGCATCCCGACATTCCATACCCCGCACCAGACCATCGGTCATGTCCATGGCAATGGTACGAACCACATTATCACCAAGATGCAGAGCAACCTCAAGAACCAGGTTATCAGGCTGATCACTGATCGCAGGGTTACTGACATATAATGCATTCAGGATATCAGGCAGCTCTCCGCCTTGAAACTCAACATCAACAACAGGCCCAATGACCTGAATAATTTTTCCTACCTGTGTCTCACCCATCTAAATGGTCTCCTCAAGCAAATAAATTTAGCGCCCTTCGGGCAGGCTTTTAGTCTGTTAATAATTGATTATTGATTATTATTTTTGCGATTGAAAGCAGTCTTTACGATCGCACTT
>CAYRGM010000184.1:0-3704 GCA_964423765.1 uncultured Desulfobulbaceae bacterium
CCGAATATTTACAGAGAATTTTCGGCTCAAATTTCTGGTTCAATTAACTTGAAGATATCAATTAGATTTCCCTGTCAACTCAACCAAAAACCACCAGTTCCCCTGTCATTGAAAAAATGTAACTATTCAGCGAGCTGAACAAACTCCAATAATCTGGGACTGTAACTGTTCAGATGTGCTTCACGGAGTGCAGCTGAATAGTTACGAAAAAATAAAGAAAAAATCTCCGAAACTCAAATGAGTTCCAGAGATTTAACTACTCTAACCAGCAGATAATGATCCCCTTACAGCCTACATCCAAGGATCAGTTTCTATGATATTGATACACTCAACCTTCTCACACTTCCATTCTTTGGTTTTAGGATCAAAAGTCGAGTTGACAAAACACTTCCAATTTTTATCGTCAACATTCGGGTAATCTGAACGATAATAGAACCCCGGGTAACGAGACTCTTTCCGAAACTCAATATGACGGATATGAGCCTCTACACACCAGATACGGTGATAGTTTTCCCAAGCACGCATCAACTCATGCAGGTCACCGGCAGCCATTTTCGCAGCATCTTCACGAAGCATCCTAAGCAGATCCAAACATATACTAAGAAGCTTGCCGGAGGTCATATAATAGGTTGCAACCCCACCACCATACTCATCAGTGGCCTTCATAAGACGCATCATTATACCAGCAGGTTTGCAGTAGTTGGGATTGACATCCTGATGAGTTGAAGCACCAACATGCTCATAATACAACTTAACCGGTGCATAAATCTCATCGGCCAGTTCCTGAACAGACTGAGCAATCTCTGGGGTGTGAGTTTTATCACGACAATACCTGACCATCATCTTGGCACAGATACGACCCTCAGCATGGGAACCGGAAGAGAACTTATGGCCGGAAGCTCCAACACCATCACCTGCGGTAAACAAACCGTCAACAGTGGTCATCCGGTTATATCCCCACTTATACTTATGGGAACGAGGACCATCAACATCCGGAACCCAGTCTTCATTAGGTCCGGAAGCCCAGATACCGCAACAACCTGAATGGGAACCAAGCATATATGGTTCGGTGGGCATAATCTCAGAGCCAACTTTTTCAGGCTCAATATTGGAACCAGCCCAGAGACCCGCCTGACCAATAGACATATCAAGAAAATCTTCCCAGGCTTCCGACTCCAGATGTTTCCAGAATTTTTTTAGATCTTTTTCACTCATGCCAGCGTCTCTTCGCTCATCAACAAACGCATTCAAAGCGACATCAGTAGCCATGTAAATCGGGCCACGACCAGCTTTCAGTTCTTCAATCATCAAATGATTACGCAGACAGGTCGGGGTAACCGCTGAAGCACCATAAGGCATAAACTTCCCTAACTCATCCTTAACCTTGTCAGGATTGGCATAGAATTCACCAAGCCCATTCTGGACTTTGGCTTTAAAGAGAAGAAACCACGCACCAACCGGACCATAGCCATCTTTAAAACGAGCCGGGGTGAAACGATTTTCCATCATGGTCAGGGTGGCACCTACCTGAGCACACATGGTATAGGTGGAACCGGCATTCCAGATAGGATACCAGGCACGACCCTTACCCTCACCAGTAGAGCGGGGACGAAAAATATTTACTGCACCACCGCAAGCAACCATGGCTGTCTTACAGGTAAAGACATGAACTTTATTCTCACGAGTGGAGAAACCAACCGCACCAGCAATGGTATTGTCCAGATTTTTATCAAGCAGCATCTTGACGATGAAGATTCTTTCCATGATGTTCTCATCGCCAAGGGCCTTCTTGGCCGGCTCGGCAACAAGACATTTATAAGACTCACCATTGATCATGATCTGCCATTTACCGGTACGCACCGGGGTCCCACCTTCACGAAGAGTAGGAGCCGGCTTGGCACCATCAAGGTTGTTACCATCGGCATCTTTTTTCCAGATTGGCAATCCCCACTCTTCAAAGAGCTTAACAGACTCATCAACATGACGACCAAGATCGTAGATAAGATCTTCACGGACAACACCCATCAGATCATTACGAACCATCTTCACATAGTTTTCGATGGGATTCTCACCAATATAGGTATTAATGGCAGACAACCCTTGAGCAACCGCACCGGAACGCTCAAGAGCGGCTTTGTCAACAAGGATAATTTTCAGATCATCATCCGCCCATTTTTTAATTTCAAAAGCGGTGCCGCAGGCAGCCATACCGCCACCAACAATCAACACATCACAGGTATGCTCTACAATTTCCGGATCAACAACAGCTGCCAACTCACCCATTGGCTTATTAGGTAATGCCATATTCTTATCTCCTGATAATATTATCTAAAATATTTTGATTATGAATTTCTTATCAACTGCCAAAAAAATCAAGCCCGTTTACCTGGGGCCGGCAGATCACTTTCCAGAAGCAGGCACTCATCATCCAGATTTGCTCCTTTTTTGCCAGGGTACTCATTAGAGGAACCTTCAGCGATGGTCAGAATAGGAAACTTGAAACGCTTCATATTACCATTTCGGAATTTCACGGTCCACATGATGGAATCAGAAGAACGCATGGGATGAACCTGACCTCCCATGGGTACAAAGTCATTATAACCACGGACAAAAATTGCCCCCTGAGGGCAGATCTTCACGCAGGAATAACACTCCCAGCAGGCGTCAACCTCTTGGTTATACGCCTTCATATCTTCTACACTGAGAACCATCAGATCATTGGGACAGATGTACATACAAGCCGTCTTGTCGCCACCCTTACAGCCATCACATTTCTCAGGATCTACATAACTTGGCATTAAACTACCTCCTAACTTGAATTTTCCGATTATGGCATTGCTCCCGCAGTACCAATTAACTTAGCTACCATTACAAAAAAGCCCGTAACTATCGAGCCATACACATCCAGCTGACCAAAAACACCAAGACCAGCACCTTTTTTAAGAACAAACACGAAATCGCTGCTGTCAGTAACACATTTATATGTATCTTAATTGAACCTGAGTTGAGCAATTTTTTAGCTTGATCTGCACAGATACCCTGCGTGCTCAGCTAGTAATATTCCGATAACCACAGGCATAACCGTTGGTCTGCCCACGAATTTTCCTCAAAGCCTTAGCATACAAAAAAGAGAAATTTCACAGATAAGCACAGACTTCAAACGCACCTACATAAATGAAGTTAAAAAAAAACACTCGACACAGAATATACATGAATCAAATTTAATCTTTAAAAATAATAATATGGTTACCACAACAACAGCAACATGTCAAGAAAAAACGAATGAACCGTCACTCATAAACTGACCGCGAACAACCTGTTTTTCTGGCATGAATCAAAGGGTTCGATGCAAATTTGTACCTAACAACTGGCAATAATACCCTGCATAAAAACATTTACCAGAGTACTATTAAAAAAAACTTTGGCTTATGTCAGATATCCAGATAAGCACATATCTGCGTCATAAAATCGCTCAATTAAGATTAAAGATAATCTTTACTCTTGATAAACAAGATAACAGACATCAGCCTAATACCGGATACGCACCAATGCACAATCCAAATTAGACCAATTCTGCTCAGTGCGGCGTCTAGTGTCGTGTCAATGATGAAATGGCACAATATTGTGCAGGATTTTTTTGCATCTGCATTTTTTGCAGCTTGGGTCGCATAGTAGGACTATGTGACCCAAGCTGCAAAAACGCA
>CAYRGM010000185.1:0-3606 GCA_964423765.1 uncultured Desulfobulbaceae bacterium
AAAGGAAATTGTCCAAAAAAACAGGACATTTTATAGAGCGTTTACGATGTCTGATGTTATTTCGGATAGCCTTTAGAAATTTACAAAGTAACAGCAGAAGGCGACAGCAGACTGTGTGCGTAAATATTTGCGGGATCGGGGCGTTTGATAATAAAATCAAACTCGTTGTTACCGTGCTTATCAATGGTTGACATCAACTTGGGCATACCGGTCTGTCCCTGAATGAAAACAGATACCTGATTTTTTATCTGGGCAATCAATGCCCGCAGACCAAAAGGACTTATCATGTATACACCTGTTGCCAGTTCCATGTCTGCCAATTCTGCTGCCCTCTTAACTGCATCGCTTAGAGAACCAATTTCATCAACAAGACCGAGTTCTTTGGCTTTCATGCCGTCCCAGATACGACCTTCGGCAAGAGCTTTTACTTCTCCCATGGGCATTTCTCTGCCCTCACTGATAATGGTGAGAAATTGATGGTAGCCATTTTCAACTCTTAGTTGTATTGCTCTGGCTAAGCTGGGATCAAGAGGGCGCATCAAAGATGCTCCTCCGGCTATGGAAGTTGTTCCGATGCCATCACTGTAGATACCTGCCTTGGCAAGGGTCTTCTCAATCGTTGGTATTGCTCCGAAAATACCGATGGAGCCGGTCAGGGTCATCGGAGAAGCCATGATCAAGTCAGCATCGGCAGCAAGCCAGTATGCCCCGGATGCTGCCATGGATGCCATGGAAATAACCACAGGTTTGCCGGTATTACGAAAAAGCAATAATTCCTGACGGATCTGCTCCGAAGCAAAAGCAGAGCCTCCACCGGAGTTAATACGAAGAACAAGTGCTTTTATGGAGTCATCTCTTTTAGCTCTCTGGATCTGTCTGATAAGTGCTCGTGAGCTGATTTCGTCCATGCCACCTTCCCCGTGAACAATATTTCCTTGAGCAACGATTATGCCAACCGCCGGCTCATCCTGTTGTCGTGTGGCATAGGATGGTTGAATGGTTTGCATGTAATGATAAAATGAGATCTGTTTAAAACTGGTGCCGGTATCATTCTTGCCCACCAGGTCAATCAGATAATCTTCAAATTGTTGACGGTTTTTCAGGCCGTCAATCAGACCGGTTTCAAGAGCCATTCTTGCACTATCACCATTTACTCTTTTAAGGTAAATATCCTGATTCTCGATAAGATTGTTGATTCTTTCAATGGTGAGTCCTCGTTGTGCTGCGATTTGTTGGCAAAATAAGTTCCAGAGTGCATCCAGCCATTGCTGATTAGCCTCTTTTGCAGCAGGTGACATGTCATTTCTGAGGAATGGCTCAAGGGCTGCTTTATAAGTGCCGACCGTAAAAGCGTGGAGCTGGACACCTAACTTTTCGAGAAAACTTTTCATATAGAGACGATAAAAGCCAAATCCGTGTAATCTCACTTCTCCCATGGGGTTCATGAATATTTTATCGGCATGGGCGGCGAGATAATACTGGGCCTGATTGAAAGAACTACCTGCGGCTATTACTTTTTTACCGCTGGCTTTGAAAGTTTCAAGGGCCTGACCAATATCAAGAAGCTGGTTGAGGCTGATTGATTCAATTTTTGTTGGGACGATAATCAGTAATTTTATTCTTTCGTCTGTGGAGGCCGCATGGATTGCATCAAGGATATCCTGCAGCGGGGTTTCCATGCGGGTGGGAGTACCCAGCAATTGACCGACTGCCTTGGTGATGGGATCCATAACGGAGCGCTGCTCAACTATGATGCCTCTGGGTGCCAGAATAAGGGCGGCACCATGGGGAACCTCGATAGTGGGTTGGTGGAGAACTATAATAAGAATAATTATGAGTGGGAGAATAAGGATGATGTTGGCAAATACTCTTACTCCGGTAATCAACACCTTCCAGATGCTTTTGAGAATCTTCAAAATTAGTTTCATAATATTTTGTAGGTATAGATAACAGTTATTTACATTTCATGTTTGAGAGCTTCGCTTAGCTCATGCAGAGAATAAGGTTTTTTAATAAACTGTTTTATTCCTAATTGTCTGGCCTGTTCCAAGTCGGTCTCGTTGGAACTGCCACTGATGACAATTGCTTTTAGTTCCGGCTGATGCTGAAGAATTTGTTTATATATTTCACAACCGCTGGCTCCTCGACTCATAATCAGGTCAAGCAGGATGATTGCAACCGGATTATTCCTGATCAACTCAATCGCTTCGTCTCCGTTGCCGACTGCATCTACATTATAACCCAAGCTGGTAAGAAAACGACTGGTAATTTCTCGGTGGCTTTCCTGGTCATCAATAATTAGAATCAACCCTTCTGGCTTTGTTTCGATCTTTTCGGAGTGAATCAGGGGCTCACTTTTTTGTTTTTGCTGGCAAATCGGAAAATAAAAAGTAAATAATGTTCCATGTTCAGAACTTTCCAGGTCAATAAATCCACCATGGTCATGGACAGTGTTCCTGACAACGGCAAGTCCCAGCCCAGTTCCGCTTCGTCCCATAACTTTGTTACTGTAGAATGGTTCAAAAATGTGTGACTGGTCATCGGGATGGATGCCGGAAGCGTTATCTTTTATCTGAAGGGTTATATATTTTCCTGGTTCAATCAGTTCATATCCCTTTATTTGGGTGGAAATAAATTTATTGGCGGTGGTAATCAATATTTCTCCCTTGCCCTGAACAGCCTCCATTGCATTATGGATAAGATTCACTAATAACTTGTAAATATGAATGGATGAGCAGAGAATATTGTTAGTTTTACCGGTTAGTTGTATGCTTATAGTGCTCTCAGGATAGCGGCGGCATAGCTCCTGACATTCCAAAGAATCAATAAAGATGTTTACCAGAGCGTTGAGGCTGGAAGCTTCTTTTTTGGATGATGAGCCCCGGGCGACGGTGAGCAGGTCATCGACAACTGCTGCTGCTCGTTGACCGGCCTTGCTAATCATCTCTATTTCCTTGCGATGGGTAAAATCATGGGGAAGCTCCATGAGTAATAGCTCCGGATAGGTGATGATACCGGTGAGAATATTATTGAGATCATGGGCAACATATCCGGCCATCAGGCCAAGAGATTCCAGGCGTCTGGCATCGGCCAGCTTCTGTTGCAGAGCTGATTGCTTTTCTTCAGCCTGTTTTTGGGCGGTTAAATCTCTAATAGTGGCAATCTGAGCATCTCTGTCAAAGTATTCGATCTGTTTGATCCGCAGCTCCACAGGGAATCTACTTTTATCCCGACGGATACCAATGGCTTCAAAAGGTTCAATGATTCCAGGATATTGTTGAAATGTTATGGCTTTTATAGAGTCCTTATCAAGAAGAAGATCAAAAAAATTACAACCTAATAATTCTTTTTCTTCATAACCAAACATTTGACAGAGCTGTTCATTACTCAGAAGCAGGCTCCCTGCACTATAGATAATTATTCCTTCTGATGTGGTACGGGCAAGCTGGTAGAATCGTTTTTCACTTTCGTTTAGTTGTTTTGCCAACCGTTTGTACTCAACACCTCTTTTCAGGGTGCGAAGGAGTTGCTCAGGGTTAAAGGGTTTGCTTAAATAATCGTATACGCCGCTTCTTAACGAGTCAACAGCATTTTCAAGAGTGGCTT
>CAYRGM010000186.1:0-3566 GCA_964423765.1 uncultured Desulfobulbaceae bacterium
AGCTACCCATGGAGTAGTTATTCATGCTATGTCAAAAAGAAAAAAATACCGCATTGGTTATATACACAGGAAATTTTTGAACAACTACATGTTAAGACACGAATGCGAGAAAAATATCGAGCATATGTCGAACTCGGGATTGATGAGGAGATAGCAAAATTCTATAAAAAAGAAAACCAAAGCCCCTACCTGGGCAGCCAGTGTTTTCGTGATTGGGCATATAAAAAAAGTAAAACCGATAAACTTTCAGTTGCAAAAGAAACGCATCAGTTATTTCGCCCAAGCTTAGATGAAATAATAAAAAAGGTTGCAAAAGAATTTAAAGTAAGTCGGGAATCAATAATTAAAAATCATCGAGGACGGGTTGCGAACAACATACCCCGTTGGGTAGTGATGTGTATGGCACAACGGTTTGGCGGCATGAAATTAAAAGAAATTGCAGAGAGGTTGAGCTTAAAGAGAACAGGAAGCATACCCACTACAATTAAGAAATTGATGGTGGTTTTGGATAAAGATAGAAACTTGTTAAGGACATTTAATAGGATAAAGCGTCAATATGATACTTGACCCCGTTTTTTTTGTAGAAAAAATCAAACGGTGATTTAGCCACCTGCATCTCAATCTCATCGCTCTGGAACGAAGATTTAAAAACCAGGAGGACATCGTAATGAAGTGCGTTCTTTGCAAACATAGGGAAACACAAGCAGACAAAACAACAGTGGTATAGTGGTATTGCGTAGAGGAAATACCGTCGTGGTTATTAAAAAAGCTCTACAGAAACACGCGAAAATTGTGGTGAGATTATCTTTCAGAAGCTATGGAAAAAATATTAAACAGCATGGAAGATGCGGTTAATAAGGGAGCAGAAGTAGAGATATTGCAATCTTCTGCCTAAAAAACAGAAAGATGAAAGTAAAAACTCGTAATTGATTTTTCTTGGAAGGAGATTCACATGAAGGTGGTAATTCTAGCTGGTGGCTTTGGTACCCGTATAAGTGAAGAATCTCACCTCAAACCAAAACCAATGATTGAGATAGGTGGACGCCCGATCCTATGGCATATTATGAAGATTTATTCTCATCATGGATTTAACGATTTTGTTATCTGTCTCGGCTATAAATCTTATGCTGTTAAAGAATATTTTGCCCATTATTTTCTCCATGAATCCAACATCACCTTTGATTTTGCTAATGGAAATGAACGAATTATTCATGAACATACTGCGGAACCTTGGAAGGTGACCTTGGTTGATACAGGCTTAGAGACTATGACTGGCGGTCGGGTGAAACGGATTCAGCCTTATATTGGCAATGAACCTTTCATGCTGACATATGGTGACGGTGTTGGTGATGTGGATATCCGTGCCCTGGTTGAGTTTCACCAGAAAAATGGTAAACTGGCGACCGTAACTTCTACCCAGCCGAGTGGTCGTTTCGGAGCACTCAAATTTGGGGATGGCGATCAGGTCGTGTCATTTCAGGAGAAACCGGATGGAGACGGCGGCTGGATTAACGCAGGTTTTTTTGTCATGCAGCCTGAAGTTTTCGACTATATCGAAGGTAATGAAACAGTTTTGGAGCTTGAACCCCTTGAGCATCTGGCCAGGGACGGCCAGTTGGCCGCCTACCGCCACGATGGTTACTGGCAGCCTATGGACACATTACGCTACAAAACACAGCTTGACGGACTGCTGAAGAAAAACCAGGCTCCCTGGGTTCTCTGGGAGAAATAGGGGAAATGATGATAGACAAGCAATTCTGGCAAGGCAAACGGGTGTTTATAACTGGCCATACGGGTTTCAAAGGATCATGGCTCTGTCTCTGGCTCAACTCTCTGGGAGCCAGAGTCAGCGGTTATGCACTGGAACCTGTTACTAATCCAAGCCTTTTTGAATTGGCTAATGTGGGAAAACTGATAGAATCTACCATTGCTGATGTTCGTGATGGCGAGGCATTGCAAGCAGCACTTAAGGCTGCTGATCCTGAAATTGTTATTCACATGGCGGCTCAGCCTCTGGTGCGTGAATCTTACCTGAGCCCTGTGGAAACCTATGCGGTCAATGTCATGGGGACAGTCAATCTGCTGGAGGCGGTCCGTCATTGTGACAGCGTTCGTGCGGTAGTCAATGTCACTACGGACAAGTGTTATGAAAACCGTGAGTGGATTTGGGGTTACCGTGAAAATGAACCGATGGGAGGATTCGATCCTTACTCAAGCAGTAAGGGTTGCTCTGAGTTGGTGACTGCTGCCTACCGCAGCTCTTTTTTTAATTCAAATAACTTTGCTGCTCACGGTGTTGCACTTGCCACCGCCCGGGCAGGTAATGTTATTGGTGGAGGAGATTGGTCTGATGACCGTTTGATCAGCGATTGTATTCGGGCCTTGCTGAAAAACGAAAAAATTGAAATTCGTAACCCCAATGCCATACGACCTTGGCAGCATGTCCTTGAACCTCTTTCTGGTTATATGATATTAGCTCAAAAATTGTACGAGCAAGGCTCTTGTTTTGCTGAAAGTTGGAATTTTGGCCCCAATGACGAAGATGCTAAAACAGTTGAATGGATTGTGCAGCATTTATGCAGCATTTGGGGTAATGGTGCAGGTTATCATCAGGATCAGGCTGAACATCCTCATGAGGCAACTTACCTGAAACTTGATTGTTCCAAGGCTAAAGCACAACTTGGTTGGCAACCGTGCTGGAACCTGCCGCAAGTTTTGGTCAGTATCGTTGAATGGAACAAAGGTTATCAGCAAGGGGCAGATGTTAACGCCCTTTGTTTGGAACAGATAGCAGCCTATAACGCTGTTGCGGAAGAATAGATCCGAAACATAAGCTTCAAAAAAGGAGGTGTTCTATGCAAACGGTAAAAGCCCTGTACAAAAAAGGAAATATTCAGCTTCTGACCCCAATTCAAGGGGTAGATGAGGCAGAGCTTTTTATAATTGTTCTGGATAAAGATAGCCAGACAACGGCACAGATAAAAACTTTCAGCCCGCAACAGACCAGCTCCGAAGAAGATTTTAAATCCATAGGATTAGCCGGCTTTTTTGATGGTTATGAAGATAACGATGTAGATTGGGAGGATTTTTTCAATGTTAAACCTCGGTGATATTGTCCTGCTGGATTTTCCGTATACCAATCAGAGGGGCAGTAAAGTTCGTCCGGGTTTAGTGATAGGTAAAAATGAAAATAATAGCCTTGATGACCTCAATGTTGCCTATATAACCAGCGAGATAGATTCGTATATCTATGATCCATCTGCAATTATTATTACAACGAATGACTTAAGTGATGGAACATTAAAGCATGATAGTGTCGTGCGTGTAGATAAAATTATTACCGTACAAAGCACTATATGTCGAAAAGTAGCCGTTATTAATGCAAGTAAGCGAGATGAAGTCTTACGTAAGTTAACGCTGTACAATGTTGAAAACTATGCGGCACAAAAAAATACAGCAACAGATTTTACGCCAGGTAAATCCGTAATTCCGCCATCAGGTAAGGTCATTGGTGCACCAGAGATGCAAAACATGGTAGAAGCATCGCTGGATGGCTGGTTGACCAC
>CAYRGM010000187.1:0-3547 GCA_964423765.1 uncultured Desulfobulbaceae bacterium
AGACGGGTTTGAAACCCGTCTCTACCAAATCCAGACAGTTTAAGAGGACAAAAATAATTGATAATTGATAATTGATAATTCTCGACCATAAAAAGGCTTGATTATCAAAGGACCGGTGAAGCAGGAAAGAAAATTGTCCAAAAAAATAGGGCATTTTTATAGGGCGTTTACGATGTCTGAACCGTTCAGCAAGGGTATAGATTTGCAGTAAACAACTTGCTGGATCAGTGAAGCAACGACCGTTCAGCCAGAACAGAACCTGCATCCCATTATGCCCATGGGCAAGCTTAAAATTTCAGGGAGCAGATGTTACCGGCAAATAAATGGAGACCAGGCAGCCATCCGACCGAGATAATGGGCCAAGACGAATCAGACCGTCATGCTTAATGATGGCAGAATGGGCTATGGTCAATCCCAGCCCCATGCCTTTCGAACTCCCTCTCTGTTTACTTGAAAAATAAGGGGTAAAAACCTTGTCTATAACCTTTGCACTCACTCCCGAACCGGTATCCTCAAGGGTAATGTGAACATACCTGACCCCCTCCTTAAGCTGTTCAAGCCAATCTGCATCGTCTCTGCTGTTCACTGCTGACAAACGAACCTGCAACTTCCCTGCACCATCCATGGCTTCAACTGCATTGAGAATGATATTCCGTAACCCCTTAACAATCAAATCAATGTTTAGATTAGAATAGTACTTGCCCCCATCACTGGTAAAGTCAAGTGTAACTTTTGTCCCGGCAAGTTCCTGCTCAAGAATATCTGTCAACATACCATCAACACAGACCACGGTTCTTTCAGGATTATAATTATCGGACAATTGACTGAGTTGACGGACAAGGTCAGTGGCCAGAATCAAGGCTTGTTCTGTCTCGCTAAGCAAACTTATTACCTTGTCCTCATTTGATACACGCTGAGCTATTTCAACATTACCCTTGATAACAGTCAGGAGATTGTTAAAATCATGAGCAAGGCCGCCTGCCATACCAGTCAAGGCTTCAAGAGTGTGCATTTGTCCTGCTGTATGCTCAAGTTGTTTCCGTTTTCTTTCCATCTCTTTACTGCTGGTTACATCCTGACAAATCACTATGACTGTAAAGCGGTTATCATCTTTAACCGGCACAAAATTAAAGGTTACATACTGATTACGCAGAATAATCGGGTTATCATGATCAAAAATCAGAGGAACGGATACCTCCTGGACAAAAATATTTTCCATCCATTGACTTAATGCTTCAGCATTTTTCTCAGGCAACAATTCCTGAAAATGACTGGTAAGCATTTCTACTTCATCCATCTGAAAAATCCTGCAACAGGCAGGGTTTACCCGAAGAATCCGCCCTTGCTCATTTAATTCAAGGTATCCTTCCAGCATCTGCGTAAAAACAACATCATAATAGCGTTTATTAAGCAGCAGCTCTCTGACCACATCCCGTGGATAGATTAATTTACCACCTTTAACATCACGGGATAATTCCCTATTTTCTGCATTCATACAATCTAGGGCCGCAAGAACATGTCTGCGAATATTGACGGATGTCCCCTTGGCAATACATAGATCAGCTCCTATTTCAACGAGATCTATATTATTTTCAGCGGCGACAGCGGAAAGTATAACTATAAAGATATCTTTGTATTCAGGGGTGTTACGAATAATATGACAGAGTTTAATGCCATCAATCCCAGGCATGATCAAATCTGTGAAAATAATATTCGGCCGGAACTTGTCAACGAGGCCAATAGCTTCAAGACCATCAACCGCTATATGAACCACATAGCCTTGTCCTTTGAGAATAGAAGAAACCAGCTTTACAATAACCGGATTGTTATCAACAACAAGTGCTTGACAATCCCTAATTTTATCAACCATCATCTTCCACCATATCCATTATTTTTGTCATAACCAATGCACTGCTGTCCGGTTAAGCAAATAGAACAGCAATGTTAATTTTGCATTTTTAACTTTGCCTCAACTTTAATTGCTCCTGGAATAATTTATTTGCCATCTGGGGGTTTGCCTTACCTTTAGTTCTCTGCATGAGTTGACCAACAAAGAAACCTATTACTTTGCCTTTGCCTTCTTTGAACTGCTGCACCTGAGCCGGATTAGCCTCTATAATTTCCTGAACGAGAGCGGTGAGTTCCCCTGCATTGCTCATCTGAACCAACCCCTTTTCCCTGACAATCGTGTCCGGGTCTTGACTGCTGCTCAGCATATCAGCAAAAACTGTTTTTGCTATTTTTCCGGAAATTTCTCCCCCTTCAACCATAGATAAGAGTTTTGCCAACTGTTTTGGTTTGATTGGGCATTTATGCAAATTTTCCGGAGAAAACTCTCTTAACAACTCTGTGCCGATGAAATTACTTAACTTTTTAGGGTTGTCATAACTGCCCAGAGCTTCTTCAAAATAATTCGCCAACTCCCTGGAGCCGGTGAGCAGGATCGCGTCATACTTTGGCAGACCAAGTTCGTTGATGAATCGTTGTTGTCGTTGCTCGGCAAGTTCGGGAAGTTCTGCCCGTATCTGCTCAATCCATGCATCATTAATTTTCACCGGCACAAGATCAGGGTCGGGGAAATACCGGTAATCATGAGCTTCTTCCTTGCCGCGCATGGGTTCTGTGCGGTTTTTATCCGGATTCCAGAGCAAGGTCTGCTGAATAATTTTATCGCCGTCCAGGAGACAGTCTCTTTGCCTGCGTTCTTCATACTCGAGTGACAACTGAACATTTTTAAACGAATTCATATTTTTTAGTTCAGTACGGATGCCAAGTTTTTCCGTACCCATGGGCCGCAGAGAAATATTGGCATCGCAACGGAAGCTCCCTTCCTGCATGTTACCATCACAGATATCGAGATAACGAACAATGCTGTGCAGCTTTTTTAAATAAGCCACTGCTTCACAAGGTGAGCGGAGATCAGGTTCGCTGACTATTTCAAGAAGCGGGGTTCCGGCCCGATTCAAGTCAACATAACTTTCCGGCTTAGAGTCGGAATGGATGAGCTTACCGGCATCTTCCTCCATGTGCGCTCTGGTTATACCAATGGATTTTTTTTCACCATTTACTTCAATCTCTATGGAGCCATGCTCGGCAATGGGCAGCTCAAACTGGGATATCTGGTATCCCTTGGGCAGGTCAGGGTAAAAGTAATTTTTACGGGCAAACCGGTTGTATTTGTTGATGGTCATCCCGGTGACCAGAGCTAACTTGATTCCATAGTCAACAACCCGTTTGTTCAATACCGGCAGAGAACCGGGCATGCCAAGACAGACCGGACAGGTATGGCTGTTGGGCGGTGCTCCAAATGAAGTTGAACATCCGCAAAATATCTTGCTTCTCGTTTTCATTTGAGCATGGATTTCCAACCCTATTACGGTTTCAAATTCCATTTTTTTATTTTCTTTTCATATTAAAATCGTAACTATTCAGCGAGATGAACAAACATAAATATTCGGGTTGGTAAAAAAATTCTCATAAGCAAGGACTGTAAATCTGAAGTTTCCCGAAAAAGCTTCATGCCGCCATCCTCAACAATGTGGTTACA
>CAYRGM010000188.1:0-3536 GCA_964423765.1 uncultured Desulfobulbaceae bacterium
CAGCAGAAAATACTGCCGATAGTGATTTACTCGCATGATGCCAAACTAACAGAACCAGCCAACTACCAAATAATCTTTTCTTTTTTAAAAGTATTAGAATTCAACTTCTTTACAGTCCAATTAAATAAAAAACCCTGGCGTGAATATATTGATAGCAATAATCCGGTAGCAGCAGCATTCTTAAGTAAAATGAAATATACGCCCAAAGAAAAAATAGCAGTAAAAATAGCATTTACCCGTATGCTTGTAAACATGCAGTTAGATGAAGCCCGTAGTAGTCTGTTAACGGCTTTTTGTGAGCAGTACAATAAATTAACCCAAGCAGAAGAAGAATTGTATAATCAGAAATTAAAACAAGTGCTAAACCAGCGGGAGGTGGAAAAATTGATAGAGATCACTACATCTTATCATCGTAAAGGTAGAGTAGAGGGTAGAGTAGAGGGTAGAGTAGAGGGTAGAGTAGAGGGTAGAGTAGAGGGTAGAGTAGAGGGTAGAACCGAAGAATTAACCACAACCGTGCTATTACTGATATCCAAAAAATTCAAAACAGATATTTTATCGGATGAAATAACTCAAAGAATAAAATCAGCCAATCAGGGGCAGCTTGGTAAAATAAGAGCAGATATTTTTGAAATTGAATCGCTGGATGATGTGATGAAATATTTATAAATCACATCATCCACGACAGGGGGAGTATGGATTATAAATCGTAACTATTCAGCGAAATAAACAAACTCCCGTAATCTTAGGCTGTAACTGTTCAGATGTGCTTCATATCCGTCCATTTTGATTCGGGGTGAATCCGGTTGGAATGTTAGAGGATTATAAAATATGGGGAGGAAAATGCAACAAATTAGAAAGGCAGTTATTCCCGTAGCGGGACTGGGTACCAGGTTTTTGCCGGCAACCAAGGCGATCCCCAAGGAAATGCTTACCATTGTTGACCGTCCCACCATCCAGTATATTGTTGAGGAGGTTGTCGCCTCCGGCATAGAAGAGGTGATTCTGATTACCAGTACCGGTAAATCGGCGATTGAAAATCATTTTGACTATGATTTTCAGCTTGATACGGTTCTTCAGAAGAAGAACAAAGAAATTTTACGGGAAGAACTAAATAATATTTCCAACCTGATTGATGTGGTTTCTGTCCGCCAGAAAGAGCCGCTGGGGCTTGGGCATGCCATCTGGATGGCCAGAAATGTTGTCGGCAATGAACCTTTTATGGTTTTATTGGGAGACGATCTGGTACGCAGTCAGGTTCCTTGTTGTAAACAGATGATAGAGCTATATGAAAAGGTCGGGCAATCAATTGTGGCCGTCCAGAAAGTTCCCCTGGAAGACACCTGTCAATACGGTATTGTTGAAGGGGAGGAAACTGAACATGAACGGGCCTGGCGGGTATCAGGGATGGTAGAAAAACCGGCAGCCGGTACTTCTGGTTCAAATATGGCTATCATTGGTCGTTATCTGCTCATGCCTGAAGTTTTTGATATCCTTGGCAAAACCACCCCCGGTCATGGCGGGGAAATCCAGCTCACCGATGCTCTTCTGGCCCTTGCCAAACGGCAGGGAATGTATGCTTATGAATTTATTGGTAATCGTTATGATGCCGGTGATAAATTGGGTTATCTTAAGGCCATTGTTGATTTTGCCCTTGATAATCCTGTTCTCGGTGCACCGTTTCGGGAGTATTTACATTCAATTTGCCGTAAGACAGGGGACAGATAATTGATAATTGATAATTGGGGACAGAGGATTAGGGTATAGATCGTAATTGTTAGTTTTAGGTGTTACGCTTTGAACCATGAACTCTGAATTCTGCACCGGAATGCCTACAATGGTTTTATATGAAGTGGCTGTCATTGCTCCTTTGTTCAATCTGTTGACCTATGAGCAGCCGGTTGAGCATTCTTGTCCTCTTATGCCGGGGATACGGGTTCTGGTTCCCCTTGGTAATCGCCTGATTACCGGCTTTGTCATGGGGGAGGCAAAGTCTGCTCCTGTACGAGATATCAACAATCACCACGGTAACAATAATAATAAAAAAAATAAAAAAAGCAGGAAAATTATTATCCGGCCAATTATTGATGTCCTTGATGATCAACCTTTATTTCCGGAAAATCTCCTTCCCCTGTTTCGCTGGCTCAGCGATTATTACCATTATCCCATCGGAGAGGTGATTCGTACGGCCCTTCCCGGCGGGATGAGTGCCGGTAGTGGCCGGGTTATCCGCTTAACCGCCCAAGGTAGAGAACAGGTCGGTCTTTTAAGAAATGACAGCGATGTTGATAAAATGCCCGGCGATGGTAAATGGCTGGTCAGGCTGCTGGCTGGTCATGAATTGAGGGCCGGGGAAGTTGCTGTTTTATGGTGCAAGATTAAGGTTCAGCGCAAGTTGAAACAATGGGAGAAACAGGGGTTTATTGTTCTGGAACAGGTTCTTTGCCGGGACAAAGTGCGTCCCAAAATCGAGCGGGTGATCTCCCCGGCAACCGGGCTGGAAGATATTTTTTTGAAAGCGGCTGAAGGTGAAGAAAACCTTGCCCGTCTCTTGTCATTGCTGGCAGAGAACGCTCTGCCTGTTACCGGTAAAGCTGAAAATAATCTGCTTAACCATTATTTATCCATTTACTCTTCTCAGGGCGGGCAGCCGGTGCCAGGACGGGAGCTTGCCAAATTATATTCATCAGCCAGCAGGATTTTGCCGCGATTAGTGGCAAAAAAGATTCTTAAACTTGGGGAAAGCCGGGTTTACCGCGATCCATTTGGAGAACGACCAGGGTTTATCAAGCCGGTTGCCAAACTAAGTGCCGAGCAGGAACAGGTATTGTCCCTGATCTATCCTGCCCTTGAAAAAAAGCAGTTCAAGCCTTTTCTTCTCTTTGGGGTTACTGGCTGCGGCAAAACAGAAGTATACCTGCACTCTGCTGAAAAAACTCTGGCAACCGGGCGAACAGTTCTGGTGCTGGTTCCGGAAATTGCCCTTGCCTCACAGGTAGAAGCTCATTTCTATTCCCGATTTAAAGAGTTGTTGGCAGTCTTTCATTCCGGCTTGTCTGCTGGAGAACGGTTGGATTGCTGGCAACGCATCCTCAACGGGCAGGTCAAAGTGATTGTTGGCACCCGTTCCGCGGTATTTGCCCCCTTTGTTAATCTCGGTCTGATCATTGTTGATGAAGAGCATGAACCATCCTATAAACAGGATGACGGCCTGTGCTATAACGGCAGGGATGTTGCGGTGTTACGGGCAAAGCAGGCAGGCTGCCCGATCATCCTTGGTTCAGCAACTCCGTCGGTGATCAGTTACTCCCATGCCAGGGCCGGAAAATATACTCTTCTCACCATGAAAAAAAGGGTGGGAGGGGGGAGGATGCCGGAGGTAAAGGTGCTGGCCTTAAATAAAACCAAAAGATCTCGTCCTGATCTGTTTTTCTCTGATTGCTTAATTCAAGCCCTGCAAGATAATCTTGCCGCCGGCCAGCAAAGCCTGCTTTTTGTTAATCGCCGGGGTTATGCTTCTTTTATGTTATGCCGGG
>CAYRGM010000189.1:0-3476 GCA_964423765.1 uncultured Desulfobulbaceae bacterium
TAGTTACCCTTTTTGTATCATTCAGACCTCGTAAACGCCCTATCAAAAGGCCCTGTTTCTTGGACAATTTTCTTGTGCGGATTTCCCTGCCCCCTGATAACCAAGCCTATTTTATGGTCGAGAATTATCAATTTACGATGATCTATCACCTGAATCCCTTGGCGATATGGCCAGCCTTGAGAAGACGAAATATCTCCCGACTATGCCTGATCTGACGGGTACGGGCAAATATTGAGGATAGCCTGCTCAGAGCGATTATATCGATCTCAGGAATTTTCCTTGCAATTTCAACAATGGTTTCACTTGACCATGTTTCTGACAACTCCATCTGCTCACTACGAAGAATCTTCCGTTGCCTTATAGCCTCATCCAACAACCTGTCCCGAAGATACTCCAGCTCATGAAATCGGGTTTTCTGCTCAAGATCAACACCTTTTTTACCGGCAAGAAAAGCATACATCTCCTGAAGAGATTTATCCTTGAGCAATTTGGTCAGATACTTGAGCTGTCTTTTTCTGGCTCCACCCTTTAAGCTTTGTGCTTCCTGAAAATAACTCAACAACTCCATATCACAGGGCAGACGATCCAAAACCGTTTTTGGTAGGTTAACCAGTTCTTGTACAAGATGTGCAACCTCTTTGATGCGTCGTTTTTGTTCGGAACGGCTTAACTGCATAAATAGCTCCCTGTTGATCGCCTGATAAATAGCATTTGCATGAAAAAAAAGATATGATTATAGTACAGACATCGTAAATTGAGAATTGATAATTGATAATTCTCGAACATCAAAAGGGCTTAATTATCAGGAGGCAGGGAAATAAGTACAGAAAATTGTCCCCAAAACAGGTCATTGTTAGAGGGAGTTTACGATGTCGGTAGTACTTGGAATAGGCATGAACTTGAATTATTAATCCCAAAAAAATAAAAAAACAATGGACAGTCATTCATTCATCATTACCCAGCCGACCAGGATTCACTTTGGTATCGGTATGATCCAGAGCTTGCCGGACATTATCAGCAGTACCGGAGCAAAAAAACCGCTTCTGGTGATTGACCCCGGTCTGATCCAGGCTGGCTTGGACCAGAAGATATGCACACCGCTTGATCAAGCAGAAATAGAGTATATAGTTTATGATAAAATAGACCCCGAACCAGGATTAAGCCTTGCCGATACAGGCACAGAGCTTGCCCACACCCATGGATGTGACTGCATTGTTGGTGCTGGCGGCGGCTCGGCCATGGATGTTGCCAAAGCAATTGCTATTCTTTTTACCAATGGCGGAAAAGCGGTTGATTATCTTGGTCTTGGTAAAATCAGCAAACCCGGCCTACCCAAGATAATGATTCCAACTTCAGCAGGTACCGGAGCAGAAGTAACCTTCACCGCGGTATTCATTAATGAAGAAACCGGCTCCAAAGGCGGGATGAATGGTGAGCCTCTCTATCCTGATGTTGCCCTTCTTGACCCTGAGTTGACCTTGAGCCTCCCCCCTCATATAACAGCCGCAACCGGCATGGATGCCCTGACTCATGCCTTGGAGGGCTTCACCTCAACCCAAGCTCATACAATATCTGAAATGTATTCCATCCGGGCAATTGAACTTATCAGCGAAAATATCCGCACCGCCTACGCAGACGGAAGAAATATTAAAGCCCGAAGCAATATGCTCATGGCCAGCCTGCTTGCCGGCAAGGCTCTGGCAACCGCCGGAGTAGGTCTTGTCCACGCCATGGCATATCCGCTTGGGGGTATGTTTGCTATCCCCCATGGGCTTGCCAATGCAGTTTTGCTTCCCTATGTAACCGAATACAACCTGATCGGCAATCTGGAAAAACACGCTTTCCTGGCTAGGTTATTAGGGCATAATATCTCAAAAATGTCTGTTAGAGATGAAGCTGAAGTAACGATTGGAGAGTTACACCTTATGAACCATGACCTGAATATCCCGGCCAACTTAAAGGAACTTGATATACCAGAAAATAAACTTGAAGAAATGGCTGAAATCGCTCTGAGCGTAAGCGTGCCAGTAAAAAATAACCCACGGCAACCAACAAAGGATGAGATTATCTCCATTTATCAATATGCAATGGGTAAATAAACCAGCATAGATAAACTATGGAAGCAAATTTATTTTCCCAAATGAACGCCTACAAAATCCCATATCCGGTTTGCAGTATCCTCTTTGGAAAGCACTGGTAACTTCATCCTGCTGTTCCTGCTCATAATTGTTACCTGATTGGTCTCCAGATCAAAACCGCTCTGCTCACCCGTTATATCGTTAACCACAATAATATCTGCATTTTTATCTATCAGCTTGCGCATCCCCTCAGCTTCATGATTCTGGCTCTCAGCCGCAAATCCTATGAGCAGGCAGCCAACGCTTTTTTCCCGGCCAAGCTCCATCAGTATATCTTTATTCCTCTCAAGCTGCAGAGATAAACCGGCGGTTTGTTTTTTAATTTTCTGCTCCTGATATTCCCGGGGCCTGAAATCAGCAACAGCAGCCGTCTTGACTATAATATCCGCATCATCTGCCAAAGACAGTACCTGAGTTCGCATTTCTTCTGCCGTTGTCACCTGTACAGTTTCAAGAAAAGGAGGTTGTTCAAGGGAATTCGGACCACAGACAAGGGTGACAACTGCACCTCTGCGAACTGCACTCCGGGCAAGGGCAAATCCCATCCTGCCACTGGAACGATTAGTCAAAAACCGTACCGGATCAAGGGGTTCTCTGGTGGGACCGGCAGTAATAACAATATTTTTACCCTTTAGATCCTGTAGACAAAACTCTGCCAAAACTTTTTCACGAACAACACCCCAATCAGGAAGACGACCAGCTCCATCTTCACCGCAGGCCAGCAAACCACAATCCGGCTCAACTATAATATAGCCAAACTCTGATAACTGCTTAAGATTAGAATGAGTCGCAGGATGGGCAAGCATACGACTGTTCATTGCCGGACACACCACTACTGGAATCTTTGCCGCCAGAACAAGGGTCGAGAGCAGATCATCTGCCAGGCCATGAGCAAGACGAGCAATGGTCTGGGCAGTTGCCGGAGCAATAAGGATAAGATCATTCTCCTTGGGCAAGGAAATATGAGCCATCAAACCATTATAATCCCCGGCAAACATATCCCGATAAACAGGATTATCGGTAAGACCCCCAAAGGTAAGAGAAGAAATAAACCGCTCTGCCGCATTGGTCATGACTACAGTCACACCAGCAGACTCAGCTATCATTTCCCGCACCCAGCCCGCAACCTTAAAAGCGGCAATGGAGCCGGTAACCCCGAGAAGAATTCGTTTACCGGCAAGAGTTGAGACCGTGTGAACAGATGCATCAGTCATAATTTTATGCAGCCAGGAGTTAGGAACTCGGTAATCGTTCACCAAGGGTATAGATTTGCAGTAATTACTTGATGTAACCGTTCACCAGCACTCTTTTTGATATGAAAATTGACGGTGATGAGTT
>CAYRGM010000190.1:0-3442 GCA_964423765.1 uncultured Desulfobulbaceae bacterium
ACACATAACGGCCTGCATCACCCGCCGGCCATGGATATACCGCAAACTTTGAGCGAGGTAAATAATTTGATTAATCTCTAAAAATCGGACGTGTGAGCCGGTCGGTGTGTATGCTTTTGTTCGGCATCTTTTTGCCGCTGATTTGTTTAAAGGTCATTTCCCAGTGTCATGACTGTCATGGTCCTGTCTTTCCTTTTCTCCTGCTGCCTTGAACTCTTTGTATGCCTTGTCCCAATCCACGTTGGGGAATGCTTTTTTTACTGATTCCAGGAAATCATCTTTGTTCAAGGTTTCAAAGGTCACATCTTTGAACCGTATGTCTAAGGACATTTTTTTTGCAAGAGATTCAGCCTTGGGAAAGACAGACGATAATTGTCGCTCAAGCCATTTTCGCGCATCTCCATCTGAAGGTTTGCCGTCAGTCAGCATTTGACCAAGCAAAGCATCAGGCGGACTCTCAATGACTCTGGGAAGGTAGTATGTGACAATCTGTTTTTTTGACTCATCAAGCGTCTGCTGAAGGTTCTTTTCAACACTCTCCTGGTGTTCTGCAAGTTTCCCTTGAAAGTCTTTCAACCGTGTTTCCAGGTGGGGCTTTGCACCTTTTAAAACCACCCTGCCATGGTCTTTGCCTAGTGACGGAGTGAAATATTTGCGAATATTGTTGAGATCCGCTTCAAGGTGTTTTGAAGAGAGCTTGCCCCCTTTTTCAATAAGATCGAAGGTGGTTCTCAATCTGCCTTCGATCTCCTGACTACCACCCAATTTTTGAATGCTCGGTGGTATTGCCAGCCGGTGACGCTGGATTGCCGCACCCGTTAAGCTCAACTCGACATACTGGAGATATGGTTCAAAAACCCTTACCTGCCGAACCACATCAAACTTTACAGGCGGTGCTTCTTTCAGGCTGTTGTCAACTTGATTGAAAATTGCACTGTCAACCGGGACGGAATCGCCTTCAACAGGAAGGTTAGTGATCCGTGCTTTTTCTTCTGGATCTTGGGCTAGGGCGACCGCAATTGTCTTAAATGTTGGTGACAGCCTGGCCAGTGCTTCGGCAACCTGTTGACGGGTCAAGCGAAGGGCATTTCGCATTTCTCCATCTGGCTCTGCTTCCAGGTAAAGGGGCGTAGGTGTAAAAGTATATCCTTCATTATCGGCAATAATCAAAGCACTTCGCAGACCAGCAGCATGGTGCACAACGATACCAGCATCACGCAAGGAATTGACAGCCTTGATCTCACCATACCCCATGCGCATGACCGCTTCATCAAAATCAACCCAAACGGTCAACATTTCGGGGCCAAGCCTTTTTGCAGCTTTCACCATGGCCTTAGCAGGCTCAGATTGCACACCTGGCCCAGCATAACAGATAGGTCCCTCAGCTTTACCAATGATCTTGGCAATTCGCTGTGATGACAGATGACAAAAAAAAGTATCTGTTTTCATTCTTCACCCCCCCTGTTCTCGGTTTCATATATTCTTCAGGTATTCTGAAACCAGTAATGATGTACCCCTTGTACTCTCTTCAAGCCGAACGCCGCTAATCAGCCGCGCGGTTTTTTTGCGTCGGCTGAATTAGCATTGTTATGTTTTCCTGCCAGTTCTGCTGGGTCAGGATGTGCCTGTAGCATCTTCTATCAAGGTCTCTAATGGCTCTGGTTTGCTGAAATGATACCCTTGGGCATAATCAGCACCCAGTCGTTTTAATTCCGCGACAATCTCCTCATTTTCGGCATATTCTGCGACAACTTCGAGTCCACGGGATTTTGCTGAATTTATCATCCCTTCCACATCAGTTCTTAATCGGCTATCCTCCAATACATGCCGTATGTAACTACCATCAATTTTTATAATGTCCACAGGCAGACGTGAAAAACTCTGATAATTGGAGTGCCCGATACCAAAGTCGTCAAATGCGATCTTACACCCTGTTTTTCTGAGTTTGGTAACCAGATCTGCGGCAGTATCATTGTCTTGGATCTCGTATGTTTCAGTAACCTCAAAACACAATTTCCGCGGGTCAACTCCACTCTCAAGTATCTGGCTCTCAATAAATGGAAGCATTCGTTCATTGGAGATGGATATCCCTGATAAATTGATAGAACATAGAGAAAGAGACTTCTCATGAGCAGGGTTATTCTGGAAAAAAGCCAGAGTATGTTCTATCACGTACATGTCAATTGCGAGAGCAAGTCCCAGTTTTTCAGCCGCAGGTATGAATGTCACTGGAGATATGATATTGCCCTTGCTATCCTCCATTCGGGACAATACCTCGTAATGCGGCCGACCCTTATCGATTGCTTTCGCGCCCGGACTGATGGCAACGATTTTCTGCGCATATAGTTTCAGCCGTCGGCTCTGAAGTGCCTCTCGAATGACAGGCTCCAGTTTCTGATAACGAGTGTCTTCTTTCTGCGCCACCTTGATTTTGTCCTTGCCTTTGTCCTTGGCTAAGCGGCATGCACTTGAAGCCTGTGAAACCGCTTCTTGCAGCTTGGTTGACGGGGCAACCTCTGCAACACCGATACTGACACTGGAGAAAAAGGGGTGTTTTACTGTCCGCAAATTCAGTTTCAGGAATTCTGATTTGAGCCGCCTGGCCAGTGCTAATGCACCATCAAGCGATGTGCCGGACAGGTAAATGATGAACTCATCACCTATAAAGTGGGAAATCAAGTAATCTGATTCCCGGCTTTCTTTTTTACGCGTTTGATTCAGTAACCAGGTGGCGATATTCTTTATGGCGTAATTTCCCGCACTTTGTGATTGGTAAGTAATTGTTTTGAAATAATCGATATCCAGGTACAAGATTGAGGCATGGTATTCCATGCCTTTCTCCAGCATCTGCTTTTTTGCCTCATGAGTTTTATGCACCAATTCCCGCCAATTGATCAGCCCCGTCAATTCATCGTACATTGCCTGATACTGCAATGTCTGCAGCAGATTATATTGCTCCGTGTTATCCCGGATAATTGCAATAAAACCGATCAGGTCATCGGACTCTGACCATACCTCATTGATTGTCAATGTAATGGGGATATCCTGCCGGTTGCTCTTTAAAACCGAAATTCGTTTTGGCTCATTATCCTGAATTGCAGTTGTTGCCGGGAACACTCGTTGAGTACCGATAATCCTTGATTTGGGTTTCTCCTTTTTTTCCCTGCACCCGATGTAATTTGAAAAAATTGATTTATGCAGTTTCCTGAAATCGGGCGGTAATAGACACTCGACCGCTTTGCCGACAATCTCGTAGGTGCTATAACCGAGAAGAGTTGTTACCCCTTTATTGATATTACGTATGATTCCTTCAGTATCGACAAAAAACAGTGCATTTGTGTCAAGCTCATGCAGGGCGCGCCAGATATTCCCGTTTTCAATCATCATTAAGTCATCTCCAATCTCGATTTATTCTTTATCCTGCTCTATCAAACATAACGCC
>CAYRGM010000191.1:0-3422 GCA_964423765.1 uncultured Desulfobulbaceae bacterium
AGAAGATATGTAACTATTCAGCTGCACTCCACGGAGTCTCGTTCCTCGCTTACCTGATCTTCTTGAGTATCATTAGTACGCTGCGAGGCTCAAAATGAACGAAGATGAAGCACATCTGAACAGTTACAGCCCAAGTTTATGGGCGTTTGTTCATCTCGCTGAATAGTTACGAAGATATTATCATTTCTTCTATTTCAACCTGGGAAATATCTCTTCTTATTCAAAAAGGGCGACTGGAACTTTCTATAAATGTAAGGGACTGGGTGCGTAAGAGCGAGGGTTTACCGTTTATTTGTTTTATGCCGGTAGACAATACCATAGCTCTTCGTTCAGTATCTTTACCTGGAAATTTCCATGCTGATCCCGCAGATCGGCTGATTGCGGCAACTGCAATCAGTATGGGGGTGCCGCTGGTTACAAAGGATGAAAAAATTATTGATTATCCCCATGTTGAAACGATATGGACATAGAAATAATTGGAGAAAACTGGGTGTGTGTCCTTGGTTGAAACCCAAACAACAAATTAAACCTTCGTAGGTTTTCCTTTGACAATTGACGCCAGCGACCGCTTCAATCCATCTTGCCCAGCAGTCATCTTTCTATTTCATTATGCAGTCAACGGTAGACTTGACCCCTTCCCTGGCCATGGTGTCATGGGTACTCCCTAAGATGAGGATAGATAACAAATAGTACTCCGTCCCATAAGTTTTGACATGTTTGCGGGCAATTTGAAATCTGAGAACACAATATTGTGTTGAACCTATTTTGCATAATGATATGGAGTAATTTTAGTAAGATATCAACCCAATAACGGTTCAATTAAACATAAAGATTCAGTAAATCCCGTTTACAGACATCGTAAACACCACATGGAAATGCCCTGTTTTTTGGGACGATTTCCTTGTCATTCCGGCTAATAGCATGCCTAAAAGGGGTCAAAAAGTGGTCAAAAAGGGGTCAAGTCTGCCTTTGGCTTTTATTAATATTAAGAATTACTATAATGTTTTTCAACTGTTTTTGGGGAGGAGTTTTAGGAACAGCTTTTCCCTTGCATTCTTAGGGCTGCCGGTTATAAATGATGGATGATGTGAATAGAAAATATTTTCATATCCATTGTCATTGGATTTGTTTGTTATCTGGGGGCATTTTTTTCGATGTGTTTATAGTCGAATTATATCAATTGATTACAAACTATAAAGGTCTGTGGAACAGGGAATTACTTTAATAGAGATAGGCATAACGGCAGCAGTTCCCGAAGTGTCATAACTGGCTGATATTATTAATCTTAAAATCAACTCTTTCGTAAACATTAAACGAAAAAAAATAATGATTTCAACCGGTTAAGCTTGTTTGCTTCGGGAATAGCTGGCATAACGGAAGTCCTTTCCTGTTATTTTTTCACTGAGTTTTTCTAAAAAAAATCGCAGACATACCCGTTGGTCTGTTGAAGATTTTTTTAGAAGCCTTGGCACACAAGATATCAGCACATATCTGCGTCATAAAATAGCTCAATTCAGGTTATATTTTTTATAAATGCTTACACGAGGAGAGATGTATGAAGGTATTGATCATTGGTTCCGGTGGTCGTGAACATGCATTGGTATGGAAGGTAAATCAGTCGGAAAAGGTAGATAAAGTTTTCTGTGCCCCCGGAAATGCCGGAATCAGAAAACTTGCCACTTGCATCAAATATGGGGCAGATGATCTTGAAGGCTTACTTGCTTTTGCCTTGAAAGAAAAAATAGATCTGACCATTGTCGGCCCTGAAAATACGCTTGCAGCAGGTATAGTTGATCTGTTTGAGGAAAATGGATTGCAGATTTTCGGGCCCACAAAAAAAGCGGCTATCCTTGAAGGCAGCAAGATCTTCACTAAGGATTTTCTGAAGAAATATGCAATCCCTACAGCGGCGTACAAGTCGTTTTCTAAGGCATCTGCGGCCAAGAAATATATAGACAAGATTGCTATCCCATGTGTGGTAAAAGCTGATGGTCTTGCTGCCGGCAAAGGGGTAATTATTGCCAACTCCAGGGATGAAGCGAAAATGGCAGTGGATAGAATTCTGAAAGACAGGGAATTTGGTGAGGCTGGCAGCAGGCTTGTGGTTGAAGAGTTTCTTCAAGGTGAGGAAGCATCCTTTATCGCCTTTACCGACGGGAAAACGATTTTGCCTCTGCCGTCGTCACAGGATCATAAAGCTGTTTTTGAAGGTGATCGGGGGCCCAACACCGGCGGCATGGGGGCTTATTCTCCGGCCCCGGTCATTGATGAACATATCAGTATGCGGGTAATGAATGAGGTAATGCTTCCAACAATCCGAGGCATGTTGAACGAAGGTCGACCCTATAAAGGAATGCTCTATGCCGGTCTGATGATTGATGGGGATGAAATTAAGGTTCTGGAATATAATTGCCGGTTTGGTGACCCTGAATGCCAGCCCTTGATGATGCGGTTAAAATCTGATCTGATTGAAATCCTTGAGGCAGTTATTGACGAGAGGCTGGATCAGATCGAGCTTGACATTGATCCCCGTCCGGCAGTCTGTGTGGTTATGGCCTCGGAAGGTTATCCAGCTCAGTATTCAACTGAAAAACCGATCAGTGGCTTGACGACAGCAGCCAAGATCAAAGAAGTAATGGTTTTTCATGCTGGTACAACCATTAAAAACCGAAGAACTGTTACAGCCGGGGGCAGGGTGCTGGGAGTTACTGCCATGGGTGAAACAATCAAAAAAAGTATTGCTCTTGCTTATCGGGCAGTTGACCTGATTAAATGGCAGGGCTGTTATTTTCGCCGGGATATAGGTCACCGGGCTCTGCATCGTCAGGCAAAGGGCAACAAAAAATGTCCCAGGGTCGGGATTGTCATGGCTAATGATGCCGATTTATCGGTCATGCAGGCGGCTGTTGATTTTTTCGAGTTTGCGGGGATTTGTCATGAGCTTTGTATAAGCTCCGCCCATCATACACCTGAGCAGGTGATTGAATATGCCAAAACAGCAGCTGATAGAGGGCTTGAGATTATTATTGCCGGTGCCGGTATGTCCGCCCATCTTGCCGGGCTCATAGCTGCTCATACGAGTCTGCCGGTTATTGCGGTTCCCATAATAAACAGTTCCCCATTAAATGGTCTTGATGCCTTGTTATCAACAGTGCAGATGACACCAGGTGTCCCGGTGGCAACCATGGGCATCGGCAGAGATGGGGCCGAAAATGCGGCTGTTCTTTCGGCAAGAATACTGGCATTGCATGACTCGAAGCTCCAGGATGCCCTTGGTCTTTATGGCCGGAAAATGGCTGCTGATGTTGAAGAAAAAAATAAAGAGATAAAAAAGATAAGAAATTGCTCAACTCAGGTTACAAGCTAAAGTAAATATTCGGGTAGCACCTCACGGAGTCTCGTTCCTCGCTTACCTATTCGTC
>CAYRGM010000192.1:0-3415 GCA_964423765.1 uncultured Desulfobulbaceae bacterium
GCTGTGGCGTGTCACAGCAGTTTAAGAAGCTTTGAAAAGCGGGAAACTTCAGCTTTTTTATAGTCACCTAAAAAAATCACGATTCGCCCAAATCTTTTGTAATTTTATTCCATCAGCTCTCTTTTCGCAATCCTATTTCGCAAAAAGTAGTGTTTTTTATACCGGACATAGCTGGCCAAGAAAAAACCATTACATTACAACCTGTTAACAGTAAACCACATGACTTCTCCAAAATTGAGCGATTTTATGACGAAGATATGTACTGATATCTTGTGCATTAATACAGGAGCAAATCATGGAACATACGGTTTTTTTGCTTTACCAGAACTTTTGGAAAAGTTACAATTGTCAGTGATAATTAGCGGTTATTTTTTACTTTATTATTCAGAATTCCTGCAAATAAATTGGAATTTTCTCCGGTTGCAGCAAGGAGCCGATGTCTGGCCTGATGATAACTGACCAGAGCCTGGGCAAGCCTGCTCCAAGTTTTGTTTAGATTCCGCTGGGCTTCATTGAGACGAATCAGTGAAGCTACTCCAGCTTCATATTCACTCCTTGCCATCTCTCTATTTTCCTGAACCAGCTCAACACTTTCCCGTTGGAGACGAACCTGTTCTCTCGCTGCCTCCAATAATGCCAAATTTTGTCGCACTTCACTGATTACCTGATTGCGAAGTGAGGACAGGCTATGGGTAATCTCCCGCTCTTTATGCCGTAACTCAAGTAACCTGGCTCTGTCTGCTCCACCAGCAAAAAGATTCCATGATGCGTTAATTTGAACCCGGCTGCTAAAATCATCATTGGTAAATGCCAGGTCTTCCTGACGGACACCATTAATAGCACTAACAAATTGGATTTTTGGATAAAATCTGGAGCGAACCATACCTTGACCAGCTTTGCTCTCCTGGAGCAGTAATTCAAGGCTCCTAATATCTGGTCTTGCCGATAATGCTTGGTTAATTAACTCTTCACTTTTATTTTTTCCAGTTTTACTGGAAATAACCTGTTTTTTATCAAGTGCAGCAAGCCTCATCCCTTGGGGAAGCACGGCATTGTTGATGCCCATGAGAGCGGCAAGACCATATTTTGATACTTCAACACTTTGTTTGAAAAAGATAAGGCCTGTTTTGGCAGAGTTGAGCTGGACCCTGATATTGAGAACATCTCCCCATGATCCGGCCCCTGCCTCGTAGCGGTTTTTTGCGTCAACAAGCTGGTGTTGATAAAATTCTTCATCGCTCCTGGCAATATTGAGGTTGGTTTGGGCTAACTGAGCATTTAAAAAAGATTCAGCAACCGCGACCCTTATCAATCTTCTGCTGTTTTGGCTAACAGATGTAAGGGTTTGTTTATTTATTTCAGCCTGTTGTCGCTTAAATTTTCTGTAAAACCCGGCAAACAATACCCAGGTAGCCTGCATTGAACTACTAAATTCATCTCTTCTTTGTGCAGCAGGTTGCCCATCACGATGGGACATCTTTAAATTTCTTTCATGCATGGAATCAGAAACCCAGGTTCTGCTGCCGCTCATGCTGATATCGAGACGAGGCCACCATTCTGCAGCAGCCTGGTCTACTCTTGCTTTTGCCTGTTCTATCCTGCTCATTGCTTCTGCAATAGTTGGATTATTTTGCAGAGCTATTTTTTGGGCTGTTTGCAGGTCAAGCACTGTGATATTGGCAAGGACAGGGGAGGAGGGTATTTCTTTTGCCTGAACATTGCCTGAAGGTAAAATAAGTAAAGCCGTCAGGAAGAGCAAAATAAATATTTTTATTTTTACCTTTCCTGTTCCTGTTTTTATTTGCGTTTGCATTAGATACATTATGGTAAGCATTCATTATGGTTATTTGTTAAACCTGAATTGAGCGATTTTATGACGCAGATATGTGCTAGGTAAGCGAGGCAATGCAGAACAGGCATAAAGCCATCATAATAATATCCGTTAAACTTGGCTGAGCCTATTTCTGCATCGATAATGGCCTCATTAACACCAATCTCAAACTGGCAAAGGAAACAACGGTAGTTGTATTCCTTGGGCGGTGGGCCGAACGGTGTCTCCACTTCTCTCTTCAAACCAGTTCTTAACTCCATACTTATCCTGCTTAATTTCTTCTTCCTCATCAAAGATGTATCCACACTTCGGATGCCAAATCTTCCACAATATCATCTCTCCACCGCAATACTGACAAATAAAAGGATCCTTACCTGTAACATCACGGTATCTTTCCTGGTATTTCTTCGGGGATACAATTTCATAAGTCCCCTTAACTGCCTTGCCTATTTTACGTATTCCTTCCTTGATAATTTCGCACCATTTACTAAAACTCTTTGTTGCCTGAAGACCGTAATAGCGTACTCGTTTGAACCCTTTCACCAGTATATGTTGCACCATTATGCCTATGAATATAAAGACGGAGACGGTTTCCACTTTCTTCGCTTTGCTTTTATGGTCACGATACCAATATGTAACTGTTTTGCCATCATATTCTACAATACGACTAACTGCGATGGGAGGTGAAGCAATGTATTTGGCTAAATACCGGAAGAACCTTTAAGATTACTTAAAAAAACAGAGCCAAACTAGGCAATCCCAATAATTAGCAGAGCAAGAAACAACTGCCACCATGGAAACTGCTTATTTTTTTCTGATGTCATTATGGGGTTCCTGTCTGATTATTTTGAAAAAAATATGGGAGATCGGCAAGGAGATACGGGTCAACAAGTACTACAGACATCGTAAACGCCCTCTAAAAACGCCCTGTTTTTGGGATAATTTTTTTACTTCTTTCCCTGCCCTCTGATAATCAAGCCCTTTTGATGTTCGAGAATTATCAATTCTCAATTCTCAATTTACGATGTCTGTACTACAATTTTCACTATTTTTCTTGACAATCGCTTCCCCTGCGTATATCCTCATATTTGTTATGCACTCATAATATTGTTATGTAGTGCTAACTCATGCCGGTGTTCCCAATCGGGCAGGAATTTAATTAATCGTAAGCATAGCACTGAAGGTCTCAAACCCCTATTAAAAGGCAGAACTGTTCTGGATAATATCCAAGGTGAAAAGTTGAATATGACCAGTCTTGCACTTGAAAAAAAGGGGTCAGGTAAGTTGTTTTCATAAACCGTGACACCTGGATCCTGCTTACAGGTTCCATTACAGATGTCCATTAACCACCCATAAGGGTTCGGAAAGAAATAACTTGGCCTTTTCATCTCGTAACTGTACCACATCTTCAGTTGACTTTGTATCTTCACAATCCTCACATAGCATAGCTATGCTGCGGTTGCGAAGATACAAAGTCAACCGAACCTGTGGCACATTTACGGCTGAAAAAGCACAAGTTATTTCTTTCCGAACCCTAACCCAACTTCGTAATAGGCGAGAAAAAACTCCTCTTATTACAGATAG
>CAYRGM010000193.1:0-3409 GCA_964423765.1 uncultured Desulfobulbaceae bacterium
CTGCCCAGGTTAAGATAGCGGCAATCCCTAAGACAATACCGGGAGTTGCCATGGGCAGTGAGGCAATGGCCTCGATGGTTTTATGACCATATATTTTTGTTTTATATGAGACAAAAATAATGCCAATGGCAATTATTATAGCACTTATTCCGGCAATAATGCCATAGGCAACGCTGTTATAGAAGGCCCGGATGGCAAGGGGGATTTCCGGTAAACTCAAATAATTGATCAGGGTAATATTATCAAAATTAAAGGGTAGTGAGCTTCTTTTGGCAAGTGATGTAACCAACAGAGCCATTAATGGTAAAATTGTAGTAATTATATGAAACAAAAAGACCGACACCGTCAGCAGCAGTTTGTTGGAGGTTATTTTGATTATTGGTGCAGTACTGCTGGCGGAAGAGATGGTGGTAAACTTTTTATTTTGTAAAAGATAGTCATGCAGATAAAAGATAAACAGGGAAGTTAACAGTAAAAAAACCGAAATTGTACTGGCAAGAGAAAGATCAAGATTATTTAAAGCACTGAGGATGCGAGTTGTCAGCACTTCTATGCCAGCCGGAAACGCAATAAAGGCCGGGACGCTGAAGTTGGAAATAGCCCGGCTGAAGACAAAAAGACCAATTGATAAGAAGGTTGGAGCGATTAATGGCAGTGATATGGTTAAAGTTGTTCTCAGTCGACTGGCTCCACTTAAAGTCGCTGCATCTTCGAGGGAGCGGTTGGAGTTTTGCAGGGCATGTGAAATTGCCATAAAGACAATGGGGTATAGATTAATTGAGATAATGATAATTACTGCTTCCAATGAATAGGTATCAAATTGATAGTTGAAATCCTCCCAGATACTACTTAATATCCGATCTAATTTGCCGTTGCGGCGAAAGATATCTATCCAGGCAATGGCATAGACATAAGATGGAATACATAGGGTTAAAAATGTATTGATTTTAATAAATTTTTTGTACTTGAAATCTGTTCTGACTACTATCCAGGCAAGCGTTGCTCCAAAAAGAATGGCAAAGAATGTGGAGAAAAGACCCACATAGAGGGTATTAACCAAGGCTGAGAAGTTGCCGGCGGTGGTTATACTGGTTATATAGGCTTGCAGGGTTGGCTGGAAAGAGCGGGCTGAAATGCCAAAGCTGTTTAAGAGGAGAGTGGTAAGCGGGTAGAGTACCAGTAATATTACCAGAAAATATGACCCGAGAGCAACAGCGGTACCAGCTGGAGTATTGCCACTACCGATAAGCGAATACCTGATAGTTATCAGTGTGTTTTTGAGGGTTGTCTTGAGACTTTGTTGACTGGGGTTGTCCATGATGATTTTTTTAAGAATACTGTTTTCAAAATGTCATCATAGACTTATAAAAGTTGTTTTTTTGAGAGTCAATGATTCTGTTGTGATTATTAAAAACACTCACCATGGGTAATGGTGGGTGTTTAAGTGGCTTACTCCTGAGCTTTTAAAAACATAACTATTTTAGCAAAAATAAGCCAGTCGCAACATCAACTTAGGTGTTAATATCACCGCCACCGTAGAGACGGGTTTCAAACCCGTCTCCTTCCGCAACCATCAGCCATGCCGGTCGCTACAGTGAAGACGGGTTTGAAACCCGTCTCTACCAAATCCAGACAGTTGACGAGGACGGCAGATGAGACCGGTGAAGCAGGAAAGAAAATTGTCCCAAAAAACAGGGCATTTTATAGGGCGTTTACGATGCCTGTTCGAAAATTATCAATTATCAATTCTCAATTTTAAAATTGGATTGCGGGCATTCCTTAACGACCAGCCATGATCCTTTCAAAAGCAGCCCTTAACTCTTGTTCATATTTACTACCCTGTTGCCAGTCAACAACTGTTTTTTTGATATCAGTCGGCAGCCCAGCCGGTGGGGGGACATCATTCCTAACTGAAATAAAGCCAAACCGTCGGGCAATTTCCTGCCCCTCAACAGATAAGACAAAATCAACAAATTCTCTGGTAAGCTGATTATTCTTTGCTGGTCGGTCCGGGTTAGCAATAATGCCCACCGGTCTTTGTAAACTAATTGCTCCTTCTGTTGGCCAGGCAATGGCCAAAGGAGAGGTGATACCATCTTTTTCATCCTTTCTAATGGCTCGTAAAACCCCGTCATGGGGAATTATACCAGCATCAACTTCACCGGTTTTTACCTTTGTTGCCACCGCAGAGTTACGGGTAAGGAGCATGACATCATTAGCTTTCATTGCTTCCTGCAACTCCCATGAATTACCAAATGCCTGATAGATACCAACATTTAAGGCAAGAGCTGTGGACGATTGAGTAGCATCAGCAAAAGCCAAGCGATTTTCCCAGTGCGGTTTTTTTAAATCAGCAAAAGAGGTAGGGATTTCCTTTGCGGAAACATTGACAGTACTGTAAACGATGACACCGTATCGTGCATTAACCGGGGTGAAGTAACCGTCGCCAAAGAGATAAGCCTCTCTAAATGCCGCAGTTTCCGGTGAAACATATCGCTCTAATAAGTTTTCCCGTTTCAGGGCAAGGAAGAGAATCGGTTCTGAACTTAACAGTACATCCACATGAATTTTACCGGCCGCTTTCTCTGCCCAGATTCTTTTGGCCAGAGAACCACCACCTGCATTGAGAACTGTCAGGACATCCCCTCTATTTTTTTCAAATGCTTTTTCCAGTCTATTAGCCAGGCTTCCCGGTCCGGACATATAAACTGTGATCTGCCCGTCGGTACCTCTATATGATGGCGATGCCGACAGCGAAGCAGTAAGAAGCAGAGTTATAGATATCAAGGTTAATGCTGATACAATTAGTCTTGTGTTGATCATTATATTTCTCCTGTTGAATAATGTACGAATTAACCGATTGTAAATATTGATTGTTTCTTAATGTAAAATATTTATCATGCAATAATTTTACACTGTAGCATAGAGCTATTTTTTTAGCTACATCTAAGTTTGCCCTGTAGGGCATATCTTGATAGCATAGGAATTTTCATTTTCGGGCAATTGTATCATCATGGTTATGTGTCACGCGTGGTGCGATATCATCAGTTGATGTCGTTAACTTTACAATTAATTATTATCAATTGATTATTGATTATTTGATATGGCAAAAGGCGATGATATACAAAAAAGGCTGGCAGAGCCAGATGATACCAAAGCAAGAGTGTGCAAGTTTATATAAAGAGTGTGATGAACTTTGCAGGATTATAAGCGCGAGCGTAAAGACTGCTTTCAATCGCAAAAATAATAATCAATTATTAACAGACTGAAGTTTCCCGCTTTTCAAAGCTTCTTAAACTGCTGTGACACGCCACAGCAGGGGAATGAATTTATTTTTTGCGGTGTTTGCCATGCAACTAACCCAACTTCGTAATAGGCGAGAAAAAACTCCTCTTATTACAGATAGTTA
>CAYRGM010000194.1:0-3394 GCA_964423765.1 uncultured Desulfobulbaceae bacterium
CTAGATGCATTGCAATAGAATTGACAAATAGTATTACCATGAATATACTGTAGATATGTATTGATAATTCTTGCGATAAAGCAATTAATGGGTGACTAAAAAGATCATGGAAAAATAATAATATTCTTATAAAAACTGTATTTTGCGACCCATGGTCAGTTACCCCTAGCTGCTGACCAATATGCCTGAATTGAGCGATTTTATGACGGAGATATGTGCTAGGTAAGCGAGCGAAGCGAGACTCCGATATCTTGTATGCCAAGGCTTCTTAAGAAAACCGCTAAACAAACTTGTCCGGGTGCAACCAGCCGGAATAAACTGAAAGCAAAGAAACAATGACTATAAAAAATATGAATCACCCAGAAGTAACTGCTATCCTTTTTCACCCCCGCAAAATAAGAAGAACAACTCTCCCGGCACAGACAGTAGATATTGATATAAAGATCGAAGCGGATGTCATGATTGGCTGTCGCCTGTTCATCGCTGATAAAAACGCACCAACCATTTTATTTTTTCATGGTAATGGCGAGACCGTCCCTGATTATGATGACATAGGTAAATTATACCAGCAAATAGGTCTTAATTTTCTAATAACCGATTATCGCGGCTACGGCTGGAGTACCGGAGAACCATCTTTTAAGGCCATGCTTGAAGATGGAGACATTCTATACCAACAGCTGAAACTCTGGCTTGAGAGTAATGACTACAACAAATCACTTTTCCTGATGGGTCGTTCACTTGGCAGCGGTAACGCTATTGATTTGGCTGCAAAATACAACGAAGAGATCAAGGGCATAATAATCGAGTCAGGTTTTGCTGAAACCATATCCCTGGCAAAGACTCTCGGCATAGACTTAAGTAAACTTTCGATAAAAGAAGAAGATACCTACAACAACCTGGAAAAAATCACCAAAATCACCAAACCAACTCTGATACTCCATGGTCAGTTTGATAATCTTATTCCTGCCAGCCAGGCTGAAAAACTCATGGCTGACAGCGGAGCTCGCAGTAAAGAGTTTTTCATTGTTCCTGGAGCTGACCACAACACCTTGATGGCAGTTGCCGGCGATTATTATTTCCAGAGCATCAAGAAATTTACTGATAAGGTTGAAGGTAATGATGACTGGCGCAAACGCCGCCAGCAAACAAAATCACAATAACCTAAATTGAGCGATTTTATGACGCAGATATGTGCTGATCCGGCACTATATAGTGCCGGATTGTGCGCCAAGGCTTCTAAGAAAACCGCAGGCATACCCGTTGGTCTGTTGAGGATTTTCGGAAATCCTTGGCGTGCAAGAGATCAGTGCAGATCAAGTTAAAAAATCTCTCAACTTAGGAATAAGTAAAAATAGAAATGAGCGGCAAACGAAGCGATTATATTTCATGGGATGAATACTTCATGGCAGTGGCTCTACTTGCAGGACTTCGTTCCAAAGATCCAAACACCCAGGTCGGAGCATGTGTAGCCAACTCCCAAAACAAAATTGTCGGGGTCGGATATAATGGTTTTCCCTGGGGATGCTCTGATGATGAGTTGCCTTGGGCAAGAGAGGGCAAATATCTTGATACAAAATATCCTTTTGTCTGCCACGCCGAGCTAAATGCCGTACTCAACTCCACCTCTTATGATCTTCGCGATTGTCGTATTTTTGTAGTTCTCTTCCCTTGCAACGAATGTACCAAAGTGATTATTCAGGCAGGTATCAGGGAAATTATCTACCTCTCCGATAAATACAAGGAGACCGACTCTGTTATAGCCTCAAAGATAATGCTGGACAAATCAAACACTGCTTATCGAGAATTTCGTTCATCCCGAAACTCAATCACCATCTCCTTCAAGGAACACAAATAATTGGAAATAAAATGGCAAACCAGGATTCCGGCATGACCAGCCTTGCCATTAGCGGGGAGTATATCGAGCTTTATAAAGTTCTGAAAATTGAAAATATGGCGACCAGCGGCGGCGAGGCAAAGTTCATGATCAGCAAAGGACTTGTTTTGGTCAACGGAGAAGTGGAAACCAGAAAACGCCGCAAAACCAGAGCCGGTGATATCGTTGAGTACAACGGAGAACAGGTCAGAATTGCTGATAAAACATAAAGCGTGTTTTCTGACTTCTATTCCCTGACCAACCTGGCTGAACCAGACTGGTCAGACCTTAGGGTGCCTTGAAAATCAAGGTAGCCCTTAGACAAACTATGAAAGGTGATCGCTGTGACATGGGCAGGTCTAACTACCAATGTTTACATCAACTAATGTCACCATCCGTGTACATTTGCTTTGTCAGGTGCGTTTATTTCTAAGAGCCATTGCTCTCCGGCTTAATTCATTTATACTTATTTCATCATCTAGGTTTTGATGCCACTTAGTATAATCAAAAGGCTCTCTTTGGATAAGTGCAATAAATCTCTCCATTTCAACATCCCCTAGATGCGTCGCAAGAATCTGTACTCCCTGTGCTTTTATTTCAGTATCAGTTATCATAATGACAACTCCTTAATGAATCCAATTGGATCTGTTATTGTCACATTGTGGATTAATGTGGACTTTTCGAGTACTCTATCATCAGTTGTAAGAAAATAGTCTGCATCCCCATAAATAGCACATGCAATACGCAATGAATCAAATTTGTTTATACCATGAGCATTTATAGCTGATGCCATTTCGATGATTTTGTTTTCCTCTTCTATATCAACTTCGGAGTATGCCCGCCATTTCTCAATTTGCTCTTTTCTTTCACGAAATGGATTTTTACTATTTTCATAATCCAATACATATGACCAAATAAGAGTAAAAATACCTGAACGAATATTCTCCTGTATATTCAACTTAGCTTCGGTCTCCAACAATATCCTAAGCTGTGACTGGTCGTCAAATGGCCTATTAAAACAACAATTATCGTAACTATTCAGCTGCACTCCATCTTCGCCCATTTTGAGCTTCTTGAGTAGCATTAGTACGCTGCGAAGCTCAAAATAAACGAATATAAAGCACATCTGAACAGTTACAGCCCAAGTTTATGGGAGTTTGTTCATCTCGCTGAATAGTTACCAATTATCCAAGTATATTTTCATAATTCAAAAAACACCACTTTCTTTGCTGTTGATTGCACCTAATAGCGGCGACCAGTCCAGCTCCTAATGTATAACAAAACATTTCAACTGACCGTGCCACGCTGCACTGCGGTCAGTTGAACTTAGCATTTCCAGGAAGAACAACATTTATTTCCAGAACTTCACAGTCATTTTCACTATCCATGGTGACGGAAAAATCCTTCTGATCAATATCCACATACTTTCTGATAACCTCTAACAAATCCTTCTGGAGCATGGGCATAAAAGAAGGCTCTTTCTGCTGAATACGATCCCGGGCAATTAAAATACTCAACCGT
>CAYRGM010000195.1:0-3365 GCA_964423765.1 uncultured Desulfobulbaceae bacterium
ACGAAAAACGGCTTCCAGGTCAGTCAACATAGTATATGTCTTCCACAAGGTAGACAAGTGAGGTGCTGGTGAACGGGTTACGGATTATCATATAATCATACTCTGTATCGTCTATATATCGCCTCTATCATAGATGAGAAATTTCACATTAAACCCTGCATCCCTAAGTTGCTTATAGGCAAGCTCAGCCCTGACCCCAACAGCACAGTTAATAAGAATTTTCTTGTCTTTTGGCAGGTTGCCAACCGCGGCGGGAATCTCATCCAAAGGAATATTCACCGCGTTTTGTACAACATCAAGCCCGGCAACTTCTGTCCTAGTTCGGACATCAATAATCTTGACATTGGGAGTCTTACCTTTCATGGCTGCTCTGAAGTCGGCAATAGTAATCTCTCCCTTGCCAAGTATCCTCTGCCAGTTTATTTCGGTTAAAATATCTACCCCTTTTTCAAGCTCCCCACCGGCATCAACCCAGCCCTGAAAGTTACCCTGGACCAGAGAAACCCGCCTAAACCCGTATTCCAAGAGGTCAACAAAAACTTCCATTACCTCCTCTCGATTATCAGAGTACAGAACAATCGGAGCTCTACGGGGAATATCACCAAAACGATCAAAAACTTCTTCAAAAGGGATGACCACAGATCGGGGAATCCGCCCGGCAACAGCCTTTTCAGCTGACCTTAGATCAAGTAGGACAATATTAGCAGTGCTTACAAACTGATTGGATGCATAGAGAGGAAAACCTCTGGCAGTCCAGGCAGGTTCACCTTCAAGATAAGCACGAGCATCAGTATATCCAAATGTTAACGCCAGAGCGGCACTTTTGGGAGAAAAGGGACATGTGGGACCTCCGCAATAAAAAACCAGCAAGGTATTCTTATCTTTGGGAAGAATCGCTGCTCCCTTTTCTTGCAGCTTGTCCATCGGAATGTTGACCGCACCCGGCAGATGTGCCTGATTAAACCGTCTGGCTGGCCTTGAATCAACTAAAAAAATTTCTTCGCCTCTATCAATGATTGCTTTTAGTTCATCGGTTTTTATTTCCACGACACCTGGAGGCAGTTCGGCCAGGTTCAGCTTGACAGAAATAGCAACCATGGCTCCGTCAATCTGCTTATAAGTAACCGTTACCTTTTCCCTTTTGTTTGCAAATTCAAGCCCGGTTGTCTTATCATCAAACAGCAACATACTGGTGCGGGCTTGATCACCCCTGCCCACCTGAATGGAAAAGGTTTTTGCCAGGTTAGATCTACCGACAACTCTTCCTGCAATAGTGCTTTCCTCCTGAGCAGCCATAACTGCTGCTGTTCCAGCTCCAGCTAATTGCGGTTTTTCAACGGCACAGCCGACAATAAACGGTGCCGTTAGACAGCAAAGCAAAGCAATTTTTTTCATACTTTTTTTCATGATTCCTCCTGGTAAGATTATAAAACATAATGCCCGGCGGGCAAAAAAAATTCTATATTAACCAGCATGGCTGGAGCAAATTGACCAGCCATAACAAAAAACTATGAAAAGGTGGTAACTGTAGCATGGGGCAGGTTCATAGACATTCCGTCAACTAATAGCGGATAATCTGGATGAGAGCCGTAGAACTTTGTCCCTGATAGTTTGTCGTGAATGGAATTGGGTTCAGGCTAAGGGTTCGGAAAGAAATAACTTAGCCTTTTCATCTCGTAACTGTAGTGCAAAGTAATCAAGGGGTTCTTTTTATGCAAACAGGAAATATTGATTAAACCTTTATTGATCCATAGGAAATAACGATATCGGCATTAAGGCAATGCATCCTCTTCCGGTATCAATGGCATATCAATGGGGGGCAGACCTGACCCCTTATTTCCCCTTACTTACTCTCAGGTGGTTGTATTTATTGTCTTGTTAACGACTATTCGTCCTTGGCCATGTTGTGCTGTGAACCCGATCTGATCAAGATATTCCAGTACCGGTAGCCCCAGTCCTCGATTGAAATCCAAAGCATCCTTACAGTCTCGCAGGCAGATTTCTCCATTTTTGTCCACCCAGTAGAGAACTTTTTTCTTGATCTCCAGCATGGCTGAAATGGTCAGATAACGGTCGTTTTTCAAACGGATCATTTTTTCAATCTTACAAAAAAAATCGAGTGTTCTCTGCACTTGGGGCAGAGTGATTTTTTCTGTAGTAGTTTTAATGAAATATTCAGCACTAAAAGGACGAATTCCCTGCTTATCTGCGAAACGGAGCAGCGAATCGGCCACCTGGACCAATTCCTCTGGAATCTTTTGTTCAAAAGCAGCAGGCCTAATACCGCCTTTTTCCTTGATAAATTTACCCTCTATACAGAGTTCCTTCACGATTAAAAACGCCAAGTCTTCATGGCAGGGTGGATTGCATTTGTGGAGGATCTCCCGAATCTGTACAGGCTTTCTATTCTGCTGATACATAAACGATTTGGTGACGATTTCTGCAAAAATCTTTTTAAATTGTGCAAGCTCCCTGACTCGAACTACCCGACCGCTGGTCAGAATGATCAATTCATCATTGCCGACGCTGGATTCAATATATTTTTTCACAATCCCTTGCGGCCAGATCAAACTGGCAGTGAGTTGTTCCGGGTCAATAGGTCGTCCAGGATGCAGTAGGCAGAGTTGCTCGACATAACCTTCAAGGTCATTGGCCAACAGGGCGTTAAGGCGTGAGGTTGTCCTGATTTTGTTGGCTTTGCGAATTTTCTCCTCGGCAAGTTCCAACACTCTACCACCGGCAATAATGGTATTTCTGTTCAAAGGTGATATGACATAATAGTCTCCGGCCATAATTGCCGCCGATTTTATCAGCTGCAACTGCACAAGACCGTGCCCGCCTTTTTCAGGCAGAGTGGGACTGATAAACTTGACCGTGGCATTGTGAACCGAGGTGCCAATGTACAGTTTAACTTTCTGTCTGTCCTTGATGATCTCTCCGGTATGTCGAAGGGGTTGTATCTCTACATTAAAACGACAAGCAGCCATCAATGTTTCAGGCTGAACGAGACACATGCCTCGTTTGATATCGGCAAGTTTAATCCGGTGAAGATTCAGCCCTATTCTCTGTCCGGCGACAGCTTCATTAATCTTGCGTCCATGTTCCTCAAGGGAGCGAACCCGGGTTCTTATCTTATCAGGTAATATTTCCAGCTCATCGTTTACTTTGATTGCCCCTGACAAAACCGTGCCGCTGACCACAGTGCTAACTCTTGGAAATCCTCGAACCTGATCGACCCACAATCTGAATGGCTTGTCAGGCGGTTTTTTCTTGGTTTTCGCAATAATCAGCTCAAGGGCGGTCATTGCCTCGGAACGAAAAATAATTAACTTCCCGATTTGCCCTATTGTTGTTAGATATCTTGT
>CAYRGM010000196.1:0-3335 GCA_964423765.1 uncultured Desulfobulbaceae bacterium
GCAGTGAAGCGGCGGCAGTGAAGCGGCCATGTGAAGACCTGCCGCCTGTTATGACTTGTCTGCAAGTCGCTTTGGTATACTGGTACCGGTATCATTGATAACTCTGCCATTCCGTAGTTCAACAATTCTATGTCCATGGTCACTATTCATGATGGTGATATCATGGCTGGCTATCAGGATGGTCGCTCCCCGCTGTTGATGACGATGAAAAAGCTCCATAACTTTTGCAGAAGTCTCTGCATCAAGGTTACCGGTCGGCTCATCGGCTAAAACAAGTTCAGGATTATTGGCAAGAGCCCTGGCAATAGTTACTCTCTGCTGCTCACCACGAGATAGCTGACTGGCCTTTTTGTTTATTTTATCACGGATACCAAGTTGCTCAAGTAACATTTTGATTTGCTTATTAATAAAAGATTTATTTCGATAACAGACCTCCATGGACATGGCAATATTTCCTGCTACAGTTTGGTCGGGGAGCAGTTTGAAATCCTGATAAGCCATACCTGTCCTGCGTCGTAATGCCTGGATCTGGCGGATGGATAATCTGTTTAAATCCAGCCTGTCGATTTCAATAAGCCCATTGCTGGTCTTTTCAATTCCGCATAGCAGCCGGAGCAGAGTGGTTTTACCTGCCCCGCTTCTGCCGGTGAGAAAAACCAGTTCTCCTTTTTTTATACTTAAAGAAACTCCAGACAGAGCCTGAATATTGGGGGGGTATGACTTGCCGACCTTGATCAGCTCAACCATAGATGTTGATTGTTTTGCTATGATTTTCATTGCTCAGGCGAAGATACGGTCAAAGATTGTAAAAGCCTGTTTGATAACCGCACTATCATCAGGTACATTAAGGTAAGACTTACCGTTTAATTCCCGCTCTATTAACTCATCACTTGAGGAGATAATCCCTGCCAGCTCCATGTTTTCAGCATTGTTAACCGCCTCATTAATTTTTTCCTCCAGGACTGCCGGTATCGGGTCGGGGGTGCGGTTAACGATGAAATGCCTTTCTTTGACATCAAGCTGGAGAGGCCCGGTGATATCGGCGATTCTGCCAGCGGTAAGGATGCCGCGGGCAGAGGGGTCGGAAATAATCAGCATATGGTCAATGGTCCGCAGGTTCATACGGCTCAAGTGTTCCATGCCGGCTTCGTTGTCAACCAGGATCCATTTATAGTTTCCGGCTAACTTGTCCATGGTCATGGCAAGATATTGATTGGCAGCACAGTAACATCCTGGCCCGTCAGGCTGCCCCATGACCAGCAGGTCAAAGCCTTTTTCTTCAATCATGGCCTGGTGAACTTTCATCTCCATGAACTGATCCCTGCTCATGCCAGGGGGGATCTCTCCTTTCATTTCTTTCCGAATCTGACCAAGAGTTTTAGGGACATCAAGCTCCAGAAGTTCATTGAGATTTGCATTGGCATCGGCATCAACAGTAAGAACAGGAGTCATTTTTTTTTCGAGTAGATATTTCAGCAACAGGGCTGTTATGGTGGTCTTACCAGTGCCGCCTTTACCTGCCAGGGCAATTACTTTGCTCATTTAATACTCCTTAAATAAAATATTTTATGTTTTGTATCTTGTATCCAGCAATTACCGCGAGTAAATTGGCCGCCCCCCAAGCACATTATGAAAGGTAGACGCGTTGACATGGGTAGGATATATTCAAAAATATTACAACCATGGGATGACTATGTCAAGGTTAGTACTGGTCTATAAAGCAAGATTGGCTCCATCTCAGAGGCAGAGATGGAGCCGATAAGATAGGGGAAAATGGTCAGAATGTAACCAATGGCGTTTGTTCAGCTCGCTGAATAATTCACGAGTCTTATATTTGCGGTTATTAGCGTGCATGAGCAAAAAAGATCAGCAGCTTCTTCCCCCGCAACAACCATTGCCAGGCTTGATCGCTTCAATTGTGGCAGATAAAACATATTCTTCCACACCACGCCCCGGGGCCCAGTCTTTAATAAACTCTTTGGACTCGTCTTTGGGGACGATATTTATTTGCTCAAAGCCGCTATCTTTCAAGATAGCCTGTAATTCAGCAATTAGTGATGCACCAGCTATACAACCTGAATATAAATCCAGATCATTTTTGATCTCTTCAGGTAGCTCGGTACTGGCAACGATGTCAGATATTGCCAGTCGCCCACCCGGCTTTAAAACCCTGAATGATTCATTGAATACCTGTCGTTTATCAGGTGATAAGTTGATAACACAGTTAGAAATAATAACATCAACGGTATCATTTGCCACTGGTATATGTTCAATTTCGCCAAGACGAAATTCAACATGATTGTATGCTCCTTTTAACGCGTTATCGCGTGCTTTTGAAATCATGGTGGGTGTCATGTCAATGCCAATAACAAACCCGGTTTTCCCTGTCTCTGCCGCCGCTAAAAAACAATCGAAGCCACCACCGCTGCCAAGGTCGAGTATGGTTTCACCAACTTTAATGCTGGCAATGGCGCGTGGATTGCCACAACCCAATCCCATATCAGCACCCTCGGGTACATTTTCAAGATCATCTTCGCTATAACCTAAACGGGTTGATATTAATGTGTTGATTGCGATATCATCAGAGACCCCGCAACAACTGCCCTCCGTCCCGCAGCAGTTCCCGTTATTGCTGGCCTGTGCGACCTCAGCATAGCTTTTGCGTACATTTTGGCGTGTTTCGTCGGCTTGTTTTTGTTGTGATGCCTGGTTTAATGTTTGGTTCATTATTGTTCTCCATATGTTAAGAGTTATGGGTGCCTTAAAAAATTAGAATTTTCGTTCAAAATCGAGACGCAAGAAAAATTTTACCGCAGGCATATAGTTAATATTCCGAGGATAAAATTTTTCTTGCAACAAAGAGTTTGGGCGAAAAGGCAATTTTTCAAGGTAGCCTTATGAAAAAAGTTGCTGTAAGCGTTTCATGGTGTCCGTGTTAATCGAACAAAAAATCTGCCTGCCGTCCCGTTGCATATGAATTAGCCCTGCACGATGCAGTTCTTTTAGATGATGTGACAGCGTGGATGCGGCAATATCAAGTTGCGAGTCAAGATCGCCAACACAGTAGCCAAAGACTTCGTCACTGGCACAGCGAGTACCAGGTGTACAGCAATTGATCAGCATATTGTATATTTTTAAACGGTGGTCATTTGCCAGGGCTTTAAATATATCAACAAGTTGTCCAGCTTCATCGCTTCTATAGTTCAACATATTTAGAACTATAGTAATATAGAAAAAAAATGCAAGGTTTTTTGTCACTGTTCAGCTTACTGAATATTTACACATTATGTTCATTAAAATGGTTGATGCAGGCAGGATCATGAAGAATAACATTG
>CAYRGM010000197.1:0-3324 GCA_964423765.1 uncultured Desulfobulbaceae bacterium
CTCGTTCCCACGCAGGAGCGTGGGAACGAGAATTATGTCATTTCAGCCTTGACACGACACTAACTACATCATAACCGTTTACCAGCACCTCAGGTAAGGCTCCTATCCAAACATTTACAGTCATTGGTTATATTTTTTTTACCAACCCGAATAGTTACGAATATCCAGATGATAACCCAGCCCCCACCGCCAAAAACGACAAATTGTTCCGCCCCCTGTACCCTGTCTCCTGTCACCTGTACCCTGCTTCCGCCGCCCCCTGTCCGCCTGAAAAATGTCGAACTTATCCTGGTATCACCCAGTTATCCTGAAAATATCGGGGCCAGTGCCCGTATTGCCTATAACTTCGGATTAAGCGGTCTGACGGTAGTCAGCAACAGAGAACCGGATCAGCAACGAATGCTAAAAATGGCAACCCATAAGGCAGCCCATCTTATCAAAGAAATGCACCTGGTTGCCACCGTTAGAGAGGCAGCAGAGCCTTTTCATTTCATTGTTGCCACTACTGCCAGAACAGGACGGCAACGATTACGCTGCCAAACTCCAAGGGCAGTCATGCAAGAGATCAGCCCCCTTGTCGCAAGACCTGAAAATCGTATAGCTCTGATGTTCGGTCCGGAAAGCAGCGGTCTCACCAATGAGGATATGGATTTATGTCAATTTTCCTCAACAATCCCCACCGCTGATTTCGCCTCCCTGAACCTGGCTCAGGCGATTGCCATCCACTGTTATGAACTATATACCGCCATGCCGGCTGTAACGGCACAGAATCCTGAACAAACCAGGGCATATGCCAATTCATTTGACTTAGAAGGTATGTATAGCCATATTGCTAAAGCTTTATCTGAAATAACTTTTCTTGATAACCACAACCAAACCTACTGGATGCGCAATCTTCGTCAATTTTTGGGAAAAATACGCTTAAGCAAAAAAGATGCCAGCCTTATTCGTGGTATCTGCCGGAAATTCCTCTGGTATCAGAGTAATACCTGAGTTGAGCGATTTTCTAACTTGATCTGCACCGATCTCTTGCACGCCAAGGCTTTCCAAAAATCCTCAACAGACCAACGGGTATGCCTGTGGTTTTTGGAAATCCTTGGCATACAAGATATCAGCACATATCTGCGTCATAAAATCGCTCAATTCAGGTAATATTAAGTTAGAGGACAGGTAAGAATACCGTTTAGCCCGGATAAGGGGCAATCCTGACAAAGAGGCTTTGATTTTTTACAAAATTCTTTCCCCACCCTGACAAGCAAGGCATGATATTCATTATAAAGACTGGTTTTTTCTTCCAGATTATCCATAAACAACTCCTGAATGGCATGATAATCATAGCTATCATCAATGATATCATGCCTGAACAAAATGCGATGGGTATAGGAATCAACTACAAAAACCGGCTGCTGTGCCGCATAGAGAATCATCGCATCTGCGGTTTCCGGACCAATGCCCTTGACAGATAATAATTGTTGCCGCAGTATATCCCGGGACTGGGATAAGAAACTCTGTAAATCATTGTCCCAGTCTTTTTTCAGAAGAGCAAAAAAGTTTTTCAACCGCCCCGCCTTGATATTACAATAACCGGCCGGACGAATATATTCTGCCATCAATGCCTGCGGCAATTCTGAGAGAATATCCAGCGACAAGACCCCGGCCCTTTTCAGGTTATCAATGGCTTTTTCAACATTTTTCCAATTGGTATTCTGGGTGAGAACAGCTCCAACCATGATTTCAAAAGGGCTATCTGCCGGCCACCAGTATTGATGGCCAAACCTTACAAACAACCGCTCATACATTTCCTCCAATTGTATGGCAACACTCATACCGATTAATAAACCTCTTCTTGATCGCCAAAACAAATACCAATATCACGGGCAGTCAGCATCTTGTCGCTGGTCAAATCTACTGTCTTACGGGCACTAATCGCTTCCTCCAGCGGTACAGCCGACATCACCGGCGGGGTCCAGGCAACCATATGACCAAACTTTTCTGCTTCGGCCAGCCGTATTGCCGCACCGCCAAAACGCAAAGCCAATAATCGATCAAAGGTCGTGGGAGAACCACCCCGCTGCAAATGACCCAGAACAAGGAAACGAACATCTTTATCAAGCCGTTTACTAATTTCACCAGCTACCCATCCGCCAATACCGCCTAACAATTTTTCATCCCTGCCCGGTTCTCCCTTGCCATAACTCACAACCTTACCACCCTTGGCTTTTGCTCCCTCTGCCACCACCACAATGGAATATCGTTTATCATGAAGATCATTATCGCTGATTTTGGCACAAACCATATCCATATCAAAAGGAATTTCAGGTATCAAAATAACATCTGCTCCCCCGGAAAGACCGGAGTACAAGGCAATCCAGCCCGAGTCTCTGCCCATGACCTCAACAACCATGACCCGATCATGGGACTTGGCGGTGGAATGAAGTTTATCCAGTGCTTCAGTAGCAGTGGCAACAGCCGTATCAAAACCAAAGGTCCTCTCAGTAGCTTTAAGATCATTATCTATGGTTTTTGGTACTCCGATAACCGGCATTCCTATTTGAGAAAAACGATGGGCTATTTCCATGCTGCCGTCACCGCCCACAGCAATATGGCAAAAGAAACCCATTCTTTTAAAGTTTTTCATTATCACTCCGGACACATCAACAATGGTCGTCTCACCGGCAAGATTGACCACCGGCTTTCTAAACGGGTGGCCCTTATTGGTAGAACCAATAATTGTGCCGCCTATGGGGGTGATTTCCCTGACATCTTTTGGAGTCAAACGGATAAGTTCATCCAGATCAAGCAAACCTTTATAACCGGAAGGACTGCCATATACTTCCCAGCCCCGCTTGGCAGCCGCATTAACCACCGCAAAAATAACAGCATTCAAACCAGGAGCATCACCACCACCAGTTGAGATTACAATTTTTCGCATAATCCTTTTCCTTATTATGAATTTAACGCCTAAATCCTGCACGCTCGTATATCTTATCATAGGCATATAGGTTATTCACCTTTTTTATATTAACAGCATTTTGCAGCAATTATTTGTAACCTGAAGTTTCCCGCTTTTCAAAGCTTCTTAAACTGCTGTGACACGCCACAGCAGGGGAATGAATTTATTTTTTGCGGTGTTTGCCATGCAACTAACAAAACCCCATTTTATTATTCCTTAACGCACGAATCCTGTCCCTCAGGATAAATATCCAATATTTCAGCAAGATACAATGTTTTGGAAGATTTGCCATAAAAATAAAAGCGGGAAACTTCAGTTTGTAACAATCAAACAGTAATATAATTTTCATCATTGTTTTTTTTATAAAAAAT
>CAYRGM010000198.1:0-3323 GCA_964423765.1 uncultured Desulfobulbaceae bacterium
ATTCCAAAAGTGTCCAAAAAATAGACCATTTTGAAACCTATTTTACGAGGTCTGTCCTTTCAAAACGATCTTCAGCTTATGTATAAAATCATTGGCACTTTAGTCTGAACGTGATTCAGCATAATTAGGCACAGGAGATGTTCCGCTCCGTAATATCTGCCCAGCAACATGTTTTTCTGCTGAAGATTTTGATAACTTTGTTGTGAGATTAATAATGCTCACGGCAAAATCAATCAGCCTTTTTTGTATATCATCGCCTTTTGCCATATCAAATAATCAATAATCAATTGATAATAATTAATTGTAAAGTTAACGACATCAACTGATGATATCGCACCACGCGTGACACATAACCATGATGATACAATTGCCCGAAAATGAAAATTCCTATGCTATCAAGTTATACCCAGTTCTCAAGCATTAACCCTGGCACAAGTTCAAATTCCTTGATATTATTTGTAACTAACATCAGACCAGATGCCCTTGCATGCCCGGCAATCATCATATCATATGGTCCGATTGGTTTACCAATACTATATAATGAAGCCCGAATCTGTCCAAAATGATATGCTGGTTTGCTGTCAAAGGCTAATACTTCAAGTCTAGCAACCAGTGCTTCAATATCTGCTAGATTCTGATTCACATGTTGTGAATGTTCAGCACCAAAAATCAGTTCTCCCAAAGTCACGCTGGATATGCACATCTGGCCTCTATGCTGTTTAAACCGCCTTCTCACTTGCTGTGGGCGATTTTTCATAGTGTAGATTATAATATTTGTATCCAGCATATACTTCAGCATTATAATATATCCCTAAACTGATCCTCTGGCTGTCTGCGCTTTGACATAAAATCGCTGGAAACTCCTGGTGCATCAAACCATTCATCCCAGGATTGATCTATTGGTGCAATAATGCGCTTATTTCCAATTGCCATGATATCAACCTCTTTTACTGATTCCGGGAAAGCAACATCCTTTGGTAATCGAACAGCTTGACTTCTATTGCTTTTAAAAATTTTTGTTTGCACACTATTCATTATGATATCTCCAGGAAAAGGTTTATCTGTTTCTTATATTACAAAACTCAACAGGGATATGTCAAGTGGATATCCCTAATAAGCAGTCCTGTCTTTCTCGAAAAATTCTTCAATTAATATAAAAATCCGAACAAATATGTGTGAAAATGGGGTCGTACCAATCTATATTGCTGAAATTTATCAATATATTTTTAATAAATAGCTGTTTTTATCCCCAATAGGCTCCTTTTGGGGGTCAAAATCATCAATATTACACTGGCATCGACTCTCGAAGCTGATATGTGATATCCGCTGAATGGCCATTCAGGCGGATGGGACACTGCTCCTGCCCTGACCAGATCAATATAAACTCTTGGCCCGACCCCCATTCTCACCACCAGCCTTTCCAGATTTCCTCTTTGCCATCTTCAAGCCGACTTGTTAAATATTGAGACCTGACACGGGGGACCTTTTACTTCAACTCCATTACTGTCGACAGTGTTCTTGATTCTCCACAAACCACTGATAGGTTCTTTTAATACCTTCTTCTATATCAACTTTTGCTTTCCAACCTGCTTTTGTTAGTTTATCTATATCTAATAATTTGCGTGGTGTCCCATCCGGCTTGCTTGCATCCCATCTCAACTCACCTTCAAACTCCACTATTTTCTTTATGAGTTCTGATAGTTCCCTGATAGTTACATCATTGCCAACACCGACATTGACAAACTGCTCATCATTATAATTGTTCATCAGGAACACGGACGCATCGGCCAAGTCATCAACATACAGAAATTCTCTTTTGGGCATGCCTGTACCCCATACATCCACATACGAAGCGTTGTTTACCTTGGCATCATGGAATTTTCGAATTAACGCCGGAATCACATGGGAGTTTTCGAGATTAAAATTGTCACCCGGACCATACAGATTCGTTGGCATTAACGATATCGCATTAAAGCCATACTGTTTTTTTGTAGGCCTGACACATCTTTATGCCTGCGATTTTTGCAATGGCATACCATTCGTTCGTCGGTTCCAGCTCACTGGTCAACAAATACTCCTCTTTCATTGGCTGGGGGGCAAACTTTGGATAGATACAGGATGACCCTAAAAACAGTAATTTCTTGACATTGTTTTTATGTGCTGCATCTATTACATTTACCTGTATTTGCAGATTAGTTCGTATAAAGTCTGCGGGATATATATTATTTGCATGGATACCGCCGACCTTCGCTGCGGATAGAAAAACATAATCTGGTTTTTCCTTTGCAAAAAATTGAATCACAGCCCCTTGATTTGTCAAATCCAGCTCTTTACTGGTACGCCAGACAAGGTTGCTGTAACCGTTTTGTTCAAGATTTCTTATAATGGCACTGCCGACAAGACCCCGATGACCCGCCACATATATTTTATCGATTTTATTCATAATATTTATTGGTTCTGAAACCTTCCTTTTCACATAAGGAGTCGCGTTTGGCAATCATCAGATCATATTCCACCATTTCGGTAACCATTTCGTCAAAGGTGATTTTGGGAGTCCAGCCAAGCTTTTCTTTGGCCTTTGTTGGATCACCCAGCAAGGTCTCCACCTCGGTTGGTCTGAAATAACGGGGATCAACCTCTACCAGGCATTTACCCGTGGCCTTATTATAGCCTTTTTCATCTGCACCCACTCCTTCCCATTCCATATCGATGTCCATAGATTTCGCCGCTTTATTAACAAAATCTCTCACTGAATACTGAATACCAGTGGCAATGACAAAATCTTCGGGAGTATCCTGTTGCAACATCAGCCATTGCATTTCTACATAATCCTTTGCGTGTCCCCAGTCACGCTTTGCACTCAGGTTGCCTAAGAACAATTTATCCTGCAAGCCTAACTTAATCCTTGCAAGTGCACGGGTGATTTTTCTGGTAACGAAGGTCTCTCCTCGTATAGGAGATTCATGGTTGAACAGGATACCATTGCAAGCATATAAACCATATGCTTCTCTGTAATTCACCGTAATCCAGTAAGCGTACAATTTTGCCGCTGCATAAGGTGAGCGAGGATAAAAGGGGGGTAGTTTCTGTCTGTGGAATTTCCTGCACCTTGCCATACAGTTCAGAAGTAGATGCCTGGTAATAACGGGTTTTCTTTTCCAACCCTGCAATACGAATCGCCTCTAAAATTCTAAGAGCACCGATACCAACAGTGTCTGCTGTATATCCAGGGCTTTCAAAAGAAACAGCCACATGACTTTGTGCACCCAGCCCAACTTTGCGATAATTATCCTCAAGAACCCCCCAAATGACGATTTTTAGCT
>CAYRGM010000199.1:0-3309 GCA_964423765.1 uncultured Desulfobulbaceae bacterium
AATGATCATTACACTTACCGCATCACTTGGTCTGAAGATGATAGTGAGTATATTGGGTTATGTATAGAGTTTCCAAGCCTCAGCTGGTTAAGTGAAAGTCCAGAATCTGCACTTATAGGTATTCGCGAAGTTGTGAGTGAGGTTGTGCATGATATGGGCAAAAATAAGGAAGAAATCCCAAGCCCGATTGCTAATAAACACTATAGTGGGAAATTTCTTGTACGCATTCCCCCTGAGATACACAGAACCCTTGCAATTCAAGCTGCTGAAGCTGGAGTTAGCCTTAACCGCATGGCGAGTGCCAAGCTAAGTCAATAAAATAACATAACGAATAAGGTTAGATTGTGAGAGCGAAGCGAACCACAGTCTAACCTTATTCGTTATGTTTATTCCGCCAGACTCCGGTTAACAATTTCTCCCACATCAGCAGACAGGTTTTTTCGGCTCCTGATCCGAACAAGTTGTTTACGAATCAGGTCCCGGCGGGACTGGTCACACCTTTTCCACATGGTAAGAGGGGTAAGCAGACGGGCAGCCATCTGGGGGTTAATTGCATCAAGAGTTATGATATGCTCTGTTAGAAAAGCATATCCTTCTCCGTTTTCTGCATGAAACTGCCAGTGATTTACAGCACAAAAGGCACCAATCAAGGCCCTGACCTTATTGGGATTTTTCAGGGAAAAAGCGGGATGAGCTGTTAACGCCTTAACCCTCTCAAGGGTGGCCGGCAGCGTACAAGTTGCCTGGATGGTCAACCATTTATCAACGACCAGGGGCTCTTTCTGCCATTTCTGGTAAAAATCCGCAAGCAATCTATCCCCTGCCTCCCGATCCGCATTGACCACTGCGGTCAGGGCGGCTGTTTTATCGGTCATATTGTCAGCTTCATGGTATTGCCTTTCCCCCAGGGCAAGATTTTGCCTGCTTTCTGCTGCCTCGCCTTCTTCGTTCACAGTTAAAAGATATTTCAGCAGACAGTTGCGCAAGCTCCGCCGCCCTGCTTCAGAGGCTGAATAACAAAACAATGAATCGCCATCAGAGCTGTCATAGGCAAGTTCATGATAACGGGTCAGCAAAATATTCCGATGCTCATAACCAATTTGAAAACAAAATAATTGTCTGACTTTGAAAACCACTTCCGGGTCAACAAGATCTAATTGCTGACTGATCCAGTTTTCAGTTGGTATGGTCAGGGCAAGAGCCAGGAGTGCGGGTTCAGCCCGCTGATCAGCAAGAAGAAGAGCAAAGGCTTGATGAAATGCCGGATCCACCTTGAATGACGGGTATGAACTCCAGTGGGCAATTCCGCTCAACAACCCCTGCATCGCCAATTGCTGACCGGCATCCCAACGATTGAACGGGTTTGAATCATACATCATAAGAAAAGCAAGCTCATCGTCACTATAATTCATGCTGACCTTTACAGGTGCGGAAAAATCACGCAGGAAAGAACAGATAACCGGCTGGTTAATCCCACTAAAAATAAATTCTTCTTTTTCTTTACTGATCGTTATAGTTTTTTTTAGGATTGTTTCACCATTTTCCTGGGACAACAGAGCCACCGCAATCGGCATAAAAAACGGCTCTTTCTTCTCCTGATCAGGAGTGGGGGGACATGACTGGTTTATAGTAAGCCTATACTCCCCGGTATCTTGATTATAACTGGTTTCCACTGTCAGTTTCGGAGTGCCGGCCTGTGAATACCATCTCTTAAACTGGGTAAGGTCAAAACCATTGGCATCTTCCATAGCCCGGACAAAATCATCACAGGTGACAGCCTGACCGTCATGCCGCTCAAAATAAAGATCCATTCCCCGGCGAAATCCAGCTTCACCAAGCATGGTATAGATCATCCGGATTACCTCGGCCCCTTTGTTGTACACGGTCAGAGTGTAAAAATTATTTATCTCGACAAAGGAATCCGGCCGGACCGGATGAGCCATGGGACCGCTATCTTCACGAAACTGAAAGTTACGGATCAGATTGGCATCCTTAATCCTTTTTACCGGCCGTGAACCTGTATCTGCACTGAACTCCTGGTCCTTAAATACGGTGAGTCCCTCTTTGAGGCTGAGCTGAAACCAGTCCCGGCAGGTGATTCTGTTGCCTGTCCAATTATGGAAATATTCATGGGCTATCACCCCCTCGATTCCTTCGTAATCCTGGTCAGTGGCGGTTTCCGGCAGGGCCAGCACATATTTGGAATTAAAAATATTAAGACCTTTGTTTTCCATAGCTCCCATATTAAAATCATCAACTGCCACGATCATATAACGCTCAAGGTCGTATTCCCTGCCATATTTTTCCTCATCCCATTTCATCGACTTTTTAAGCGAAGCCATGGCATGACCACATTTATCACGGTTTTGTGCTTCCACATAGATATATAACCCGACCCGGCGACCGGACCTGGTGGTATAGTTATCTCTTATGCAAACCAGATCACCTGCGACAAGGGCAAACAGATATGATGGCTTTTTATGGGGATCGTGCCAGCGGGCAAAATGACGACCATCGGGTAATTTGCCTTCCTCAACAAGGTTACCGTTGGCAAGCAGAACCGGATTTTCTTTTTGATCAGCAACAATGGTGGTTGTAAAAACTGCCATAATATCAGGACGATCAGGATAACAGGTAATCCTGCGAAACCCTTCCGGTTCGCATTGGGTGCAATAGTTGCCCGAGGTGCGATACAACCCTTGCAGAGCTGTATTTTTTTCAGGATTTACCCGGTTTTTTATTTGAATGGTGAAACTGGGGGGCACTTTCTCGATAATCAACTTACCCTCTGAAAAAATATATTCTGAATCAGAGAGCAGACGACCATCTAATAGCACCTCATCAAGTTCTATATCCTCAGCAAAAAGAATTAAAGGTAGAGAGTGATCACCGGTCATTTTAATTTTCATGGTTGCCTGGACCAGGGTGGAATCAGGAGTGAGTTCAAAATATAGATCAACGGTATCTATCAGGCAGGATGGTGCTATATAATCTTTGCGGTATATGATTTGCTTTTCAGTCATTTTGTTTATCTTTGCTTTTATTTTTTATTTTATAAATCTTTAGCCCAATTATAAGTACAGACATCGTAAACGCCCTATAAAACACCCTGTTTTTGGGGACAATTTTATTTCCTGCTTAACCGGTCTTGTCTGCCGTTCTCTTAAACTGTCTGGATTTGGTAGAGACGGGTTTCAAACCCGTCTTCACGGTGGCACCGGCATGGCTGATGGTTGCGGAAGGAGACGGGTTCAAAACCCGTCTTTGGTTTCCAGCCCGTCTATCATTTTAACCCAATCTCTATGGGTT
>CAYRGM010000200.1:0-3201 GCA_964423765.1 uncultured Desulfobulbaceae bacterium
CATTCTACACATTTTGTAACTATTCAGCGAAATGAACAAACTCCCGTAATCTTAGGCTGTAACTGTTCAGATGTGCTTCACGGAGTCTCGTTCCTCGCTTACCTATCCGTCCATTTTGAGCTTTGCAGCGTACTAATGTTACTCAAGAAGCTCAAAATGGGCGGAGATGGAGTGCAGCTGAATAGTTACCACATTTTTAGCCAAAATAAACCAGTTGCAAAACCAAAGTATGTGTTAATATCACCGCCACCGTGAAGACGGGTTTGAAACCCGTCTCTACCAAATCCAGACAGTTTAAGATGACGGCAGATGAGACCAGTGAAGCAGGAAAGAAAATTGTCCCCCAACAGGGTGTTTTATAGGGCGTTTACGATGTCTGTATGAGGTAATTATCCACTAATCGGCATGGCTACACCTGATTGGTCGACCCTTAAACGCACTATGAATCCCCAAACACTATAACAAAGAATACCAGCATGGAAACCATTTTTTCTATATCAGCTTTTCTCTTTGGTATCGCTGTCGGCTCTTTTTTAAATGTCGTAATCCTTCGTCTTCCAGATGACAAGCAATCCCTTGCTTTTCCAGCATCCCACTGTCCGAAATGTGCCACGCCCCTGCATTTTTATGAAAACATTCCCATCTTAAGCTATATTTTTCTGCGGGGAAAATGCCGAACCTGTAAAAAAAGAATATCCATTCAATACCCTCTGGTCGAGCTTGGCATGGGTTTGCTGGCAACAGCTCTCTTCATCCACTTTGGTTTTAGTTTTGAATTATTCTTTTATTTTGTTTTCTCTGCCGCTCTGCTGGCCATCATAGTCATAGATATATATCATCAGATCATCCCGGACAGTATCAGTCTGCCCGGAATTGTAATTGGTTTTGCCGGCTCTTTTCTAAACAGTACAGTCAGCTGGCAGGAGTCAGGTCTGGGAATTATTCTGGGCGGCGGGATCCTCTATGCCATCGCACTTGGTTATTATCTCTTGACTAAACGAGACGGCATGGGAGGAGGAGATATCAAGCTGTTAGCTATGATTGGAGCCTTCTTAGGCTATCAAAGCCTGCTTTTTGTTGTTTTTGCCAGTGCACTCCTGGGCTCAATAATTGGTATCGCTGCCATGATCAAACATAAAAAAGGCAGGCAGGTCCCTATACCTTTTGGTCCCTTCCTTTCCGGGGCCGCATTATTATGGTTATTTTTCAATGAAGAAATTTCTGCATTATGGGGTATTTATTTACACGCTCTGTGAACTTTCGTGCAACTGTTCAAACAATATAAATGGAACATATAAAAAATGGAAGAAAAACAATCATTAACGATTCTTTGCAATGCCGGTCTTGTCAGCTCTGAACTCCTGGACGCAGTGAATCAGGTAGTCCAAAAATACCAGCTTACCTTTTATTTAAGCACCTCTCAAAATATCCGGTTCTTAGATGTCCGGGATGAAGACCGTCAGGTCATTATGGATGAACTCCGCCCGCTTGGAGCAAAGTTCAAAGGTGAAATAAAATATCCTCTTGCCAAAGTATGTGTCAGCAAACCCCACTGTAGTTACGGCAAGATAGATACCTTTGCTCTTGAAGGAAAGATATCAGCCATGCTCAGTGAAATAGCCCCGCTGAAGCCAAAGATTAAAATCGCAATCAGCGGCTGCCCTAGGGGCTGTTCAGGCCCCCTGAGCATTGATATAGGGATTGTCGGTACTCCCGGGGGAATGATGGATGTCTTGGTCGGAGGAAAACTGGGAATTACCCCTAAGGTTGGACGACGGATTGCCCACAAAGCTGATGAGGAACAGGTCCTGACCATGGTTAAAGAGTTGGCTATCTATCACAATAAAAATACTCCCAAAAAACAAAGGATGTTCAAATTGATAGATAAGGAAGATTTTCCTTATCCCGAAGAAGTATAAACTAACATGGTCCCCAGTGTCAAAATCATCATTTCTAAAAAATACAGAGGGGCACTTTTTCTCTTGTTTTTTGGTGTGGTTATTAACATAGCTGAAGTTTCCCGGTTTTAAATGCTTCTCAAATTGCCGTGGCACGCCACTGTAACGGGAATGAATTTATTTCTTGCGGTGTTTGCCATGCAAATAACAAAACCCCATTTTATTATTCCTTAACACACTAAGGCTAGCCAAAACTCATAACGACCGCAATCACCTGCCGCCGTCCAGTCTACCCCCCAACTTCGCGATGGCAACTACCGTGAAGTTGCCTCAAAAAAAGGCAGGTTCTGCGGGTCAGTGTGAATTGCATGGTTAGGACATCACTACCTTTGTTTAAGGTTTAATTTCGCTCTATCCCTATCAAAGTAAGGTCAAAATGAGACTTGCCCCCATGTTTCACCTTATTCGTTATCTTTTGATTTGTCTATTTTAGCCTCACTATGCCAAGATGGATATGTCGTGAAGATGTTAATGAGCATGACTGGCTTTATCTAAAACTCCCGCTGCCCATTGGTTGATGCTTTTTCCATTGGCCTCAGCAGCAGATGCTACAGCAGCGTGGATTTCTGCAGGAACTCTTAACATTAGGTTACCGGAATATAGTTTGTTTGGTTTTTGACCAAGCTCTTTACAAGCAGCTAAGTAATTATCAACTGCTTCATGGAAAGCTGTTTCAAGCTCTGTTACCGACTCACCATGGAAGCCTATAACATCACGGATACCGATTATACGTCCAACAAAAATATGATCCTCAGCGTCGAATTCAACATTGGCGAAATAGCCATTATAACTCATACCTTTCATGGTGTTTCTCCCAGTTTGATGAGGAACTCACGGGTAGCTTTGATACGATACCTTAAAGCTGCTTTAGCAGGATGTGGTCTGTGAAAATATGCACGAATACCATTTTTTTCAAAAGTAACACTTGAGCCTGCCCCTTCAATTGCACGCAACCAATAGCACCTAAAAGAGATTCGATTTTACTCCATTCCATATTGCCATTAACAGGATCGGTGAAAATGGCTGTAAGTATTTTACGATGCTTTGCCTTCATATATGATAACAACGAAGGATGGCACATGCAAGCAAATTGTGATTGCATGGGATTGTTTATTGTGGGAAGATAATGATTGAGCTCACCTGCCGTCAACACTACAGAGCTTTGAAGAACTACAAAATTTTGATGGAAATAAAAACCTTGAAAAAACCAAACGCTGCTGGCGGTCAGGTGCATCGTCTGGTT
>CAYRGM010000201.1:0-3198 GCA_964423765.1 uncultured Desulfobulbaceae bacterium
ATTGACGAAAAAATATATAACCAGGCAATTAACCTGACCGCAAACAACGGTCTTTTTTTAAGTACATTGCCATACTCCAATTTCTATAATTATGTAATTTTTTTATCATGCAATTTGCGGCAGATTATCGCCGCACTGAACAGCATTCTGCTCAGTGCGGCGTTAGAGACTTTAACCTGAATTGAGCGATTTTTTGACGAAGATATGTGCTGATCCGGCACTATATAGTGCCGGATTGTGTGCCAAGGTTTTTCGAAAACCGCAGGCATACCCGTTGGTCTGTTGAGGATTTTCGGGAATCCTTGGCGTGCAAGAGATCGGTGCAGATCAAGCGTAGAAAATAGCTCAACTCAGGTTTAAACATCCAACACGCCAAAGGAAATAAAAATGAGCCAATTATTGTATTTAGAATCATCGCCAAGAAAAGATAGGTCAGCTTCTACAGAGGTTGCACAGTCTTTTATCACCGCATTCCAGAATGCTGATGCGAAGAACAAGGTCGAAACCATAGATTTATGGAACTTTCAATTACCAGAATTTGATGGGGATCACATTAATGCGAAGTATAGGGTGCTACAAGGGGAAAACCCGACAAACGAAGAAACCAAGGCATGGGATGAAATATCAAATATAGTCGCCACTTTAAAAATGCAGACAGTTATCTATTTAGCATTCCGATGTGGAATTTCTCTATACCATACAAGCTAAAACATTATATTGATGTAATTACTCAGCCAGGTCTTACATTCATTTTTTCTCCTGAGTCAGGATACCAGGGGTTAGTGACTGGAAAGCCAATCACGGTGATATACGCTCGCGGTGGCGAATACAGCAGTAGTGAAACCAGTGCGATGGACTTTCAAAAAACATATATGGAGATGATTCTTGGTTTCATTGGGTTCCAAGACATCAAAACTGTACTGGTAGAGCCAACACTGACTGACCCTGAAGCAACAAAGGAGCGAATCATTTTAGCTGCAAAGGAACAGGCGATAGATTTTGCTAAACAGTTGTAGTATTTGCAAAGCCTAACAAATAATGGGTCAGGGGGCAAACCTTGATCCTTGACATTCATTTCGCTCTTCCGTAGCAAAGCCTGAATTATTTTGTCTTTCAGAACTTGGGACACAAGTATTTCAATCGTTTTGTGTCCTGTTTATCAAAAATAGAAATTTGACCCCAAGCATGATTAACGATGCTCTACCACGACCTGCCGTCTGGTGGTGGAAAAGACATTGACCAATTTCAGACTAAGACCCTCCCCGACCGCCGCCAATGGCACCGAACTCTTTAATAACTGCAACCACGCCAATGCCACCATTACTCACCATTGACAAGCTCAACCTTTCTTTCTTGGACGATCAGGAGGAAGATGGGAAAAAACAAATTCTCAACAATATTTGTCTGCAGATAGAACCAGGAACAACCCATGGGCTGGTCGGAGAGTCAGGTTCCGGCAAATCCATCACTGCCATGATGATACTCAGGCTTATTGAAGAGGTCAACCGCATAGAAAGCTCCGGACGAATCATCTTTGAAAATCGGGATATCTTTAAAATGGATATGGATGAGGTCCGAGAAATCCGTGGCAACAAGATAGCCATGATTTTTCAAGAGCCAATGAGTTCTCTTAACCCGGTTTATACCATCGGCAACCAGTTAATGGAACCATTACGAATCCACAGAAACATGGACGATAAAGAGGCCTGGCAACAGGGGGTATCCCTGCTGGAAAGATGTGGTATAGCTGACCCTCATTACCGGATGAACAACTACCCGCACCAGCTTTCCGGAGGCCAGCGCCAAAGAGTAATAATCGCCATGGCTCTTGCCTGCCGCCCCACCCTGCTCATTGCCGATGAACCAACCACTGCCCTTGATGTTACCATTCAGCAGCAGATTCTTGATTTGATCTTGGACATTCAGCAGGAATACCAAATGGCAGTTCTCCTGATAACCCATGATCTTCCCATGATTGGCCAGATGGCTCAAACCGTCTCCATCATGCATAAAGGACAGGTTGTCGAACAGGGAACCACCTCGACAATTTTTAATAACCCTGCCCAACCCTATACAATAGGACTTCTCAACGCCCTGCCCCAGGGCAACAGAAAGATCAGAACCGGAGGTACCCCGCTTATTGAACTGAAAAACCTCTCCTGCCAATTCACTCTCTATCGGGGACAAAAGCTGTTTGGCAAAAAGAAAACCATCCTCAAAGCCCTTGATAATGTCAGCATGCGTATCCGCAAAGGCACCACCATGGGGATTGTCGGCGAATCAGGCTCCGGCAAGTCCACCCTTGCCTTCTCTCTGCTCAGGCTCAATCGCTGCCAGGGTGAAATTCTTTATTATCATAATCATAACAATTATCACAGCCAGGGCGAACCTACCGACTTGAGAGCAATTTCTTCATCGGCAATGCGGAAACTACGAAAAGAGTTACAGATAGTCTTCCAGGATCCCTTTTCCTCCCTGTCACCCCGGCTTTCCGTACAGCAGATCATCGGGGAAGGCCTGAAAGTGCATAAAACCGGAACAAAATCTGAGCAGGAAGAAATGGTTGCCAGGGTACTTGAAGAAGTAGAGCTTGATCCAGATATGGGAGATCGCTATCCCCACGAATTTTCCGGAGGACAGAGACAAAGAATTGCCATTGCCAGGGCAATCGTCCTCAAACCAGCCCTACTGATTCTTGATGAACCAACCAGTGCCTTAGATATGACCATCCAGGCCCAGATTCTTGATCTGTTAACAAGGTTACAGGAAAAACACAACCTTACATATATATTCATAACCCATGATCTCCGGGTTATCCGGACCATGGCTGATTACCTCACAGTAATGCAGCAGGGAAAGATAATTGAGCATGGTCCGGCAGACCAGCTATTTACCTACCCACAACATCCATATACCAGAGAATTACTCCACTCCTCTCTCAGAGATATAACTGTGCCTCGTTAAAAAATTCAACGAGAGGTCAGAGAAAGAGATGGTTTATAGGCAGAAATTTTCCATGCGAGCAGGAGCTATTACCACAGATAACATAACTATTCAGCAAGATGAACAAACGCCCATAAGTTTGGACTGTCATTATTCAGATGTACTTCACAGAGTCTCGTTCCACACAACTCGGTTATTAATTAGCTGAAGTTTCCCGCTTTTATTTTTATGGCAAATCTTCCAAAACATTGTATC
>CAYRGM010000202.1:0-3092 GCA_964423765.1 uncultured Desulfobulbaceae bacterium
ACATTCCCGGTATCGGGCTTTTTTATTATCCCACGATAGGTCTGATCAATCCTGATAGATCGCAGACTCTTATCCTTAAACTGCACAATCTTCTCATAGTTTATGCTTGAGGATGTAGGATTAGCACGAAACTTGGTTATAAAATCAAGCACCTTCCCCTGCATCTTCTTTGGGACAGCTGCAAAGGCATTCATAAATTCAGAGGAAATTGCTACTATAGGGTTGTTCAAGGCGACCATCTTGTTAAACTCCTTGATTATATTTCCATTATTTACCGCAAAGACGCAAAGTTTTTTATTGTTACCCCTTGGCGTTCTTTGCGTCTCTGCGGTTAATTGTTTTTTCTGAATTCACAAGCACTTCCTGAATCGGAAGAACTTGCCAGCCAGTGTCGGTAAAACCCTGCTTGTACACCAGTTCGTCTTCAGTTAGAAAAGCCAGTTTTAACTCTTCCCAGGCAAGCTCTGCACTTCCAATAATCTCTCCACCCGTTGCTTCCAGCTCATACCCGGCTTCGGGAACAGGCCAATTATGTTCTGCCAGCTTATCCAGCAAAACATGGAATTCTTCATCAGTGAGTTCCTTAATTGCAGACCATGGCGACTCATCTGCTTGAGGTGCCTGTGCCTCCATTTCTGTTATCGGTTCTTCGTATAGTTTGAGACCATCATAAGCTTTTTCACTCAGGCCATTCGTCGTAACAAAATACGAGTATGGTAGAAATTGAAAGCAATTATAGAGCCTCAGAAAACCGTTCCAGCCTGATTGAAATGCAGAATTTTGTTTATCTTCCTCAGTATCAAAAAGACAGCAGGCGACTCTTATTCCCAGGGGCTCTCCTGGAGGGGTAAGTGCATTTTTTTCAATAACCACAGATTGTCTCATTATTTTGTGGCCATGGTCATCGGTTGATTGATATTCACCATAAAGACAGGGACAATCCGCCTCTTTAATTTTTTCACTAATCTCTTCCGGTAGGATATTTTCCAGCCCTTTAGTCCACTTGGCAATAGTTTCAGCATTACTAAAATGTGTCGGATCGGCATGAAGAAGTGACATCACAAACATTAACTGTTGCCACCTCTTCTGGTCAGGAGACTCTAAAAAGTGAAGCAATAGATCAAAACTATTCAACTGGATAAGTTTTTTGAGTTTTGTGAGCTTATAGCCTTCCAGCAATTTATTAAGATTCCCTCCGGCAGGAAGCCCTGATGGTTCCAGGAAATCGATAAAGAAATTATTTTGCGGCTTGAATACATTTTCAACATCGTGCCATGATAATGACCAGACATGAAACTTATCACTCTGAACAATGGCCATCCTCTGTGCCATGTCCGTACCGATACGATCCCGATGATATGTAAATCCATCCAAAAACATCACAATGGGTTTCATGACATCATCCTGTCTGGCTGATCTGATAATAAAATCTGCCCTGGACTCCACGCTGACCCCTTTCAACTCGCCAAGCTTCACCTGTGGCTCTATATAATAAGCCCGGTCAGCGACTTTAAGAAAGTAACCCGGCTTGCCGTTTACCAAGTCTTTTTTGAGTTGGACAGGTAACTTCTTTGACCCCACTTTTTTCAAAGCCCCAATAAATCTTACTTCCAACTCGCTCTCTAAATAGGTGTTTAAAGATATTTCACTGATGCTCCTGGTTGCAACCAGGCTTTCTTTATGTGAGAGAATCTCTGCCAACAACTGGGTGGCAGTATTCCTTGAAGTCTCAGGCATATTGTAGCTGTTTCGATATGCATATAAACACCGATAACAGCCATCTTTTTCTTCTTCCTGATTGCAAGCACACGATTTTAATGCTTCAAGAGCCAGCCCCAGAACTTCCATCAATGCATATTCTGATCGCATAAGCTGTTTAAGATATCCGGTTCCACCAGGTACGGTATCATACAGGACAAGATACTTTCGTTTAAATGTCGACTCAGGTATCGGCTCTTCATGGATCGTCGTCTGGAGATGATCAATCTTTCCCCGAAAATGCATCTTCAATCCCAGTTGAATCGCTGCAATAAATGATTGCAGCTTACGCTCAGATTCGGAGATGATACTTACCGGCAAAAGAATACGGATTGCCTCTGACTTAAACTGTCGGTACAGATAGAGACAGTCTATGAGGTTCTTGTCACTCTTTTGATCTCTTGCTGTGCAAGTGAATGCGTGGGAGGGTCCCTTCTCTTTGGCATCTTGAACCTTTCCACAGACCCGGCATAGAGCAAAGCCCTGTCTCTGCATTTCCACTCCGGCAATAGAGACCTTTTCGCCAATCTCAGTCCTTTCCCCGAAATTGATCTCGCAAAAATCCACCTTGGACAAAAAATCAAAACCAAAGGGAAAGTCTCCTTCCACCTTAAAGGCACTCAATACCTGTTTGTCATCAAACTCAACCAGCATTTGCTTGTTGTAGAAAGTCGGATCACGATCATCAGAGTTATCACTGATGCGGCTTTCCCTGTCCGATGTCGAAGCAAAGACCTGTCTCATCCTGAGCATTGATTTTTTCTGGCCAGCATCACCCCACATCAGGCTTCCACAATTAGGACAGTTATCTTTCTCCTCTTCTGTACCGAGAATCTCTTTATGGGAACAGTTGTCACAGAACCTCCAGATTTCTCTGTCAGAGACTGTCATGTCAACCTGGTCCACCTTGATCCTGCGCCCTTCAGCATAAAAGGTGTTTGCCGGGGCAAGCTCTACAATGGCACTCCTGGCCGGTCGCTCATATTCAAAACTCCATGAGTCATAACTGCTTTCACCTTCTTGTACTTTTGTCTTTTTACGGTAAATAAGTGAGTTCAGCATCACCCCAACTTCTGGAAATGCATAGTTGGGAAGAAGCCCTTCATCAGTGAAAAAATTGAAGGTATCTTTGTCATTGATGTTCTTTACCAGAGCTTGCATGGCTGATTGCTCAATCTTCAGCTCTCGAAGCTCGTCTTCATAGTTTTTATCCTTGGGAGCTTTCTTTTTCGTGCGAATTTTTGAGTTAAGAGTTCGGACATTTTTTTTGAATGACTCTCTCTCCAGGCTGCGGGTATGGAGACCGTTCATAATACGGCCACGCAGAAACCATT
>CAYRGM010000203.1:0-3075 GCA_964423765.1 uncultured Desulfobulbaceae bacterium
CAAGAGATCGGTGCAGATCAAGTTAGAAAATCGCTCAACTCAGGTTAAAGTTAACACCTCAATCCTGCAGTTGTTCGTGTACCTAAAATGCCGGACAACTGCAGGATTTAGGTAATAGATAATTTTGGTGTTTTCAGGTTACCAGACATAGGTGCAACCCGTGTCTGATGATGTAAGTCCGGTTTTTCTACCGGATACCAAGGGATGACATGCAAAAACGATTAGAAAAAATTGCTGGTTCTATCACCAGAAGTGCCAGTAAAAATTCGGCTTTGACCCGCTTGCATGGGTTTTATGATCTTTTTCAGCGGGAAGATGAAGTACTGTTGGTGATCAATGCTGATCCGGATGCTCTGGCCAGTGCCATGGCTGTTAAAAGATTGCTTTCCTACCGGGTGGGAAGTGTAACTATTGGTTATCCTAATGATATTAGACGGCTGAATAATATAACCATGGTGGAGCGTTTGAAAATACCCATTGAGCGACTTCATACTCTGCCGGTTAAGGATTATAGTAAAAAAGTGTTGCTGGATTCCCAGCCGCCTCATCATAGTTGCTTTGAAAAAATAGATTTTGATGCGGTTATTGATCATCATCCGGTGATCGAGGGCTGGGAGGCAGATTTTATTGATATTCGCCCTGAATACGGCTCTGTTTCCACCATGATGATGGAGTATCTCAGGGCGGCAGGGATTAAACCGTCTGTTGCCCTTGCCACCGCACTTTTTTATGCGATTAAGGTGGATACCCGCAACTTTGAAAAAAAGAATGTTCTGCTGGCTGACAGTATCACCTTTCGCTATCTGTTTGATATTGCCAACCGAAATCTGGTTAGAAAGTTTGAACTGACGGAATTGCGTCGTTCGGAACTGAAATATTTCAAGATTGCCCTTAATGAATTAAAGACAAGCAAAGGGCGGGGTTATGTACATCTCGGTCGGGTTGGAACCCCTGATGTCCTGGTAATTATAGCTGACTTTCTTAATCGGGTTGACAAGGTTGACTGGGTGATTCTCTCTGGTATTTATGGAGAGAAACTTGTGGTGATTTTCAGATGTGATGGATACCGAAAAAATGCTGGCAAATTAGCTGAAAAAACATTTGGTGAATTTGGTCCGGCCGGTGGTCATAAAGAGGCTGCCCGTGCGGAAGTTCCTCTTAAAAATCTGCCCTTGCGAGAGGGACGGGAGTTTACCACAGCCACTTTGATGCGGCTTGCGACAAGGTATATGAAATAACCAGCATTGGTTGGTTAATCAAGCCCAGTCATGCTGGTGACGGTATAAAGCTTGTCAATTATAGGCATCCTCATATGGCTTGATACTATTTTTTATCCCTCGTCCCTCGCCACGCTCCCGCGTGGGAACGAGAAAGATGTCAGCACATATCTGCGTCATAAAATCGCTCAATTCAGGTATAAATTTTGTTAATTAAGTTCATAGTCATGGTGTTTTTGTCATGTTGAGCGTTGCTGTTTTTTTTGAACAGGAGGAGAAATAGCTTGCACCGGCAGGCGGGGATACAATATAATAGAGATGTTCCCATTTTCCATACAGAATTTCCGGTCAATCCTGTCTGGTCTGTCCGGGGAATCTGCCCCCTGAACTTCTTCAGAGAGGTGCCTATGTTCAAACTTTCAACGCTGGCAATGATTCTTGCAGGTGGCCGGGTGGATGAACTCGGTGTACTCACCCATTATCGTCCCAAATCGGCAGTTCCTTTTGGAGGATTTGCCAGGGTTATTGATTTTCCTCTCTCCAATTTGATGCATTCCCGCATCGAGAGAATAGCAATCTTAAGTCAGTATCGTTCCTATTCTCTCATAAATCATATTGGTACCGGCAGTGCCTGGGACATGATCGGCAGGCATCGGGGTATTTCTATTCTGCCCCCCTTCAAGGATTATGAGAATCCGCACTGGTATCGTGGTTCGGCCGATGCGGTCTATCAGAACCTTGATTTTATCCGTTATCATGAGCCTGAGGAGATTCTGATTCTCTCTGGCGATCATATTTATCAGATGGATTACCGTGATTTAATTGAGTATCACCAGGCACAGGATGCCGATTTGACGGCGGCCTTTGTCCAGGTCCGCCCTGAAGGAGCCTCCCGTTTTGGTATCGCAGAAATTGAAGGCGATGACGAATCAGGGGGCAGACTTCTTTCTTACGAAGAAAAACCGGCTGTTCCCAAGAGCAACTGGGCTTCTCTGACCGTTTTTTGTTTCAAGCCCCAGGTGCTTGAAGAGGTTCTTCGTGTCAATCAGGAAAACGAAAACAAATCATATGAATTTGGCAGAGATATTATGCCCATGATGATGGGTAATAAATACAGAGTTTTTGCTTATCGTTTTAAAGGTTACTGGGGATATACCCGGACCGTGGACGCATACTGGCAGACCTCCATGGATACTCTTGGGGCTGAACCGGCAATAGATATGGAGCGGTGGGGGCTGCGAACTAACCTTGCACACCGCAATATCTGTGACTGTCAGCCGCTTCAGGTCGGCAGCCAAGGGGTACTTGATAACTCCAATGCCTATAATGGTTGTGTGATTGACGGGAAAATAAAAAACTCTATTCTCTTTCCTGGGGTCAGGGTTGAGGGCGGGGCGGTGGTGGAGGACAGTGTCTTGTTTTTTAATACTGTGGTCAAGTCTGGTGCCAGGCTGAGTAGGGTTATCTGTGATGTTAACACGGTGATTGGCACCGGTACAAGGGTTGGTTCTTCTGCTAATCGGGGGAGAGGTGATATTACTGTGATCGGCTGGAATAATCAGGTACCGGACGGGATGGTGATTGGCAGCGGCTGTACGGTGTATCCGAAGGTAGCAGCAGAATGCTGGTCTGCTGGTAAACTTGAAGATGGGGAGGTGCTGCAATGAGAATTGCACCAAGAGATCCCCTGGTTCTGCTCCTGGCTGGCGGGGTTGGTAGTCGCCTTAACATCCTGGTTGGACATCGTGCCAAACCAGCTGTTCCCTTTGGCGGTTTATACAGGATTATTGATTTTGCCCTCTCCAATGTGATGAATTCCGCTCAGAGCAGGGTGGGGGTTCTTACCCAGTATAAGCCG
>CAYRGM010000204.1:0-3050 GCA_964423765.1 uncultured Desulfobulbaceae bacterium
GCTTATGTATAAAATCATTGGCACTTTCGGCTGAATGTGATTCAGCATAATTAGGCACAGGAGATGTTCCGCTCCGTAATATCTGCCCAGCAACATGTTTTTCTGCTGAAGATTTTGATAACTTTGTTGTGAGATTAATAATGCTCACGGCAAAATCAATCAGCCTTTTTTGTATATCATCGCCTTTTGCCATATCAAATAATCAATAATCAATTGATAATAATTAATTGTAAAGTTAACGACATCAACTGATGATATCGCACCACGCGTGACACAATAACCATGATGATACAATTGCCCGAAAATGAAAATTCATAGGCTATCAAGGTAGCCTATAATTTGTTGGTTATTCCAGCCTGTGCAGGTAGGCTAAGAATAATAAAATTTTTAAAATAACCGAAAAAGGCGTTTATTATGAATTTAATAATAAAATTAATTAATTTTTTTCTTATCGCTATGCTCTCGCTTCGTTATAGCATTAAGCTGAAAGGGCTTGATAAAATAGAGTCGGATGGCAGGCCAATTCTTTTTCTTGCCAATCATCCAGCCCTTATTGATCCGGTTATAATCATGAGTAGGCTCTATAATCGTTTCCAGCCCCGGCCCCTTGCCGATGAAACCCAGATGGATAAACCAGTATTTCGCAGTATTGGTCAACTGGTTGGTGCTATTATCATACCTGACCTTACCAGGGGGGGTAGAGACAAGTTGAGCATGGTTAATCATGGCATCAAACAGGTGGTTGATGGATTGCAACAAGGCGATAATATTCTTCTTTATCCGGGTGGTCGCCTTATGTGTCGACCCGAGGAAGACTTGAGGGCAAATTCAGCAGTTCAAAAGATTATCAGTTCCGTGGATAAGGTCCGTATCGTCATGCTTCGCTCCACCGGTCTGTGGGGGTCGGATTTTAGTCGGGCAAACGGTACCCCTTCTCTTATGAAGAATCTCGGCCGACGGTTTCTCATGATTATCGCCAATGGCATTTTATTTATGCCTCGCCGTCCGGTCAAAATTGATGTTGTTGAAGCTCTTGACTTCCCCCGTCATGATGACAAAATGGTCATCAATCGTTATCTTGAACAATTTTACAATGCTGTGGAACAGCCCAGACTGCATGTTCCAAATTTTTTCTGGCAGGGTGGTTCGCATAGCTTGGAAGAACCGGAACGGGTAAGTAAGGTGATGGATATTTCTCTTGTATCAGAGAGTACCCGCAAACTTGTTCTGGAAAAAGTCAGAGAACTGGCAGCTGTTGAAGATGTGAGAGAAAGCGACCATCTGGCTCGAGATCTGGGTATGGACAGTCTAATCATTGTGGAATTCGGCGTATACCTTCATGAGGAGTTTGGAGTAAGCAATGAGCATCTTGATGGCTTACAGACCGTGGCAGATTGCATTCTGGCTGCCGGGGGGGTTACGGGTGATGCACCTTCATTAACCATCAAGCCTCCGGGTGAAAAATGGTTTGTTTCGGCAGGTGAGCAGGTCTTGGATTTTCCTCAAGGGACAACAGTGGCTGAGATTTTTCTTGCCCAGGCCAGTAACTATCCTGACCAGGTTATCGTTGCCGATCAGTATAGCGGTGAAAAAACTTATCGTCAACTAGTCATGGGGATTCTTGCCCTGTTACCCGGATTGAAAAAAATTCCTGGTGAAAGGGTGGGAATAATGCTGCCAGCGACGGTTGCTGCTGTCCTTAGTTACCTGGGGATTATGTTTTCAGGTCGTGAGCCGGTGATGGTTAACTGGACAACCGGAGTCTCTCAGGTTTCTTTTTGTCTGAAAAATTGTGGAGTAAGCCATGTTCTTACTTCGAAAAAACTCCTTGCCAGATTGGAAACTCAGGGTTTTGAGGCTGCAGCCGTCGGAATCAAGTGGGTATTTCTTGAAGATCTTGCCGGAGAAATTTCTTTTTTGACCAAACTCAAGGCTCTTATTTGCAGCCGCTTTAATTGTCATTCCCTCGGACAGGTTAAAATAACGGATACGGCTGCCATTCTTTTTACTTCCGGTTCTGAAACCCACCCTAAATCAGTGCCACTCAGCCATGATAATTTTCTTGCCAATGTCCGTGATTTTAATTCTGTTCTTGAACTTCGCAGTAATGACCGGCTGTTGGGGATTCTCCCGGTTTTCCATTCTCTTGGTCTTGCCGGTACGGTTATCCTGCCTCTGTGTACCGGGCTGAGAACTGTGTTTTGGCCTAATCCCACTGAAGGGCGGCAACTTGCCCGCTTGGTTGCTGCTTACCAGGCCAGTCTTTTGATAACCACCCCAACATTTCTGCAAAATATGATTTACCAGGCCGAAGAGGGGGAGCTTGCTTCGCTGCGCCTGGTTTTTTCCGGAGCAGAAAAATGTCCGGAATCTCTTTTTGCCCGTTTTAAAGAGTATGCTCCTGATGGTGTGCTATGTGAAGGTTACGGGGTTACGGAATGTTCACCGGTGATTACGGTTAATACTCCTGAAAATCCGGCACCAGGAACCATTGGCCGCCTGTTTCCTTCCATGGAAGCGGCTGTTGTTCATCATGAAGATGGGGGAGATGTGGATGAGGGTGTACCCGGTCGTCTGCTGGTAAGAGGTCCCAATGTCTTTGCCGGCTATCTTGGTGATCTGCCCTCACCATTTACCAGCCATGATGGCAAGCAGTGGTATGACACCGGGGATCTGGTTACCTGTGAGAATGGATTGTTCCGGTTTGCAGGTCGTTTGAAGAGGTTTGTCAAGCTGGGGGGAGAAATGATATCTTTGCCCGCTATTGAGGAGGTACTTGTCCAGCATCTTGGCAGTGACGAAGCGGCTGAATCGGAATTAGCCGTGCTTGCTGTGGGGGAAGAACGACCGGAGCTGGTTCTTCTTACCATCATGGAAATTTCCCGGCAAGAAGTTAATGATGCCTTGCGGCAAGCGGGGATGTCAGCACTACATAATATCAGGATGGTTGAAAAAATAGAAAAAATTCCGGTGCTGGGCAGCGGTAAGATTGATTATCGGAAATTGCAGGAAATGGCTAAAAGGTAGAGGTTGTTGCAGCTAATTATTAA
>CAYRGM010000205.1:0-3041 GCA_964423765.1 uncultured Desulfobulbaceae bacterium
CTAAAAATCGTCATTTGGGGGGTTCTTGAGGATAATTATCGCAAAGTTGGGTTAAGGTCCCCATCTTATGATGGGGGGGTATGACCATAAAATATAATAATTTGCCGCCTTGGGCAGATGGTGCTATGGTACTTCGTTGATAATCTTTTGTTTTTATTGTTCATCATGTTTTTATGAGATATGATGGTTTCTTGCAAGGTGTGATTCATTTTAATATCTTCATGGTGAAGATATTAAAAATCATAATTTATTATTATTTACATGTCCAGTTATGTTGATTTTATATGAAAGTTGGTATTTAGGTCTAACATGCCTTGAGTGGCCAACTTTCATAGTTTATTGAAGGGCTGGTCAATGTGTTTATAGATAATGCAGAAAAAAGGAGTTGGTTTGTGATTACCGTAATTAGCCGTAAACCGGAAAAATTTGATGGAGATATCTTAGTATATTGCCTGTTGCAGCGAAAAAAAAACATACCTGAATCTGGCGGAAATATAAAAAAAATCGTCAGGACGGTCTGTAAATCAGGGGCCTTCACAGGTCAACAGGGGCAGGTTTGTCTACTTTATCCAAAATTGTTTGATCAGGCGTTAGCCGGGAGTTTTGATTGTGGCTGTATTTTGCTGGTTGGCCTTGGTAAAAAAAATAAAAATGAAAACGAAATGCTGGAACAGGTACGCCTTGCCGGTGGGGTAATCGCCAATCAGGGACGAACCTTGAAAGCTGAAAATATATGTGTGGTGTTGCCGGAGATGGCGGGGTTGTCATCTTCGGCAACGGCTGAAGCCATGAGTGAAGGATTAGTGCTTGGCAATTATTCTTTTGATAAATATAAAGCTCTTAGGGATGACAATGAGACATCTGCTCCTGTCCGCTCATTTTTGTTAAGTGATAAAGGAGAAACCAGCCCCATTCGCAAGGGATTAAAAAAAGGAAGAATTGTTGCTGAGGCGGTATGCAAGGCTCGCGATATGGCAAATGAACCTGGAAATGTATGGACACCGTCATCTTTTGGCCAGTATGCAAAGACCATCGCTAAAAAATATGGATTAAGATACAGGGTTCTTGATAAAGCGGCAATTAAAGAGCTGGGCATGGGAGGAATTCTTGCCGTTAATCAGGGGTCTTCCAACCCGCCAAAACTTGTTATTCTTGAATATACAACGGCTGCCAATGAACAAGAAAATGCAAAAAAACCTGTTTTATTGTTGGTTGGCAAGGGTTTGACTTTTGATTCCGGCGGGATAAGCATAAAACCTGCATCCGGCATGGAAGATATGAAATATGACATGTGCGGCGGGGCTGTAGTTCTTGCGGCCATGCAGGCCATAGCTGAAGAAAAGCCGGCAAATGTTAATGTTGTTGCCGTGGTTCCTGCAACCGATAATATGGTGAGCGGTTCGGCTTTGAAACCTGGAGATATTATAACCCATTTTGGCGGTAAAACTTCCGAGATAATTAATACCGATGCAGAGGGACGACTTATCCTTGCTGATGCTCTGGCCTACGGGATTAAAACTTATAAACCGGATGCTGTTATTGATTTTGCGACTTTGACCGGGGCAGTAATCACAGGACTTGGCCATCATCATACAGGATTACTGGCAAATAATGATGAGCTTGCAGATCGTATAATTCTTGCTGGTGCATATAGTGGCGAACCGTTCTGGCGTTTGCCTCTCGGCAAAGAATATTCCAAGCAAATTGAATCAAAGATTGCTGATATTAAAAATACCGGCGGCCGTTCAGCCGGTACGATTACTGCGGCGGCCTATTTACAGGAATTCGTTGGCGATACCCCATGGGCACATTGTGATATTGCTGGAACAGCCTGGGGTTTTACCAAAAAATCTTATATTCCCAAGGGTCCTTCCGGGGTGGGGGTAAGGACATTGATTAATCTTATTCGTACCTGGAAATCATTGGATAAATAAAACCTGAATTGAGCGATTTTATGACGCAGATATGTGCTGATTACATTAAAAAATCGCTCAACTCAGGTGCAAAACAGGGGATTAAATTATGCTGAAAAGAAAAGGAATAACGGTCAGTAGACAGATTATGGACTGTCAACAATTTCATCCTGAGGCTACTGGTGAGCTAACAGGTCTGTTGACTGACCTGATTGTGGCCGGGAAAATTATCAGTGCCGAGGTTAATATGGCAGGACTTGCTGATATTCTCGGGCAATCGGGGAAAACCAATATTCAGGGCGAGGATGTGCAGAAGTTAGATGAATTTGCTAATCAAACTATTAAAAGGCGTATGGAACAATGCGGTTTTGTCTGCGTCATGGCCTCAGAAGAAGAAGATAGCATTATCCCGGTCATGGATGGCTATGAAGGTAAGTACACGGTAGCTTTTGATCCCCTTGACGGGTCATCAAATATTGATGTCAATGTCAGTGTCGGCACTATTTTTTCGGTGCATAAGCGGATTAGTCACGGAAAACAAGGGGTTGAGCAGGACATTCTCCAGAGCGGTTCCCGGCAGGTTGCGGCTGGTTATATTATTTATGGTTCATCAACCATGCTGATCTATACCACCGGAGATGGAGTGCAGGGATTCACCCTTGATCCGAGTGTCGGGGAATTTTTTTTGTCCCATCCGGATATCATGATATCTCCCCGGGCAAAATATTATTCCATCAATGAAGCCTATGCCAATTATTGGCCTGATGGGATTCGCTCGTATATTGACCATATTAAAAATGTTGACCTGAAAACCGGGACACCTTTAAGTCTGCGTTATATTGGTTCATTAGTATCTGATTTTCATCGTAACCTGATTAGCGGCGGTATCTTTCTTTATCCGCGTGATACAAAGAGTGCAAATAAGCAGGAAGGAAAACTACGGCTTCTTTATGAGGCTGCCCCATTAGCGATGCTGGTTGAACAGGCCGGTGGCAGAGCCATTACCGATGATGGTCGTCGTATTCTTGATATTGAACCGGTTAATTTACATCAGCGGGTTTCGTTAATTATCGGTTCACGGGAGGATGTTGATTTGGCGGAGAAATATTGTTGCACTGGACAGGGGAC
>CAYRGM010000206.1:0-3029 GCA_964423765.1 uncultured Desulfobulbaceae bacterium
AGCACCTCACGGAGTCTCGTTCCCATGTGGGAGCGTTGGAACGAGAATATAATTTTGATACAATTTGCAGCAGCATGTTGCATTACGCAATTTTTTATGTTATTTTATTATGTAAATAATACCTGAGGAGGCAGCCATTATGACGACTGCAGTAAGAATTACAGATAATTTGGCAAAAGAAGCAAAAATATTTAGTAAAATTGATAAGCGTTCATTAACTGGACAAATTGAACATTGGGCATATATAGGGAAATGTGCTGAAGAAAATCCTGATTTAACATACAGCATGATTAAAGATATTCTTATCGGCCTTGTAGAGTTGGAGCAAGGTGAATCATCGGAGTATGAATCTGGATAGATCTCAATGAAAATTATTCAATCCCGTTCATTTAAACGGAAAGTTAAAAAGTTTGGTAAGCAAGATAAAAAAGTGCTTGACAAGCAGGTTATAGAAATTGCCAAAATTCCATCCATTGGCATAGAACAAAAAGGTGACCTGCAAGGCGTATTTATTCATAAATTCAAATTGCAAAACATTGAATACTTGCTTTCATATCGGTTTATCAGAGACGATCTTGAATTGATAATGATTGGTCCACATGAAAATTACTATAGAGACTTAACAAACTATCTCAAGGCAAGATGAAGAAGCGAACAAGCAGGACAAAGAGTCAGGATTGCCCTGCTGTTCTTTGCCTTACTGCCAGACCCCGGAAATGCAAAAATCCGGTTTTTTTACATCCGGGCAAATCGAATCACTTGTCCGGTGTTCAAAATGATTAAACGATTCCGTCCTGTTAACTGGTTCTTCGGTTGGTTGCTCAGCTCTAATTATGGTTGAGTTAACATGGTCTTTTGATTCTGCTATAATTGAAGTTGTTACTATAATTTTTAACATATCTTTATTCTTGGTGTTTAATCTTTAACACTAAAGTCTAATGTTGTTCCTCGTTCCCACGCTGGAGCATGGGAACGAGGAAAAAATAAAAAGCAGGCGGTGGCAAGGGAATGTCCCTGCCACTCGCTACCTGTAACCTGTCTCCTGTAACCTTGTAACCTGAATAATCATCCCTGCAATAACTGCAAAGCCAACTGCGGAGCCTGGTTGGCCTGGGTGAGGATGGAAATCCCAGCCTGCTGGAGAATACTTGCCTTGGTCATCTCCGAGGTCTCCTGGGCTATATCCGCGTCCCTAATCCGGGAACGAGCAGCGGTCAGATTCTCAGCCACATTCATGAGATTGGAAATAGTGGATTCAAACCGGTTCTGGAGAGCACCAAGGTCACCCCGCTGGGCATTTATTTTGCCGATGGCGGCATCAAGGATTTTAATGGCATCATTGGCTCCGAGGACATTACCGATATCTATACCGGCTACATCTTCAAGGGCGGCTATCTGCGGGCCATTTATAATCGATCCTAATGCTGGTGTAGCGCTGGATACAACCGTATAGGAATCCTGGGAGGAGAACTCAATGGTGCCGGAAATTCTTGTTGAGTCTGTGGTGTCATGGGTAAGTCTTACAGAGTGACCATCAGCCCCTGCGGCATTAATGGTCTCAGTAGCCCCGGCACTGTGAGTAAAATCGCCGATATGAATATCCCCTCCATTTGCCTGGACAAGGGTGAGAGTACCAGCGTTTACCGTGGCAGTTACCCCGGTAACCCCACTTTGATCGTTGATAACCGTGGCTAATTCGCTCATATCATTTGGGGTTACTGATGCGTTGATGATTCTGGTATTGTCCCCTGAGCCGATGGTGAGGGTTATAACTCCTGCCTGGCTGAGTCCCGAGAGTGTTGCCTCGGTTCGGGCAATGGCTGTTACTCCAGTTTGGTCAGAGGAGTTGGTGATTTGGCTGGCAATTTCTTGGGCTGTGGCTCCTGCAGTTATGGATATTGGTGGATCAGTGCTGCCTTTGGAGCCGGTTATGGTCAGGTATTGTTTAGCGATGGTGTTGGCGGCTGGCACTGCTGCTGCCGCTGCAGATGCCGACCCCGTTCCCTGATTTTCATTTGGGTTCATACCAGCAACAGCATATCGACCCAGAGAGTCGGCAGTCATGGATTGAATGGAAACGCCAATGGTCTCGTTGGCATTGGGACCTACCTGGAACTGTTGGGAGACAAAAGAACCGTCAAGAATTTTCAGACCGTTGAATGTGGTGGACTGGGCAATCCGATTCATTTCGCTTTTGAGCTGATTAACTTCAGCCTGGAGAGCTGCCCGGTCGGCAGGCGAGTTGGTGGCATTTGCCGACTGGACAGATAGTTCCCGTATGCGCTGGAGGATATTTGTTGATTCCTGCATGGCACCTTCAGCGGTCTGAGCCAAGGAAATACCGTCACCGGCATTACGGGCGGCCTGATTGAGACCGCGAATCTGGGAAGTCATCCTATCGGAAATTGCCAGCCCGGCGGCATCATCTTTGGCAGAGTTAATTCTTAAGCCGGATGAGAGCCTTTCCATGGACCTGGCAAGGTCGTTCTGGGTGGCGGCAAGATTTCTTTGGGCATTGAGTGAAGCTACATTGGTATTTATCGTTAAAGCCATGGTATCCTCCATGAAATTTTATAGCCTGGTCATCAATAGCTGACAGTTGGCTTACGACACAAATGTAGAATCTCTCTTCTGGTACTGCCCTTTATTCATCTCTCGAAACACTCTTCGGCATGTGTGCCTCAGGTGTTAAGTTTTTTTCTGCAAAAAAAATGATGTTTTAAGGTTTGTGCTTTGATATTGTGTAAATATTCGAGTTGGCAAAAAAAGAATCTCATAACCCGGGACTGTAAATGTTTGACTGGATAGTTTTTCAAGGGTTTATGTTTTTTTCATGGTAGAATAGTAAAAATATTGTTGGGATAGTTTCAAGTTATAGGTGGAGAATATATAGAATGAGTCAAATCGCCCAAATACATGATCGACTGTTTAAGAAATTATTAGAAACTTTTTTTGCTGAATTTATAGAGTTATTTTTTCCTGAGGTCAGTAAATTGATAGACAAAACCTGCCTGAGATTCAAACAGCAG
>CAYRGM010000207.1:0-3013 GCA_964423765.1 uncultured Desulfobulbaceae bacterium
GGCAGTACGGACCAGACGACACAAATCGCCCGCCAGTTTACAAACAAGGTATACACTAACAGTAATTGGCAGGGATACGGACCGCAGCGCCGGAAGGCCCAAGGTTTTGCTACCGGCGACTGGATTTTCATGATTGATGCCGATGAACGGGTAACCCCGGAACTGCAATCAGCCATCCAGGCTGTTATTAATGAAAATCCAGCCGGGACTGTCTTTACGGTTCATGGTCTCAGCTGGTGCTTTGGCCGCTTCATCCGGCACTCCGGATTCTGGTCTCCCGGCAGGATCATCAGGCTCTATCCAAAGAATATTGCCGGTTACGATGATGCATTGGTTCACGAAAAGGTAATATATCCTAAAAACACGACGGTCAAAAACTTAGAGGGGCTCTTGTTGCATTACCCCTACCGCGACCTGAGGCATTATCTTGAAAAATCAGCACAATACGCCCAGGCCTGGGCTGAAAGCAGATTTAAAAAGGGCAAAAAGACATCCTTGACCAACGGTGTGTTGCACGGTCTTGCCTGTTTTTTGCAGATGTATATTATTCGCCTGGGGTTTTTAGACGGCAAACAGGGATTCTTGTTGGCAATACTGTCAGCACACTCCACTTTTGTCAAGTACGCTGATTTATGGAATAGACATTGGCAGGCTCATCATAAAAAATAGTAGCCTTACCCTGTTATCATTTTGGCAAGCACCCAATAAAGTTATTTGTTGCCTCAGCCGCCCCGGACATACTGATCAGGCTCATATTGACAGCGTTCTTTTTGCCAGGCGGCGGGGTAAAGGCCAGGCAACGGTTGTCTCTATTAAGAGTACGCCACCGCAAAGGAGTGGATGATCGTTTGCCGGGATAGAATGCGACCGTAGGCACATCAAGGGCTCCGGCGATATGCAATGGTCCGGTGGAGCCGGCAATAAACAGATCAGCAAACCCCAGGTGCCGGGCAAAGCTGACAATCCCTTCTTTTGATTCATATACCCTGTGATCGACCCCCTTTCCCTGCAGTATTTTTGAAATATTTCGGGCTGTTTCAGCTTCGCCGGGTCCGGCGGTCAGCACCAATGTTCTGTTTTGGACCTGAAGGCGTTCAGCAAGGTCTGCATATTGTTCAATGGAAAGGTTGTTGGCCGAACCGCCGGAACCGGCATGCAGGAAAATAAGTATGTTCTTTGCTGGAATTGCATGCTTGCTTAAAAAAAATCGACGCAATTCTTTTTGTTCAACGACCGAAAATTTTAGAAAAGGAGGGGGAGTAGTCAAGGGGTCTACCTGATATTTTTTGAGAAACCATCTAATCAGGTCAAGGTTATATTCAAACTCAGGCTTTAATGATAGTGAGCGGTGCTGAACAAGCCTGTCATTGTAAAAAATCTGGGCAAACTTGGTTGCCGGGGCAAGACGATGGGGGATTTTAGTTTTTTTCCCCAGCCAGCCAATGCGAGTGGTTGATATAAGAGTCAGCATAGCATCAAAATGATGCTCGTTAACAGTCTTGACCAACCCCTGCCAATCCTTTGAACCGACCTTTGCATCAGGGTCAACAATGATTTCGTCAATCCAAGGGCAAAGCCTGGCGAGTGGTTTGGTGTATTCCGGTACAAGTGCTGATATCCTGCTTTCCGGCAGCGAATTTTTCAGCATGGCAAAACTGGGCCAGGCCAGCATGAAATCGCCAATCCTGTCGTTACGGACAACAAGGATTTTTTTCGGAGGCATTATTGTTTTTTCCGCTCTGCGATGGGAGCGAATGCTTGTAGACGACTCAAAATAAAGGCCAGCATAATCAGGTAGTAATTGATGTAGATATTTCTTTGAAACAGGGATTCGGTCAGACCGAAATGCAGGAAAGCAATCACTAAAACAATCCCCGCATAGGCAAAAGAATGTCCGTCAATATTTTTTCTCAGAAAGCCGATGAGCAGATAAAGTGGCACGGCAAAACATATTATAACTGCCAGGAGCCCCAGCATCCCATTGTTGACCATAGCGTTAAGGAAAATATTATGTGGTTCCTTTAATCCTGACAATCCGGGACTGATTTCCCCTGTAGATATTTTATCCAGTATGATAGGCTGAAAAGCCCCCTGTCCGACACCCAGTACCGGATTTTCTTGAAACAGCTCCCATGCGACTTTCCAGAGTTCCAGACGGGGAGATGCGCCTTCTTCTAATGTATAGCCTCGGGAAAATGATATAACCTGATCAATAGCTAATTGGGTACGCGGAGCCAGAGGGTTGCCCGGCACCATAGATGTGATGCCAATGGCAATAACTGTTACGGCAATTAATAGCACTGGTCCGGCTTTTTTCCTATATTGCCAGATGAGTACGCCGAACAATAATGGCAAGGCCAACCAGACCCCCCGGCTCTGCGAAAGAATAGCAGTAGTGATTCCGGAGATAAAAGCAACAATCGGAACAATAATTAGATACCTATGCTGTGATCGAAAATAGTCCCAGCCGGTCATCACCATAAAGGCCATAACAATCGCAAGACCGCCAAAGGTGATGGGAGAATCTATACCTAAAACCCTGAATTCTGGTCCCAGAGATATTAATTGATAAAGGGCTGTTATTCCGGAAACAGTAGCCCCTGCTGCCAGTCCATACCAAAAACACCATTGATGCGGTTTGTATTGACGCATCAAAAAGTAGAGGGGAACCACCGCCAGCATGCGTAGTTCGTTGTCAATATGGGATGAACGCGGTGTATATAAGTCTGTTGAAACTCCATTGACAATAAAAGACAATAGGCTGACAGCATAGTATATAGTGAATCCTGCGATAAGCAGGTTCTCATTAAAATTCGACTCTTGCGAAATCTTCCTGGTCACCAGCACGGCTAACCAGATAACCAGCAAGACCGTCAAAATAATACTGCCGGCACCGGTCTGAATATTAAATAAAATAAGGAATAGAAAGAGCAGGCAGGATATTAAGGTTTTCATTGAAATACAGTGTCAAGGTTTTTGGGATTTTTTTTCTTTTCAATCAATTATGATTAGA
>CAYRGM010000208.1:0-2994 GCA_964423765.1 uncultured Desulfobulbaceae bacterium
AAGTTACGAAAAGACAAGCTTATTAAATGGAATGATTAACAAATTTTCAAAAGATTGGTTACAAAATTATGCTTTTAAAACTTTAACATTAACGATGCATTTTCATCATACAAGTTACCATAAGAAATGCCTTCTGGGAGGCATCTATTGAAGATTTAATGAAAATTACTGCTTGAGTTTTTTGTTTCTTATGGCAGACTTTCAGAAGTAAGGTGCTAAGTCAGAGCTATAGTTCATAATCCAAAACCAGAAACCAAAAACTCAAAACCGGCAAGCCAGAATTTATAAAAATATATGAATTTCGGTATACTCATTTCTGCCTGCGGCCACTTCTCTCCCTGAACAACAAGCGAATAGGTACCTGGTCAAGACCGAGTCCTTCGCGAAAACGGTTAACGAGGTAGCGCTGATAAGAAAAATGAATACCCTTGGGAGCATTGCTGACCACCGCAAAAGTAGGTGGTGCCGTGGAAATCTGGGCAGTATAGTATAATTTAAGTCGTCGTCCCTTATACATGGACGGTTCGTGATGGGCCACGGCCTCCTCAAGAAGCCGGTTCAGGCTGCTGGTGGTAAAGCGTTGATGAAATTGCCGGTACAGCTTACCTGTTTCAGGGAAAATTCGTTTAATGCCAGAACCTGTTGTAGCAGACACCCGAAGTACCGGGGCAAAGGGAATAAAATTGGTTGTCAGACTGACCTCTTCAAGCAGCCGGCTCTGTTTTTTCTTATCTCCGGCCAGCAAATCCCATTTATTCAACAGGATAATCAATCCCCTCCCCTGCTCCTGGGTATAGCCGATTATTTTTGTGTCCTGCTCGGTGATTCCTTCTCCGGCATCGATAAGAACCAGGGCAATATCACAACGAGTCAATGATTTAAGAGCCTTTATAATGGAGAATTTCTCTAATTTATCCGTGGTTTTTCCTTTTCGTCTGATACCGGCAGTGTCAATGAACAGATAATTATATTTATCTCTGCTGAGCAGGGTATCCACAGAGTCTCTCGTTGTGCCGGCAATAGCAGAGACAACCATCCTCTCCTGCCCCATAATTGCGTTGATCATGGAAGATTTACCCACATTGGGACGACCCAAAAAAGCCATCCTCATGGTGCCATCAGGCAGTTTTTCTTCATCATTGCCGGTTTGCTCAAAATCAGAGACCAGAGCTTCCATCAATGTTCTGAACCCGTAACCATGGTCAGCAGATAAAGGCCATAACTGCTCAACCCCAAGTTTGTAGAAAGACGAAAGAAGTTCTATCTCCAAATCTGGTGCATCAATCTTGTTTACCAGAAAATAAACCTTTTTTTCAGAACGCCGCAATATATCAGCTATTTCCTGATCATCCGGGGTCAGACCCTGGCGGCCATCCATGAGGAAAAGGACGATATCAGCCTCTTCAATGGCCCGCAGGGCCTGGTTTTTGATATGGACAGTTATGGTATCATTTTCATTATCAATACCACCTGTATCAATCAGCGTAAAAATATGATCCTCAAAACGAACTTTGGCATAATGACGATCCCTGGTTACCCCTGGAGTGGCGTCAACGATGGCATCCCGTCGCCGGGTGATCCGGTTAAACAAGGTCGATTTTCCGACATTGGGGCGGCCGATAAGAGCCACCAGAGTTGTTGATAAAGCTGTCATGGTTAGAGGTTCGAGGTTTGAGGTTCGAGGTTCGAGGTCAAAGGTTCGAGGTTTGAGGTTAGAGGTTCAAAAATGGAAATTGTTTTGTTCGATTATTTACCTGATGTTTACCTTACTGTCATCATCTGTCTTCTGGCTTCTTCTTCTGTCTTCTGTCCTCTGTCAACCAGCTTGCCCAGACCAACATAATCAGCACACTCAGGTTTGGCAAGCAATGCCTTGAGGGTATGGAGAGCCGGTTTTATAAACTGGCCAAAAAAAGGTTTATGCCGTTTGCTGCTTAAAAAAGCAAAAGCACCAAGAATCTGGAGGTTTCGTTGCAAAGAAAGCATCACAAACTCGTACCGAAATTGCCCGGCATCATAAATGATATGCTTTTGCAGCTCTTTCAGATAAAAATCAAGCAGTTCCCTTTGCAACTCCAAAGAAAGCTGCATATATGGATCAATCAGCAGGGAGGCCAGGTCATAGCCAAGGGGGCCACGCAGACCTCCCTGAAAATCAATGATTCTGATCTTATCATCTTTAATCATGATGTTACGGCTCTGAAAATCACGATGAAGAAAAAAATCCCGCGGAGCCTTACCAGCCCGTTCAGCAAGAAGCCGAAGCTCAGTCTCAACCTGTATGTAATCCCAACTTATTTCAAGCAGATCAGCACAAAGAGCCTGGAGGAAATAATCTGACTCCTTCTCTAACATGAGCGAAGTATCATAAACAGCTATATTCGTACACCAGCCATTCGTTAAGCCCTTTGCTCCCTGCACCTGCATGATAACCAGCTCTGTTATCACCTTTTGATATGTGCTGAGCACAACTTGAGCAGATGCTCTTTTAAGAAAATCATATAAACGGATATCGGCCAGGTCTTCCATGAACAAACAGCCATTTTCTTCATCAAATCCGTAAAACTCAGGTACTGGTATCCCCTGACTATACAAACAACGACCTATTTCCCAGGTTGCTTTTGCTTCCACCAGGCCATCAGGGTCATCAGGCGGTGGCTGCACGACCATGACTGTCATATTGGGGCCAACCAGTCTGTGAAAAATACGCAGGGAACCATCCGGGCAGACAGACTCTACCTGAACATTGTCAATATTCCATTGACCATCGGCAATATCCAGAAATTTTCCGGCATTAATTATAATATCATCCATACTTTTACCAGGGGACAGGTATCAGGATACAGAATACAGACAACATACCTCGTTCCCACTCTCCTGCGTGGGAACGAGAGGGGGCAAAAAACAGGTGCAATATTTTAAAAAAGAATGTATAAATCCCTGCCATGCGCTCGTAGCTCAGCTGGATAGAGCATCGGCCTTCGAAGCCGAGAG
>CAYRGM010000209.1:0-2977 GCA_964423765.1 uncultured Desulfobulbaceae bacterium
TTAAGGTTGTAGCTGTCTCTCCAAGTCAGGACTTCTGAGGTTACCTATTAATGTATGCACAATGGTATCATGTTGATTTTGTGTGTAAAGTAAAATTATATTATTTTCAACACCTTGTAGTTGCTGTTGCTTGTTATCGACAAGATGAATATGTTTATGTACCAGCCAAATCAGACATAGTAAACTCACCTTTCAATTAGATATATTTATTGGACACTTTTATCTCTTGTAACCCTATTTTACGATGGCATGAGAGAGTGTTTCTGCCTGCGGCAGGAAAGTGCATAATTTAGATTTCATATAACATATATAATTATAAAATTATCATTTTTTTACGAGGTATGAAAGTAAAAATTTTTTGTGGACATGTCTTATATCTGTAGTTTTTTTATCTGAATAGCACTATGTTGACCAAGAGATAAAGGATAAAAGTCAGATGAAAGGACAGTTCTCTCCCTTGGCGGAAGGAAATGCGTTGTTATAGGGGTATTTTTTGCAAACATCCAAGTTAATGGAAAATGAGTACCAAAAACATTTACAATGTTTGGTCGTAACTATGCAGCGAAATGAGTGAGTATGGAGTGTAGCTGAATTGTTATGTTTTGTCTTTATTTCTTGTTGAGTCAGGCAGTTACTGTTCAGCCATAACCGTGTGAAAATATACTATTTTATCTTTAATTAATCATGAAATTTGAACCAAAGTGGATAGCCTGGGAAATTACCCGTCGTTGTAATCTGGAATGTGTTCATTGTCGTTCTTCTTCAGAACTGGAAGTATGTGGGCATGACGATTTTTCTTTCACCGAGGCAAAACGCATTCTTGATGATATTAATAGCTATGCCAAACCGGTTGTTGTTCTTTCCGGTGGGGAGCCATTATTGCGGGATGATGTGTTTGATATTGCTGCTTATGGTACCGGGTTAGGTCTGCGGATCTGTATGGCCACCAACGGAACTTTGGTAACTGATGAGACCTGCCGACAAATAAAAAAATCAGGAATGAAAATGGTCTCTTTGAGTCTTGACGGGGCAAGTGCAGAGATTCATGATGATTTCCGTAATCAGCTTGGTGCATTTGATGGCACTATGAATGCGATTAAACTTTTTAATGAGCATCAGATTCCGTTTCTTGTAAATTCATCGTTTACCATGAGGAACCGCCAGGAAGCAACAAAAATTTATGAGCTTGTCAAGGGGCTGGGGGCTACGGCCTGGTATCTTTTCATGATTGTTCCCACCGGCAGGGGCGAGGAGATCATGGAAGAACTTATCCCTGAATCAGAGTATGAAGATATTCTCAACTGGCATTATGCGATGGAGCAGGAAGAACCTGATATTCTGGTTCGCCCAACCTGTGCCCCTCAGTATTACCGGATTGTTCTCCAGCGCGATAAGGCGGCAGGGACGAAATCCAGGCGACGAACCCTTAAATTTTCCACAGGTGGCTCTAAGGGCTGCCTGGCGGGACAGTTGATATGTTTGATTGATGTCAATGGTAATATCCAGCCCTGTAGTTATTTCCCTAAGAGTTGTGGCAATATTCGTGAACAATCTTTTAAGGAAATCTGGGAAAATTCGGATCTACTTCTGGAAATGCGTGATTTTAAAGGATATGATGGAGCTTGCGGGCGTTGTGAATATGTCAATGTCTGTGGAGGGTGTCGAGCCAGAGCCTATGCTGTCAGCGGCGATTATCTTGGTGAAGATCCTTACTGCAGTTATCAGCCGGGATAATTAACAATTGATAATTGATAATTCTTGACCATAAATGCCGCTGATTTTTTAGGAGTCTATGCTGATCTGTTTTTTATGATAGACTGTCAAGGGTAAGGTATAAGTTGATGCAGAAAAATAAAAAAACGGAAAAATAATGAATGATACATTCTTAAAAGCCTGCCGAGGTGAGGTAACAGATTATACCCCGATCTGGATTATGCGCCAAGCGGGCAGGTATCTCCCTGAATATCAAGCAGTGCGTAGCAAAAGTTCGTTCTTGGATCTTTGTAAAACTCCTGAGAGATGCGTTGAGGTTACTCTGCAGCCAATTGATATTTTTGGATTTGATGCAGCCATTCTTTTTTCAGATATTCTTATCCCCATGGAGGCCATGGGTTTGAGGTTGGATTTTTATGACGGGCGGGGGCCTGTTTTTGCGGATCCGGTTCGCAGCCAACAAGATGTTGATAAGCTGATTGTGCCGGAGGCGGACGAAGCCACTGGTTTTGTCATGGAGACAATTCGGCTACTCAGACAAGAGCTTAAGGTTCCCCTGATTGGTTTTGCCGGAGCACCGTTTACTCTGGCGACATATCTTATTGAAGGTGGATCCGCCAAGGTTTTTCTGGAAACAAAAAAAATGATGTTTCAGAGTCCGGATATGTATCATGCTCTTTTAAGGAAAATAACTGCCTGCACCAGTCTTTATTTGCAGGCTCAGGCAAAGGCCGGAGCTCAGGTCTTGCAGATATTTGATTCCTGGGCCGGGGTTCTTGCTCCTTGCGATTATATTCGTTTTGCCCTGCCGTATGTTCAGTCAATCATTAAGGATTTACGCAAAGTTACAACTGTACCAATTATATATTTTGCCAATAATGGTGCGACCCTCATTGAGCATACCATAACCGCTGGTGCGGATGTGTTGGGGTTGGACTGGCGGCTTAATATTAAAGATGCCATTGTTAGGGTCGGAGATCATGCTGTCCAGGGTAATCTTGATCCCCTTGCTCTTTTTCTTCCCGAAAAGGCATTGCGGCTTCGGATAAAAGAGCTTCTTGAAGATGCCAGAGACGCAAAGGGACATATCTTCAATCTTGGTCATGGTATTGTCCCCCAGACTCCGCCGGCTCAGGTCAGGATTGCTGTAGATGCTGTGCATGAGTTCAGTCGCAGATAGGAACACTCTGTAATAGTTACGAGTTTAGTAATCGTTCACCAAGGGTATAGATTTGCAGTCAATGAGGTGCTGGTGAACGGTTAC
>CAYRGM010000210.1:0-2915 GCA_964423765.1 uncultured Desulfobulbaceae bacterium
TCCATTATGCCAAAGAATGTTACAGAAAAAAAGATGGGGTTATTGTGGCGCTTACGCAGATGAGACCGGTGTAGCAGGAAAGAAAATTGTCCAAAAAACAAGACATTATAATACTCAATGGTCAATAAGTTATGTCTGGAAACAGTTTTCAATAACTTTGATCAGGTTGGTCAGGGTCTGGTTAACCGGAACCGGAAAATTGATCTCTCCGCCCCGGCGGACGATATAACCGTTGATGGCATCGATCTCGGTGAGATTGTGCTGGTCTATATCCTGCCCCATTGAAGATCGGTTATTTGCCGTGGCTCTGGCAACGGCAAACACATTTTTTATAATTGTATCCTTTGGCTCAATGTCAGGGTTTAACCTGCGGGCAACGGCAACTGCCTCGCTGACCGCCTCCACCACTAACTGACGGGAATTGGCAGATTCAAGAACCTGGCCGTTACGAATACCGGTCAGAGCCGTGAGAGCATTGATACCCACATTGACAAATAACTTATTCCAGAGAACATGCCTGATATCCGCAACATTACGAGACGGGATGGCGCTGGTTGAAAATAGTCCGGCCAGCTTGTCAGCCATGGATATTGCTTCTGCCCCGCCATGTAAAGAGCCAATCACAGTTTCCCCTGTTCCTGAATGCTGGACAACTCCCTGGTCAAGCAGCATGGCTCCCTGGGAGGTAGTTCCACAGAGGATGCGTTTTTCATCCACATAATCAGCAATGATTTCCGTATTACCCATCCCATTTTGCAGAGTCAGGATGTAACCGGTTTTGCCAATGATCCGAGAACCTGTTATTGCTGCTGAGCGGGTATGACCATGCTTGACAAACAAGAGGGCAATCTCCGTTCCTTTGATCTCCACCAAATCACTGACCGCTTTGACCGGAATAATCCGCTGAGCAGACGAGCTGATAATGACAAGCCCCCGATTATTGATTACTTCAGCCTGAGCCGATCTTCTGGTCAGCAGGCATACATCCTGACCGGATTCACAGAGCATGCCGGCAAAAAGACATCCCATGGCACCGGCACCAATAACAGTTATTTTCATCCAGACAAGTCTATTTCAAAAGGAAATCAAAGACGGGTTTGAAACCCGTCTCTACCAAACACAAACCATATTGGTAACTATTTAGATTATCTGCAATCAATTTCTCCAAGAATCCAGGAAACGGCATCGCTTAGGTCTTCTGCAATGAAATTTGCCTGAACCTCCTGGACAGGGTCAATATAGTCCAGTTCTCCCCGACCATAACCACTCAGTACCAAAATAGTCTTTGTTCCAGCACTTAAACCGCAACGAATATCAGACCAGCGGTCGCCAACCATGAATGAACTCTTAAGGTCTATATCCAGGTCACTGACAGCCTGTTTGATTAAACCGGTTTTCGGTTTACGACAGTTACAATTTTCCCGGAACTCTGCTATTTTTGCTTCAGGATGATGGGGACATACATATATAGCGTCAATCACAGCTCCTTCATGGGCAAGCAGCTCTTTCATTTTCCCGTGTACCTGGGTGAGCAGCTCTTCCGGGAAATATCCCCGGGCCAGTCCAGACTGGTTGGTAACCACCAGCACCGGCACATCAGCCTGGTTAAGGCGATGGATTGCCCCGGCCACACCATCAAGAAGATGAAAACGGCTTATGTGGTTGATATAGCCCATCTGTTCATTGATGGTGCCGTCCCGATCAAGAAAAACCGCGGCCTTTTTCATTCCATCTTCCCTTGCTCCTGAAAACGGGATTCTGCCAGCAACTCTGCAACTGCTGCAAAAACCTGTTCAGAACTTATATCTTCCATACATTTTAAATGCCCCTGCGGGCAATGGGTTTTTTTACAGGGACTACAAGCCATGGGTTCTCTGATTATTCGGAAGCAATCACACCAGGGACCAGTGGCAATATGATTGGTGGAGCCAAAAACCGCCGCCACCGGAGTGGCAAGGGCCGCGGCCACATGCATCAGGCCTGAATCATTGGTGACAAAAACATCGCAGAGATCAATATAAGCCATGGCAGCGGCAAGGTCAGTCTTACCGGTCAGGTCAAGAACCTGCTGGGGGCTGCCAGAGCCTTCTTTTATGATCTTTGCCGACTGGGTATCGGCATCAGTACCAAAAATAACAACAATTCCTGTAAGTTGTCTACATATTTCTTTTGCTAACAAAGCAAATTTTTCCGCCGGCCAGCGCTTAGCAGGACCATAGGCAGCCCCGGGATTAAAACCAATAACTGGAGATTTTTTAGGTACTCCTTCTGTTTGCCGAAAAGATTTTAGAGAATTTTCTGCATTAATAAGCGTCTCGTTGGCAAGAAAAAGCTCCAGCTTGTTAGCACCGGGCGAAATTCCCAGACCGGCAATCATTTCCTGATAATAATAAACCTCATGTTTGCCTTTAATCTCAGATGTTTTTTTAACTCTATGGGTAAGCAATAATGCCCGTCCATCGGTGCCATATCCCCCTCTTATCGGGATACCAGCAAGAAAAGTTATCAGAGCCGCTTCAAAGGCATTCTGGAGTAAAACAGCAGCATCAAATTTCTCTTTTTTTAGCTGGGAAATCAGTTGTAACCTGCCCCGCAGCCCATGGTGACGGCCCTTTTTTTCATAAATAAAAATCTTATCAATCCATGGACTTGCCACAAAGACATCGGCAACCCATGGCAGAGCCAGAATGGTTATCTCTGCATCAGGATAATTGTTACGAATAGATCTGACAGCAGGAATAGTCATAATTGCGTCGCCGATCCAGTTGGTTGAACGAATCAGGATTTTTGCAGGATTTTTGGGAAACACAGCCATTTTATGAGACATGCAGGTAGATACTAAGGCGGGATACCCGCAATTCAATTGTAAAATTGATAACTTTTTTAATTGAGAATTGATAATTGATAATTATAAA
>CAYRGM010000211.1:0-2909 GCA_964423765.1 uncultured Desulfobulbaceae bacterium
TCAAGTCTCATTTTGACATATATATGTGACGGAGCTACACTCTGTTACCATGAGTTGACCATTACGCCTTGAATACCCTGGTGCCTGGTATCATCTGATGAATCGGGACAGCAGGGGTGATCAGATTTTTGCTGACAACAAAAATCGTGCATATTTCTCAACCTGCTGAAAGAAGAAGTTAGCCTCTGGAATGTTCATGTCAGTGCTTTTTGCCTGATGGACAACCATTACCACATTCTGGCCAGGACTCCTCAAGGAAACCTGGCCAGTACCCATGGAGCAGTCATCATGGCTAATCTTGTAGAAACAAAGGGATGGAACTGGCTTCACAAATCTTTCCCCCTCTCCATGTTGAGCACAGATACAAAAAAGCAGCTGGCTATCTACCTTTGCCGAATTTTACGCAACGATATACAGGGAGATTGGTAAGGTATTTGGCATGACCGGATACGCCCCCGCCAGTCTCGCTGTTAACAGGATACGGAAAAAACTACCAGAGGAGCCAATCCTACAAGATAAGATTGGCTACATTATAGATTGTTTATCAAGGGGAAAGAATATCTCAAAATGAGACTTGACCCCATTGCCCATATCTGCGTCATAAAATCGCTCAATTCAGGTATAAGATTTAAGGATGTTGTGTTGACAGATTGTTGTTTTTAGTATAAGTGTAATGATTCTTCCGCCGTCATAGCTATGAGTTTTTTTGATAGTTGTCTTCATCGACAGTTAAAGATATGGGTATTGAAAGATTTTGATGTGGGAGTGAGATATTATTGTACAGGTTGCGAAGTAGTGAAGTGGCGTCACTTGACTAACAACAGCGAAGTGGTGACTGTTCATTCAGAGAGCAGTGAAGAAATGGTGAATACGAGACTCCGAAATGGGCGGGAGATGGAGTGTAGCTGAATAATTACAAATGTATAAGTGTTTTGTATCAACAAATCAGACACTGCAAATAGTCAAAAAACTATACTAAATTAACGGCGCCTATGTTTTTTAGGTAAGTGCAAGTGAATAAATTATGAAAGTGAAAGACAGAATAGCCATTCCCCGTCAGCATCCCCGTGAGCTTTCCCCGGCGGAACGAATCACAGGTTTCAAAGAGGTAGTTTTTGGCTATGATGAGGAAACTGTTGTACTGGAGGCGAATCGTTGCCTGCAGTGCAAAAAGCCAACCTGTGTCGATGGGTGTCCACTTCAGAATGATATCCCTGCCTTTATCCTGCTTATTCGGGAGAAAAAAATTGAAGAGGCATACTGGAAAGTTAGAGAGACAAGCACTATGCCGTCTGTTTGTTCTCGGGTCTGTCCCCATGAATTTCAGTGTGAGGGAAGTTGTGTCCGGGGCAAAAAGGGAGAAGCAGTTGCCATTGGTATGCTGGAGAGATACCTGACTGATTGGATGGTGAAGAATCGGAGAAATCTCCATAAGGAATGTGCCATCGGTAACGGCAGGAAGGTAGCGATAGTTGGTTCGGGACCGGCTGGCATGACTGTTGCCTATATTCTTTCCCATAAAGGGTATTCATGTACTATTTTTGAGGCCTTGCCGGTTTTTGGCGGCATGCTTTCGGTTGGTATTCCTCATTATCGTCTTCCCCGGGATATCATTGGTGCGGAACTCTATGCAATTAAGCATTGCGGAGTTACTATCCACAATGGGGTTGTGATTGGTATTGACAAGACATTGATTGATCTGAAAAACGAGGGGTATGATGCGATTTTTATTGGAGTAGGCGCCCATGTAAGTCGAACATTGGACATAGAAGGAGAAAAAGATATCGTAGGAGTTATTACGGGAGTGGACTATCTTCGTCGCGTTTTAACTGGAGAAAATCTGGAGATTGGCAACCGGGTTGTGGTTATCGGGGGCGGTAATGTTGCGATTGATGTGGCCAGGGTTGCCCTGCGTCGTGGCTCACAGGATGTCTGTCTTCTCTATCGGCGAACCATCAATGAGATGCCGGCGGCATTGATTGAAATTAAGCATCTCCAAGAAGAGGGTGTCAATATTGAGGAACTGACGGCTCCTGTTACAATTCACCATGAAAATGGACGGCTTGTCGGGGTGGAATGCGTCAAGATGGAACTTGGTGAGCCGGATGAATCAGGAAGGAGACGGCCGGTGGTGATAGAGGGAACAAACTTCATAGTGAAAGCTGATGCTATGATACCGGCTATCAGTCAGACAGTACCGCATATAGTTGACCGTGATCTGGTTTTACAATATGAATCGTGGGGAACCTATAAGGTTGATAAAAAAACCATGCAGACCAGTGTGGAATGGATTTTTGCCGGTGGTGATAATGTCCTTGGCCCCCAGACCGTGGCCAAGGCTATCTATCAGGGCAGGGTGGCTGCTGAATCCATGCACCGATATATGGTCTCTCACTAAACGACATGACCATTTCTTATCTGAATTAACCATGTTCAGACATCGTAAAATAAGTAGACAACCCCATAGAGACGAATTGCACATGTTCTTATCAAAAATAAACCAGTCGCAAAACCAAAGTATGTGTTATCTGAATTGAGCGATTTTATGACGAAGATATGTGGTAACTATTCAGCTACACTCCGTGAAGCACAACAGTTACAGCCCGATGTTATGGGCGTTTGTTCAGCTCGCTGAATAGTTACTATATGTGCTGATATCTTGTGTACCAAGGATTCTAAGAAAACCGCAGGCATACCCGTTGGTCTGCCCACGGATTTTCGGGGGATCCTTGGCGTGCAAGAGATCAGTGCAGATCAAGCTAAAAAATCGCTCAACTCAGGTGTTAATATCACAGCCACCGTAGAGACGGGTTTCAAACCCGTCTCCTTCCGTAACCATCAGCCATGCCGGAAACCACCGTGAAGACGGGTTTGAAACCCGTCTCTACCAAATCCAGACAGTTTAAGAG
>CAYRGM010000212.1:0-2847 GCA_964423765.1 uncultured Desulfobulbaceae bacterium
TGGCACACAGCAGTGCAACGGCGAGATATCAGCACATATCTGCGTCATAAAATCGTTCAATTACAGGTTATAGAAAACGATGTCGGAAGAGAAACAGCACCGGAATCATGGCAAGACAGACCATGCCAAATCTGTAACCAAAACGAACAAAAATGGTCTTTTCCTCAAGAATTGGCATCCTAGCAGTTATTGCTGCAGGGGTAAAAATATCCGTCTTTTGGGTGATGTTACCCACTGGATCAATAAAACCACTGATTCCAGTATTTGCCGCTCTTACCAATGAGCGTTTTGTTTCAACCGCCCTGAAAACTGCCATGGCCATGGATTGATAAGGAGCACTGCTGTCTCCATACCAAGCATCATTGGTCAGGTTGACTAATAAATTGGCTCCTAATGCAACTGTATCCCTGGAAATTTGCGGAAAAATAGACTCAAAGCATATCACTATCCCCAGACGAATGTTTTCGCTCAGTATAAGTGGCTGGGAAGATTCACCAGCGGAAAAATCACCGCTGTGCTCTACTAATGGTTCAAGAAAAAAGAACAATCTTCGTAAGGGTACATACTCACCAAAGGGGACAAGATGTTGTTTTGCATAGTTACCGATGAGCTTACCCTCGGGAGAAAACAGCAGAGCACTGTTATAATATCGGATAAGAGGTTCCTCATCGTTTTCCCCCATGGTCTTGGTGAAAGTCGGGGCACCAGTGAGCAGATATATATTTTCTGCCTGGATAAATTTTATGACCCGCTCCTGCAAGGGGTCTCGTTGGGGATAAAAAGGCAGGGCAGTTTCTGGCCATACCAGGAGTTCCGTGGTATTTTGTAGACCCTGACGAGATAATTTTTTATAAATATCAACGGTGGCCTCTTTCTTATCAGGCTGCCATTTTTGATCCTGAGTAATATTCCCTTGAACCACAGTTACCTCGGCTGTAATGGCACGCTGCATGCTTGGGATCATGGTCTGATATTTAAGCATGGAATAGCCCATGACAATAATAATAAAGCTGCAAGCAGCAAAAAGAAGCTGTTTTTCCAGGCGACCAGTCAAGTTGAGCTGGGGTCGTTGCCTGTCAATGATTGCGGCAATAAATGCACAGGTCAAGACAACGGTAAAAGACACAAGATGATGACCACCAATATCAGCCGCCTGGATTAGCATAGGTTGGCTATAGAGCCCATAACCTATATCAAGCCATGGAAAGCCTGTGAACAACATGCCTCGCAGGCTATCGAGCCCTGTCCATAACAATGGTGCGGTCCAGACTAAAACAACAATTGACCGTTCTTTATGCCAGTGACGGCCAGCGATCAGACTTAAGAGCAAACAAAATACTCCCCAGTACAATGCCATATATGCAGATAACAGCAGCATAGCTGCCACACTAATCCATAACGGTAGCCCCCCATAACGCTCCAGGACAATAATAATCCAATACAGGGTCAAAACATGATAAATCAGACCAGCTAACAGCCCCAGAGTCCAGCTCTTGCGGGGAGGCAGGTATAATGCCGCAAGCAATAATGGAGTTAAAGAAACAAACAACAAGGGCCACCAGCCAAAATGACCCGGCATAGCAAGAAAAAGTAGAATTGGAGAACTTATGGCTGCGGCGATAAGGATATATCTGTTTTTGTTTTTTTTCTTAATCCACGGTAACATTGTTTTAGCTCAAGGCAGAGGGGAGGTCATAAACCAGAAATTAATAAGTTTTGTAATTCGTTAGGGACTGTAAGAACATAACATAGCTGATACTGTGCTTGGATTTGAGTTATATTTGGATATTATAATTGAGAAAAATCGCAGACATAACGAGTTACATCGCGATTTTTTTTATTTAACGATAAGCCGAAGACAAGTTGAAAAATCGCTCGACTTAGGTTTCACATACCTTTAAGCGGCAACTTGCATCTTGTCAATCTTGAATAGTCTCTATCCTGAGCATTTTGATCCGCCGCTGATCAGCGACCTGCACCGTAAACCGTAGACCATCAAGCTCCACCTTCGCACCCTTTATTGGAACTCTTCCTAATTGATGCAAAATAAGACCGCCAATGGATTCATAGGGTCCTTTTGTAATAGTTATCTTGAAAAACTGTTCCACCTCTTCAATATCAATTTTGGCATCCACCAGGATTATATTTTCTTTCAGAATCCGTAACTCCCGTTCATCCTGATCATGCTCATCACCAATCTCACCGACAATTTCCTCAACAATATCTTCAATGGTCACCAGTCCCCGTATAGAACCAAACTCATCCACAACCATGGCAATATGATTTTTGTTTTTTTGAAAGTACCTGAGAAGTTCAGCAATTGGGGTTGCCTCCGGTATAAAAACAGGGGGGTAAAGGCAATCTTTAAAGTCATGTTTTTTTTTATTTTTCTGAGCTTCCACACAATAGGGAAGAAGATCCTTAGCGTGAAGAATACCAATAATATCATCAGGGTTGGACTTGTACAGCGGAATTCTGGTATACCCTTCCTCAACAATCAGAACAATTAACTCTTCCACAGAAGATGAGCAGTCAGCTCTGACAATCTCAGCAGAAGGAGTCATTATTTCTGAGGCAACAGTCTCCGTGAAATCAAAAATAGAGCTGAACATCTGCTCTTCATGAACGGTGATCAATCCATGTTCTTCACCCTCTTCAAGGAGTTCCTGAATTTCATTTTCCAGCTCTTCTACAGTATCTGGAGAAGAGCGAATTTTTAAGAGAGATTTCATCTTCTCCAGCACATTCTTCCTGCCAGGTTCATCTGCCGGCTGATCAGGTTCTTTTTTCTCCATATTTTCTTCAGGCTAAATATTTCACAGTATTTTTCTTCCCTCTGTTTAATAG
>CAYRGM010000213.1:0-2842 GCA_964423765.1 uncultured Desulfobulbaceae bacterium
AAACCCGTCTCTACGGTGGCTGTGATATTAACACCATATGTAACTATCACCTGAGTTGAGCGATTTTATAGCTTGATCTGCACCGATCTCTTGCACGCCAAGACTTCTAAGAAAATCTGTGGCAGACCAACAAGTATGCCTGCAGTTTCCTGAAGAAGCCTTGGCACACAGCAGTGCAACGGCGAGATATCAGCACATATCTGCGTCATAAAATCGCTCAATCCAGGTATAATTATGAAGATTCAGTACTTCCCACAAGGTTATTCAAGGCCGCCTCAAGTGAAGGAAAATCAAAGGTAAACCCGGCATGTTTCAGAACTTCAGGAAGTACTCGCTGACTTTCCAGGGCAATTTCAGCAGATCCACCCATGACCATTTTTAACATGATTGCGGGAACTGGAAGTATGGCTGGTCGATTAAGCACCTTGGCTAAAGTTTTGGTAAGTGTCAGGTTGGTTACCGGTTCAGGGGAACACATATTGATAACACCTGTCAGTTTGTTATTTTCTGCAACAAAAAGCAATGCCCGAACAAGATCATGGATGTGAATCCAGGAAAACCATTGTTTGCCACTGCCCAATCTTCCGCCAAGACCAAGACGAAAAGGCATAAGCATCTGGGCAAGAGCACCTCCATCTCTGCCTAATACTGCTCCTAAACGAGGGATGACAATTCTTGCCCCCTTTTTGGCTCCTGCTTCTGCTTCCTCTTGCCACCTTTGGCAGATTTCAGCTAAAAATCCTTGGCCCGGCAGTGACTTTTCTGTCATCAGGGCATCTCCTGAATTCCCATAATATCCCACTGCATTGGCATTAATCAATGTCATCTGTTCAGCCCTTTCGGCTGGAATGGCATCAACTGCCATACGCGTAGCCAAGATGCGGCTTTCTAAAATTTCTTTTCGTGCTTTTTTTGTCCATCTGGTCATGATTGGTTTACCTGCCAAATTGATAATAACATCAGCCTGGCCGGCGATTTCCTGCCACTTTCCTGGTTTTAACTGATCATCAACCAGAGAAATAGCTTGAGGTGGTAGATTCTCAGTTCGGGAGATACTTCTGGCCAATACAGTAACCTCATGTTCTTCCTTGATAATGTGCTTGATTAGAGGATCTCCGATGAAACCGGTTCCGCCTATAATGAAAATTTTCATTGTATTCTCCTGAGGGTTTTGCCAATAGGATAAATAATTGAAACCGAAAAAAATCAATTCAATGCCAACCGTCCATGACCAGAAAATAGGTCATTTCCGGTCATGAAAATGTATTTATAATCTAAACATAGATTATAGCAAATAACCATCAAGTTTCATTATTCCACTGGAACCATAATGCATTTTCTTTGACTTTGTACTTGTTCTTTTAGTCGCAATTATTGCTGGTAATGGATTTCATATAAAGGAACATTTTATGAAATGTTTAATTCGACACCTATGCCTTTACTATAGCAAATAAGAGGGATGAGTTTGTCGTTGACAAATAGTTTAGCAGTGGTTAAATAGATGCCTTATCGCTAAAATATAAACAATATCGTAACTATTCAGCGAGCTGAACAGTTACAGAAAAAGTATAAACGGGAGTAACTCATCATGGCTCAAAGAGCAGGCCTGTTTTTTTTTAGTATTCTGTTTTTTTTCTGTTTTTGCAGCAATGTCCAGGCAGCACTTCTTGAAAAAATAACTATTGCAGGCCCCATGGCAGTGGTCACCTATCCCATGCTGGTAATGGTTGAACATGGAAAATTTGATCAGATAGCTAAAGATGTGGAAGTAAAAATCTGGCAGAATCCCGACCAGCTTCGGGCTATGATCCTTGGCAATGAGGCCGATTTTATTGCGGTGCCAACCAATGTCGCCTCCATGTTTTACAATAAAGGGGTTGATCTGCGTCTGCTCAATGTCTCAGTCTGGGGTATTTTGCATATGGTCAGCCGGGACGACAATCTGAAAACCCTTGCGGATTTTAAGGGAAAAGAGATTGCCATGCCCTTTAGGGGGGATATGCCGGATATCGTATTCAGGCAAATTGCCATCCGGCAGGGGCTTGATCCTGATCGGGATTTTAAAATTCGCTATGTGTCAAATCCGATGGATGCCGTGCAACTGCTTATTCTACGACGGGTAGACCATGCACTACTTGCCGAACCTGCTGTTTCCATGGTTTTATATCAAACAAAAAATCATGCAGTGATAAAACATGTCGCTCCTGATCTCTTTAGAAGTGTTGACCTGCAAAAGGAGTGGGGCGAGGTATTCAAGACAGAGGCTGCTATTCCCCAGGCGGGTATTGCCGCTTTAAGCAGGATAAAAGGAAATGAGGAGATTATAGAGATTTTTCAACGGGAATACCAGGCCGCCATTGACTGGAGTCTTGCAAATCCTGAAGAAACCGGTCGGATAGTTGAAAAATATATCAGAGGTTTGAAGGCTGAACCCGTTGCCAAAGCAATTGCTGCCACCAATTTGAAATTTAAGAGTGCTGCGGACTCAAAGGAAAAACTTCAGCACTTCTTCACTGTCCTGGGTGAGCATGAACCAAAGAAAATAGGCGGCAGACTTCCCGATGATTCTTTTTATCATTGAGCGGATCAAAGAAGCTCTTTTCAGTCGTGCCACCGTGGTCAGACTGATTGGTGTAGTGGTTATCCTTATAGGGTGGCAGGCTGCCACATGGTCTTTGGGGGAACTGGCTATTGCTTCACCGTATCAGACAATAACAACCTTTTTCACCATGGTTCCCGGAGATTATTTCACCGATAATTTTTTTATTACCATGAAGCGGTTGTTTATAGGGGTGGGGATTGGCAGCCTGATTGGATTTTCCCTTGGTATCCTTGCCGGACT
>CAYRGM010000214.1:0-2826 GCA_964423765.1 uncultured Desulfobulbaceae bacterium
GGTACTTATAAGCAGTTTAACCGCAGGTTTGGTATTCCCATTGAAAAACAACATGACCGCAACGCCCGTTTAAAATTAAAAAAATTGATTCGTCCATTCATGTTGCGACGGATTAAATCGCAGGTACTTGAAGAGCTGCCGCCCCGAACGGAAATAACCCTGCAAGTGAAAATGAGTCCTGAGGAGCGGAACTTCTATGAAGCTCTTCGCCAGCAGGCCATTGAAAATATTGAGGGCAGTGCCGAGAAAACAGGTAAACACCTGCGTATTCTTGCTGAAATAATGCGGCTCAGGCGGGCCTGCTGTAATCCACGCCTAATAAGCAATAATATTGATATTCCCTCCAGTAAACTTCAGGCATTTGCCGAAATTACCGAGGAGCTGTTAAATTCCAACCATAAAGCTCTGGTCTTCAGCCAGTTTACCGGACACCTTGCCCTGATCAGAGAATATCTTGACCGACAGGGAATTGAGTACAAATATCTTGACGGCTCAACCCCCACAAGAGAGCGTCAGGATCAGGTGACGAGGTTCCAGGCAGGAGAGGGAGATCTTTTTCTTATCAGTCTCAAGGCCGGAGGTTTGGGGTTAAATCTTACTGCCGCTGATTATGTTATTCATATGGACCCATGGTGGAATCCAGCGGTGGAAGATCAGGCAGCGGATCGAGCCTACAGGATAGGACAGAAACGACCAGTAACTGTTTACCGGCTTGTTGTGGCCGGCACCATTGAAGAGAAAATTGTTCGTCTTCACAAGGAAAAACGGGATCTTGCCAATTCTCTGCTTGAGGGTTCTGATGTTGCCACCCGGATCAGGACCGATGAATTGTTTGAGCTTATCCGTGGTGTCTAGTGGTTTTCAAAAGGTAACTGTTCAGCTTGCTGAATAGTTACTTCAAAAGCTGGTTTTTAGATTTTTTAACAGCTTCCATGAGTGAATATCCTGTTGCAGGAGATGGGTGCTGTAGTGATGGAGGGTGTTTACGGCTTGAAAAGAAGCATCTTCGGGCAGGTTAAGCCGGTTCAGACGGTCAATTCCTGTCTGTTGAGCGTTGTAGAGGAAATTCAGGGGTCTTGGATAAAGGGTCAGGGGGGTATCTTGTCTTGTTATCTGACAATGATTGCAGAGAATGGAACCGTTTGCCGGGGACAGGGTAAATTTTGTATTTTTTGTATTATGTCCGGGTTTTCTGCCACAGTTGCTGCATTGTTTAAGAAGCGGCTTATAGCCACAAATGTCCAGGAGACTAAGAAGAAACAGAGCCACTGTTTTAAGAGTCTGTTTACCTGTATCTATGGAGTCGAGTGTCCAGTCAAGAAGCAGGAATAAATTTGGTTCAGGGTCTTCATTGATATTAAATCTCTGGATTAATTCGTTGATATATGCAGCGGCAACGAAACAAGGGTAGAAACTCCTCAGGGTAAGACGGGGTTTCAATAGTTCAGCATCACTGAGAAAAAAAAGAGAACCTCTTGCCGGTGGACGATATGTGATCTGTAAGCTGGTGAATATTTCAAGCTTGTTGACAAATCTTTTCTTTGAACGAAAAGCTCCCTTGGCAATGGCGGTTATTTTACCAAGATCGTGACTGTATAAGGTAACTATTTTATCTGATTCACCATGGGCAGTTATATTGAGGACAATTGCATGGCTGTATTTGTCAATCATTATTTTTTTGAGCTATTTTAGGCCGAGAAATAAGTTTTTATATCAGCATAGCAAAGCCTGTAGTTTAAAAGCATTCTACCAACAGGGCATTCACTGCACTCTGGTTGGCAAACAAAATTAAAGAATCCTGATATAGGCCTGTTGACGGATATTGTTTATCCATTCTGCATGCAATCGCTCAATTTTCTGTTGATACAAGATTTCTCTAATATCGTCTTTTACTGCTTCGTCTGGAATATTGTTAACGGTCGCACCATCCTGACGAGAAAGCAGCTTGAATATCTGAAAACCTGCCCTGATCTCGACAACTTTGCTTATATCACTAGGCTCTAATACGGTCACTGCTTTGTGCATGAGCGGCACCATTTCTTCTTTCTGCAGAACTCCAATGTCACCGCCGTAAACAGCTGAAGGAAGCTCTGAGTGTTCACGGGCAAGTCTTCTGAAATCAACTCCTGCTAAGACCTGCTGGCGAATCTTCTTTATTTTTTCAAGAGCAGTCGCTCTGTTGTTTTCCATGCCAATATCAGCCTGGTCGTGGAAAACGCCTATCTGCAGAATATAATACCCGCCTCCGCTTAACTCTTGTGCATAATGGGTATTATAGAAATCAATAATTTTTTCTTCCGGGATAACAACTTTGGAGTGAACTGCGATATTGACAAGTTTTGACTTCAATATCTGCTTGCGCAGGTCTTCTCTATATTCTTGTTCGCTGAGTCCCATACGGTTTATTTCTCTTATGAGTTCTTGTCTGCTGGTTTGATTGCGGGCAATAATATTTGCAACCGCATGGTCAATATCTTCCTCAGAAACCGTAAGATTATATTTCTTAGCTTCTCCCAGCAGGAGTTTTTTGTCAATTATTGTTTCTATGACTGATATTCTTGCCTGTTGCAACACTTCCTGTAGCTGTTCGGGAGGCGTTTGTTCCACAATACGCTTAAATAGTGGTTGCCCTAATTCATTAACCTCAGAAAGAGTGATGACATAATTATTTACTATGGCAACACTGCGATCAATAATCTCTGCGAAAACAGGTAATGGGGCATGAAAAGAAAAGAACACCATAAGTGTCAGGATGAATTGTCGTGTCATTATTTTAGCCATATCAGAAAACAGAGGATAGAAGTCAAAAAACAGAAAATGGAAATT
>CAYRGM010000215.1:0-2824 GCA_964423765.1 uncultured Desulfobulbaceae bacterium
TTTTTTTATATCTCGGGGTGAATCTTCTCCTTGGTGGATTGCACGCATACGGAACACTCTGAAAAACCAATTCTCAATCCTATGTTGATATTGGGAATATATCCTTCATGCGATGGCACACCTGCCTCCTTAATACATACGAAATACGGTGGCATTGTGCCTGAACTGGCCTCAAGGGGACATATTGAGATGATATTGCCCGTTGTTGACGAATCATTGAATAAGGGGTTCGGAAAGAAATAACTTGGTCTTTCCATCTCCCCCCTGTGTCAGGATAGATGTCGCCGTAGTATTAAGGAGCGATCCCCATTTCTTTCTCCTTTTCATGAACAGCCATCCTGGTTTTAACCACTGTATCTGGGATAAGCGACATTGAATCTATGCCAAGCTCAACCAGAAAAGTGGCAAACTCAGGGAAATCAGATGGGCCCTGACCACAAATACCAATTTTCTTACCCCTTTTTTTGGCAGTCTTAATAACCATACGGATCATATCTTTCACCGCCTCATCCCTTTCATCGGCAATACCGGCAATCAGGCCGGAATCACGATCAAGCCCGTAGGTCAACTGGGTAAGATCATTGGAGCCAATGGAAAAACCATCAAAAATATCGGCAAAGGCATCGGCAGAGATCACATTGGAAGGAATCTCACACATCACATATACCTCCAAGCCATTCTCACCCTGAACCAGACCACAATCCCGCAAAACTTCGATCACTTTCTTACCTTCTGCCGGAGTTCGGCAGAAAGGTACCATCAACTTGATATTAACCAGCCCCATATCATTACGGGCCTTTAAGAGTCCCTTACATTCAAGCTCAAAAGCAGGCCGATACTTGGGATCATAGTAGCGAGAAGCCCCGCGCCAGCCTATCATCGGGTTTTCTTCTTCCGGCTCATAGAGAACACCGCCCAGCAGATTGGCATACTCGTTTGATTTAAAATCAGAGAGACGAACAATAACATCCTTGGGATAAAAACCGGCGGCAATCCTGCCCACACCTTCGGCAACCTTGTCAATAAAAAACTGTTTTTTATCCGGATATGCTCTGGTACTGTCGGCTATTTTCTCGGCAATGGACCGTTCTTCAGGCTTATCTGAGATTTTAAGTTCTTCATAGTGATAAAGAGCAAGAGGATGAATGCCTATATGGGAATTAATAATAAACTCTTCACGGGCCAGCCCTACTCCGTCGTTGGGGATCTGACTCTCTGTGAATGCTTTTTCAGGAATAGCAAGGTTCATCATAATCTTGGTCTTGGTGGGCGGCAATTCACCCAGAACTAATTTTTCCACCTCAAACTTGAGCAGCCCCTCATAGACATACCCGGTTTCTCCCTCAGCAGAAGAAGCGGTAATCTCCTGTCCAGTTTTAATCAGCTTAGATCCGTTCACCGTGCCGATAACACAAGGAATTCCCAGCTCACGAGAAATAATGGCGGCATGACAGGTTCGTCCGCCCCGGTTAGTGATAATAGCACCGGCAATTTTCATGATCGGTTCCCAGTCAGGGTCGGTCATATCAGTGACCAGTACCTCACCTTTTTTGAAAGTTGAAATATCCTTGGCATCATCAAGACAATGGGCAATCCCCTGACCTATTTTGGCTCCGACTGCCAGCCCTTCCACAATGACTTTACCCTTTTCCTGTAACTTATAGGTTGTAATCACCCCTTTATCGCTCTGGGAATGGACGGTTTCCGGTCGGGCCTGGACAACAAACAGTTCTCCGCTGCCGACCTCTTTGCCATCACCATCCTTGGCCCATTCGATATCCATACTCTTGCCATAATGGTCTTCAATGATACAGGCCCATTTGGCAAGCAGGAGAATTTCATCATCTGTGATTACGAACTGCTGGCGCTCCTCAGGGGTAGTGTCAATATTTTTAACCGGTTCATCTGTATCAGGATCATCGTCATAGATCATTTTTATTTCTTTTGAACCGACCTTTTTCCCGACAATCGGTCGTTTGCCTTCCTTCAGGGTAGGTTTAAAGACATAATACTCATCAGGATTCACCGCACCCTGGACAATATTTTCTCCCAATCCCCAGGCACCGGTAATGAAAACAGCATTCTCAAAACCAGACTCGGTGTCGATGGAAAACAAAACACCGGACGAGGCCGAATCAGAACGAACCATTTTTTGAATAGTAATAGATAAATATACATCAAACTGACTAAACCCCTGGTGCTGACGATAAGAAATGGCACGGTTGGTAAACAGGGAAGCAAAGCATTTGCGACAGTTCTCAATAATATTATCGTAACCATAAATATTGAGATAGGTCTCCTGCTGACCGGCAAAAGAAGCATCGGGCAGGTCTTCGGCTGTAGCTGATGAGCGGACTGCTACGGCCACATTATCCCCATACTTCTCTTCCATTTTCTTGTACGCTTCAATAATAACATCCCTGAGTGCAGGTGGAAATTCTGCATGACGAATAATATTACGGCATTTCTCCCCCCGCTCGGCAAGATTATGCATATCCTCAACATCAAGGTCGGCAAGGACATCACGGATTTGCTGTTCCACCCCTGCTTCTTTTAAGAGGTAACGATAGGCATGGGCAGTTATGGCAAAACCATAAGGAACGGCTACCCCTTTGGCAGTCAAGTGCTGATACATCTCGCCCAGAGAAGCGTTTTTTCCTCCCACCAACGGTACATCGTCAATCCCAATTTCATCAAACCAGAGGATTAATTTTTCGTCATATCCTTGTTCCATATTTACCCCTCACAGGTTACCATCTTTTATCTTTTACCTAAATTGAGCGATTTTATGACGCAGATATGTGCTGATATCTTGCGTGCCAGG
>CAYRGM010000216.1:0-2812 GCA_964423765.1 uncultured Desulfobulbaceae bacterium
AGATACAATGTTTTGGAAGATTTGCCATAAAAATAAAAGCGGGAAACTTCAGATAATTATCAATTATCAATTAAAAAAGTTATCAATTAAAAAGCAGCCACCTTTTTAAAAGCATTTAAAACAGTACTAAACTGCTCTTCTTCCATTTTTATTGCAACCGGATACACCAGAGTACGGTTCATCAGCTCAGCTGATGCCGGCAAGGCATCGGCATCATATATAAATCTTCTTGTTCCACCTGCAGAAAAGGGCCATCCTCCACGGGCCAGGGTTTTCCCGGAAATCAGATGTTCCCAGGCAGGATAGAAATGCCAAGAATTCTCACCAAAATTTATAGCACCTGCACCGTTATCTTTGAGTACTTGGTTAACAGCGGCCGCCCTCTCTTTATTTTCCAGCATGAAAGCAAAAAAAGTTGCAGAATCACCGTCTTCATCAATTATTTTTCTTAATTCAAGCCCCGGTATCTTGCAAACTGCTTCCTGCAGACGCTGTTTGTTCTTTTTCTGGCTGACAATCATCTCATCAAGTTTTGCCAACTGAGCCAGACCCATGGCACCCTGTATTTCCATCATCCGGTAATTAAAACCGATGAACCGGCGACCCTCGCCGCCCCGGCCGCCCGGATTGACAACATGGTCATGACCATGGTCATGATACTCGGACATATTACGCCATAACTCTTCACTATTGGTTATACACATGCCTCCTTCGCCGGTGGTCATGGTTTTCACCGAATCAAAGGAAAATGTCCCGATTGAGCCAAAACTACCCAGATGCCTGCCCCTGATTCGTCCCCCAGCGGCCTGAGCCGTATCTTCTATCACCGGCAAGGAGTGTTTGTTGGCAATTATCATTATTTTTTCAATATCTGCCTGGGCACCCAACATATGCACCGGTATTATGGCTTTTGTTTTCCCGGTTATCTTTTTTTCCAGATCATCCGGGTCCATATTCAGGGTCATGTCCACCTCGGTGAAGACCGGAATAGCACCCACATCAAGGATGGCCTCCCAAGTGGCAACAAAGGTAAAGCCCTGGGTTATAACCTCATCCCCCTCCCCTACTCCAAGTGCACTCAAAGCAACTTTTAACGCGGCGGTCCCGGAGGTAACCGCCTGGGCATGAGCGGTGCCGGTATAAGCGGCAAAGGCCTGCTCAAATTCTCTGACCTTGTAAATACCCTGCCGTTGTTGATCAAATTCATAGCGAAACAGAACTCCAGTATCAAAGACATCGAGAACCTGTTTTTTTTCTTCTTCACCAAAAACTTCAAAACCTGGCATAGTTATTACCTCTTCAAATATCAAGTTGTTTTGTAACTATTCAGCGAGCTGAACAAACTCCCATAATCTTGGGCTGTAACTATTCAGATGTGCCCCATATTCGTCCATTTTGAGCTTTGCAGCGTACTAATGCTACTCAAGAAGCTCAAAAGGGACGAAGATGGGGTACAGCTGGATAGTTACGTTGTTTTTTTTATTTTATTGTCATAATCAAGAAGAATAATTTCTGGCTGAAAATCTTTTCCCTGACCTTTAATCTCCGCCTCTTCCATAAAACAATAGCTGACAATAATAATAAGATCACCGATATGCCCCTTGCGGGCGGCGGCACCGTTTAAGCCTATGACTCCCGAACCTCTTTTGCCGGTGATGGCATAGGTGTCAAACCGCTCGCCATTGTTAATATTATACACCTTGACCTGCTCAAAAGGGACAATCCCGGCAGTCTCCATGAGTTCTTCGTCAATGGTGAGGCTTCCCTCATAATTCAGATCTGCCTCGGTCACGGTTGCCCTGTGAATTTTGGCTGTCAACATCAGGCGCTGCATTTTTCCTCTCTTGTTCAGTTTGATCTGCTTATGGCTTACCCAAGAACACAGTTATCAAGAAGGCGGACTTTTCCGTCAATGGTTACTGCCATTACCAATCTTGTTTGCTCATCTGCCTCGCTGACCGGTTCAAGGGTCAGGGGATGGACAAAACTTATATAATCAATGGCAGTTCCCGGATGGGAAAGAATATACCCGGCCACCCGTTTTGACAATTTTAGAGGGTTTTTCTCACCTTGAGCAAACATGGTTTTAGCTATATTAAGTCCCCTGGCAAGGCTTAAGGCTGCCTGACGGTCATGATCTCCAAGGTAGATATTTCTTGAACTCATGGCCAGAGAGTCTGCTTCCCGGACTATGGGATTGGCAATGATCTCAATGCCCATATTCAGATCAAGCACCAGCCTGCGAATAACAGCCAACTGCTGAAAATCTTTCTCTCCAAATACGGCCAGATCAGGTCTGACAATATTAAAGAGCTTGGTGACCACCGTGGTTACCCCATTGAAATGACCGGGGCGATCTGCACCGCATAATCCCTTACTGATTTTATTGACCAATACCGTGGTTTGAAATCCAGGCGGATAAATATCTTGATTTTCAGGGATAAAGAGTACTGATACCCCCTGTTGCCGGGCAAGCTCGGTATCCTGTGCCAGGGTACGGGGATATTTGTCAAAATCTTCGTTTAACCCAAATTGGGCAGAATTAACAAACAGACTGACAACTATTAAATCAGCACATTCTCCGGCCCTGTGCATCAGGCTTAAATGTCCTGCATGGAAACACCCCATGGTCGGTACTAAACCAATAGTTTGACCGGCCTGTTTCTGCCGATTGCTCCAAGCTGACATCTCAGCCGGGCTGTGCAGAATTTTCATTTTTTATCTTTTACTGAACCTTTATCAGGTTAACAACGGTTTTTTAGACATCGTCAAATAAGCAGACAACCGTAGAGACTGGTTTCAAACCCGTCTC
>CAYRGM010000217.1:0-2774 GCA_964423765.1 uncultured Desulfobulbaceae bacterium
CTATCTGTAATAAGAGGAGTTTTTTCTCGCCTATTACGAAGTTGGGTTAGGGTTCTAATTGAACAAATAGGTAGGCAAGGAACGAGATGTAAGTGAGGCATCGAAGTAAGTACTCACCGTTTCACTGCTGCAGATATATACCCCTGATGGACATGTAAATAAAACCAATGACAAAAACTACGGGAGATGACCAGATTATGCGGATGTTACTGGAATTGAACTCTTCTTGACTTACATAGCAGACACACATTATATACCATAACCAAATCATCAAGATCATACAAGCCATTCAAGCAAACTGGAGGGAAAATGAATGATTCAATAGTTGATGTTGTTATTATTGGTGCGGGTCCGGCCGGTATCCAGGCAGCTATCCATGCTGCCAGGAAAAAAAGCAGAGTTGTAATCCTGGGTCGCCCACAGAACAGTGCTCTTTATGGAGCACATGTTGAAAATTATGCCTGTATTGAGGGCGTTGTGAATGGTTCTGATCTTCTTGCAACGGGGTTGGCACAGGTCATAAAATTTGGAACAGAGGCTGTTCCCGAAGATGTCCTGAAAATTGAACAGAAAGGAAAATTCTTTAGACTTGAATTGGAAAGCGGTCGTATTTTGACGACAATCACCATAATTTTTGCCATGGGAATTGCCAAAAAGAAACTGAAGGTGCCGGGCGAAAAAGAACTCATCGGTCAAGGCGTAAGTTATTGCGTAGATTGTGATGCTAATTTTTATCGGGGTGCAACCGTGGCTGTGGTAGGTAATCAGAGTGCTGCTGTTGACGGGGCACTTACCCTTCTGGACTATGCGGATAAAGTCTATCTGATTGCTAGGCAACTCGATGTTTCCAAAGAACTGTTAAACAGGTTACGGTCCAGCCATATTGAGCTGCTTGAACCGTCTTGGATTCAAAGCATCAATGGTGAAGAAACTGTAACTTCAATCTCCCTTCAAGATAACAAAATCATTAATGTTGAAGGTGTGTTCATTGAACTCGGTGCCAAAAGTGCTCTTGAACTTGCCGCCCAAATAGATGTATCCTTTGATACAGAACAGTTCAAATTCATCGAAACCAACCGGAAGATGGAAACAAACATCCATGGTATCTATGCTGCCGGTGACATAACCGGTGCCCCCTTTCAAATGGCCAAAGCAGTTGGTGAGGGCTGCATAGCAGGTATGAACGCCGCTATTTATGCTCGCAAGCATAAAGGTAAAGCTTAGGGCTGCTGTGCAAAAAATAATCGTTCACCAAGGGTATAGATTTGGTGAATGTTTACAACTTGAGTTCCCTGCCGGAACCTTGTAAGCTGTTTTTTATTATTCAAAATAATAATTCCTGAATCCACTGCTATAAAAGTGTAAGCGTTTATTGGGGATATATATTTACAGTAGCAGTGAAACGGCAAGTGCAGACCCCGTGAGCGATGAGATAAACGAGCTCGAAGTTTGCACTTATTTGCGGGGTTTAAGTAAGGTGCTGGTGAACGGTTATGTAAAAGTTTATCATTGCCATTACCATTTTAAGAGACAAATGATTGGAGAGATTATTTCCATAGGCGATGAACTTATATCTGGTCGCATCACCAACACAAGCAGTAGTTTTGTCGCCCGGCATCTCTTCTCCGCAGGTCATGATATCTATGCCATACATACCATTGGCGATTCTATTGAACTAATAGGTCTGGCCCTGCGACAGGCCATCAGACGGGTCGATTTTGTTATAGTTACCGGCGGTCTTGGTTCCACAACAGATGACCTGACCAACAAGGCTGTTGCCCGGGCCTTGAACAGGCCGCCAACTTTAGATCAGGATATTCTTAAGGAAATCCGTACCAGCCTCGGCAAAGGTGAGGGTCAGGATACATCTGAAAAAATGGCCTGGCTGCCGGAAGGAGCAAAAGTTTTAAGCGAGCACTCTATGATGGCAGGGTACATGCTTATCCATGATAATAAACCGGTTTTTTTTCTTCCCGGTGTTCCGGCACAGATGAGGGAGCTGCTGACAGAACAAGTTGTTCCCAGGCTAAATGACTGGGATGATGTAAACCATAGACATATCCATCAACGCCTGTATAAAACCGTTGGTCTGCCGGAAGCCATAATCAATGGACGACTGCAGGCTCTTGAAAAAGAACCGGGTATATCAATTGGCTATTACCCGGTTGATGGTGAAGTTCATATCAGCCTTACCAGCAAAGAAAATAATAAACAAAGTGGAGACGAACTGTTTCAACAGGCAGATAGGAAAATAATCAAGGTCCTGGGTGAGGCTATTTACGGCATAGATCAGGAAACCATCGCAGAAGTAGTTGGTTCTCTTTTAAGAAAAAGAAATCTAATCATGGGAGTCGCAGAGTCATGTACCGGAGGTATGATTGGAGAAAAAATCACCGGAGTAGCAGGCTGTTCAGCCTGGTTTAGCGGCGGAGTAATTGTCTATTCAAATCAGCTTAAAGAAACTTTGCTTGGTATCGACAGAGAACTACTCTCTTATTACGGTGCAGTCAGCAAGCAGGTTGCAATGGCCATGGCTGCCAACCTGGCGGATATCGCCAAAACCGATATCACCGTTTCGGTTACCGGTATTGCCGGTCCGGACGGAGGCAGCCCTGAAAAACCATTGGGTACGGTCTATATTGGTTTATTTTATAATGATAAAGTCACTGCCCGGCTTCATAATTTTCATGGAAACCGGGAAATGATCCGCAAAATGACAACCTGCATTGCCCTGGACACAGTTCGCAGGGCTTTAATACTTAATTGATAATTGA
>CAYRGM010000218.1:0-2770 GCA_964423765.1 uncultured Desulfobulbaceae bacterium
TTTCTAATTATCAATTATCAATTAACTCCTGACAAATGGTGATAATTTTGCCAGTGGCATCCGGCTTAGCCATTTTTTTCATCTTCACTCCCATCTCGACCACCTGCTCTGGAGAGGCAAGAAGGGTATTAATTTCATCAGCTAATTGCTTTGGGTTAAGTCTGTTCTCAGCAAAAACGCAGGCTCCACCATTACCAACATAGATATGAGCGTTTTTGCTCTGATGATCATCGGCGGCAAATGGAAAAGGAATCAGCAAGGCCGGCAGCCCCATCACCGCAAGTTCAGCAAGGGTTGTTGCTCCGGCCCTGGAGACCACCAAGTCGGCCCGGCTGTAGATAACTGCCATATCAGTGAAAAATGCTGAAACTTCAGCCCTGATACCATGTTTTTCATAGCCTCTGGCGACCATCTGTTCATCTTCAATGCCGCTCTGGTGAATGATTACCAGCCGCTCCCGTCTCAAAAAAAAAGGGGCAGCTTCAATCATCAACCGGTTGATACGCCTTGCCCCCTGACTGCCGCCCAATACCAGCAAGCATAGAGAACCACCGCCATTATCGGGTCTGGGCCTCGGTTCTCGATTCTCAGCGGCCTGGATAATATCTTCCCGAACCGGATTGCCGGTTAGCATGGTTTTTCGCATTGGAAAGGGCGGTAGACACTCAAGAGATATACAAATCCGCCCGGCAAGTTTTCCACTCAGACGATTGGCAAGACCGGGTACGGAATTCTGCTCATGGATACAGACTGGAATCCGTAAAATCCGGGCCGCCAATATAACCGGAACCGTCACATAACCGCCCACGCTAAAAACAATATCCGGGCGAAATGATCGCAATATCCTGAGTGCTTTCAGCATAGCGGGCAACAAACGCCAACCAGAACGCAGCAAACCGGATACCCCCAGACCCTTAACCCCTGAAAAATCAAGCGATTGACAGGTAAAGCCCAATTCGGTCAGGGTACTGTTATCAAGATGCCGGTTGGTTCCGATAAAAAGAATCTCACTCTCCGGCATACGATCCTTTATGCCTCCGGCCACAGCAACAGCAGGAAAAAGATGACCGCCGGTGCCGCCGCCGGTTATTATCATCCTCATCTTTCCAGTAGCCCTGCTTTTTTCCTGCTCCTATTGCCGGTAACCTGCTCTCTGTCCTTAATCTTCATCAGCTCAGCCATGACAACATCAAAACAACGCGGACAATAACCATGGGAAGTTTGCTCGTTTTCAGGAAAAACAAGCCCCTCCTGCCAGTGCAATCCCTGCTCAACCCGTTTACAGACACAACATATCTTGGTCATGTCATTTTCTCCTTGCAGTTATGTTCTTGACAAGTTTGGTAAACACCTCACCCCGTTCAACATACCCTGAAAACATATCAAAACTTGCACAACCCGGCGAGAGAATCACCGTACTGCCCGGTTCAGCCAGAGATACAGCCATCTCAACCGCTCTTTCCATATCTTCAACCTTTTTTACTGTAACTGTTTCCGCAAAAATATCCGCCAGAAGATCAGCAGCCTCACCAAGACAAAGCATATAGCTGATTTTTTCTGCAACCAGCTCCTTTGCCGCGGCCAAATCACCGTCTTTATCCCGCCCACCGGCAATGAGAATGTTTTGCCGACCCTCACAGCTCCCGATGGCAGCCATCATTGCCCCAACATTTGTCGCTTTGGAATCATTGATAAACTTAATGCCTCCTATCTCAGCAACAATGGTCATCCGGTGCGGCGGCATAACGAAAGAAGCAAGCCCCTCCCTGATCCCGGCGGCAGAAGCTCCAACCACGGTTGCGGCAAGGACGGCGGCGGCACTGTTGAGCATGTTCACCCTGTAATCAAGAACGGTGCCGACAAGCTCAAACTTTTCTTTATCTCCGTCCAAGTTAAGCATAATAGTTGAACCAACGATCTTTGCCTGGACTTTGTCGCCATGGCCAAACAATAACCTGCTCCCCCCGGGCAGCTGCCGTTTCTCCATATTTTCCATGATCAGAGAATCATCTCCGCCAAGAATAGCAGTATCCGCACCTCTCTGATTGGCAAATAGTTTCCATTTTGCCCGGATATATGCATCCATACTCCCATGCCGGTCAAGATGGTCAGGAGAGAAGTTAAGCAGCAGCCCGATATCCGGCCGGAATAATCCGCCGATATCAAGTTGAAAACTGGAGAGTTCCAGAACCATGATGTCGTATTGTTCTGGTTCCAGCAAAGCGGATAAAAGGGGAGTACCAATATTCCCGCCCACAAAAGGATTAAAACCGGCAGATTTTAACAAGGTACCTAACAACCCGGTCACCGTGGTTTTGCCATTGGAACCGGTTATGCCAATCACCGGAGTTGTAAATTCCCCTGCCGCAAGAGCCAGCTCACCCACAACCGGGATTCCCCTGGCTCCTGCCTCCTTCAACACCTCAAGATCAAGGGGAACCCCGGGAGCGACCACAATCAAATCAGCATTACAGACAAAATTTAGGCTATGCCCTCCTGTTTCCAACTCCAGAGAACCGGTAATCTCCTGTTCTGCCCTGCTTAACTCTGCAAAAACCCGTTTCTCTGAAACTGCAACCTCGGCCCCCTTTAAAAGGAGAAACTTTAAAGCCGCCATGCCGGAGACTCCAAGACCAAAGAGGACGACTCTTTTATCAAATAGTTTCATTTTGCTACCTAATTTTGTAATCGTTCACCAGATGTATAGATTTTTGCATAAATTTAGCACCCTTCGGGCAGGCTTTTAGTCTGTTAATAATTGATTATTATC
>CAYRGM010000219.1:0-2767 GCA_964423765.1 uncultured Desulfobulbaceae bacterium
AATACACCAAATACACGGAAAAAGAAGATTTTAGTTCGGTGTATTTGGTGTATTTCGTGGTTACAGTCAGGAAAAAGGCAAAGGCAGACTTGGAGCCCTCTTTCCCCCTGTGTGTCTGCCCTGATAATGATTGACAATCACACAGGATTGCCCCTGCCACATCGGGCGAACACGCAGGTTTCCGCCCCTGCTTGAACTCTTTACCCGGGCTAAAAAGAGACCTGAGCCTTTGGATAGTTAATATCTCCAGACCCCATCTTGATCAAGATATGGTTTTCTGGTAATTTGCTCTCTTTGTCCGGGCAGATTGTTATTTTGTTCGAGTTGATCTAATATGATTTCATTTTGTTTGGCTTTTGGTAATAATTGTTTGGCAGAAGCAAGTGCCTCACCTGTAAATACTATTATTCTGTCTGCCCGCCAGAAGCCATTTTTATCCTGGTCGATAAGCATGGCCTTCACCAATCCTCCTGTTTTTATTCTTCCTTTACCAGCCGGGACGAGAGACCCAGTGCCGCTGTCAAGCATTATGGAACCCATATCTGAAATCGTGTAGTCACCAATCTGAATCATACCTCCCTGTGGTGACCATTCATAAACCAGATCAACAATTATCTTATAGTCCCGTTCCGGTTCGTCTGCTACCAGTGAAGATAAAAAAAAGAACGGCAGGCATAATATGGCTACTAAAATGATAAACTTGTTTTGAATAATCATGATTTCCTCACAATAAGGTTCACTTAGGGTTCGGAAAGAAATAACTTGTGCTTTTTCAACCGAAGATGTGGTACAGTTACGAGATGAAAAGGCCAAGTTATTTCTTTCCGAACCCTTACATATAAATCGTCAATATATTTCAGGGGGTCACTAAAAGAGCTGGCTGACTCCATGCCCTTAACTTTGTTCTTTTTAATGGTATATTCACCCGAATACCCGGAGGCTGTATTCCGGTCTCATCCCCGGTGGTGCCGACAAAGAGAATATCACCATGCAGGGCTATTTCCTGGGAAGGCCGACCACCGCCAATAAAAATTCCAGCAACTCTTCTGTTTTCCCCTCCCTCCTGAACCTCTTTATCGCTATCATCAAAAGCACCGTCCTGGTTAATATCAAACACCGCATCGGTGACAAAATGACCGGTTCTCCAGTCCACGGCAAAAAGCCAGGTCTCTCCGCCGCCGCCGCAGACATCCCCATCCGGGATAAAGGTGGCAAAAAATACAATGCCGCCCACAACCAGGGGGGTGGTAATTACCCGTTCACTGCCGCTGTTCACCGGCTTTGCCAGTTCAAGCAGCCAGGATTTATTATCAGGGTTGCAATTTCCGCCACTATCCGGAAATTCACAGGTTATGGTTCTGTATCTCCTCAAATCATAGATATCAACAGTTCCGTTTTGATTAATATCAACCTGATTACCGTCTTTATCCAAGGCGTGTGCCGCCTCGATGATCTTGGCAGTTGCTTTAACAAGGTCAGCTTTTTTATAAGGTGCAGGGCGTGAAGCGTTCTCATCAAACAGACCTAAAAAATACTGTTGATGTACGCTTGCCTTGTCATACTGATCCTGGTACTTACCAGTGCCAAAATAAATCCAGATATCATCATCTCCGGCATGAGCATATCCGGCCCTTGCAGTTACCGGGGTTGTGTGGCCAGTCTTTTCTGCATCAAATAACATCTCAACCACAGGTGTGTTACCAAAATTAATATTTTTCACCCTGTACATATTACCGTACATATTTCCGAGATATACCCTGTCCATTTTATCATCATCATTATAGTCAACGAGCAATGGAGAGGCAGGGACATCGTTTTTCAATTCAGTTGACGAAAGTTTTATCTTGTATGTATCAGTAGCAGGAGATGTAGGTTCATTTTTCCATATAGAACTCTTATCCCAACTGTTGACCGCAAAGAGATAGGCCTCTTTATCAGCCTGATTCACCGGGTTTTCCGAGGAACCTGAGCCGAAGAAGGTCGCCCATACAGGAGGTCCATCATCACTGGTGTCTGATGTACCCCTATCGTTTCCGGCCAGCCGTACCGTTGCCGGTCGTGAGGTTGCAAGTCCCAGCTCAATATCATCGTTATAGGTGAACTCCCAGAGGAATCTGGATTTAACCTCTGTGCCGTCGGGTTTAGGTGGCTCGTCAAAATCTTTGCCGTATGTAACATCAAGAGCAAAGAAACTACTACCACCTTTACCCAGGCCTGTTGTGAGAATTGTCCGCCAGTTATTATACCCTGGCAGAAAAATATCCGCAGGTCGTGGCGAACCGTCAAGGATGAATTGATGACAATATGCAGGGGAACACATATTATCCTGCGGCCTTGTGCCTGCCATATTCAGTTTGGCCTTGACCGTATTCGGGTAAAAACGCCATTTCTCCACCCCGTCTGACAGCCTGAAAGCATGGAGAGCGCCATCGTTGGCACCCACATAGACCATGGGTACCCTGTTCATGACATGCTGGTCGTATTTGAAACTGAAATAATTATCAAAATCATAGAAAAAAGGAGGTCTGCCAATAACAACCGGGGTTGAATTTATGATACTACCCAAAGGTTTGCAGATAAAATTATCATTGTCAAGGGTGTCATCCGTATAAAGGCTTACCCTGGAAGGTTGTGTTGCATCATATATAAAGGCGTTGGGTGACAGAGGCATTTTTTCGCTGGCTTTCCAGGCTATTTTAGGCCTTCCTTCTCTAAGATGTCCTGGAGGATAAGTTTCAAGCTCTCCTGTACGACGGTCAAATTTTCT
>CAYRGM010000220.1:0-2743 GCA_964423765.1 uncultured Desulfobulbaceae bacterium
ATTCAGGAAATATCCAAGAAACTGGAATCGCTTATCTAATACCTGAATTGAGCGAGGAAGGAGACTCCGTGAGGTGCTACCCAAACATTTACAGTCCTCGTTTATGAGAGTTTTTTTACCAACCCGAATATTTACGATGGGGTGCAGGTGAATAGTGATGTTACTTAACCATTGATGGTCTCGTAAAAAGTCCCATGGTCGTCATGCCGGACTCGAAGTCTGCGCTTATCTGATCCGGTATCCATAACCTATTGAATTAATTTGATTCCGTCCTTCGCCGGAATGACGATATCAAGACAAATCTGACTTTTTACGAATCCATCAACCATTCTTTTCAGACAAGAGCTGAGTATAGTCCATTAGCCTTTGTTGTGAGATAAACCCGGCATCCTCAACGAGCCGTTTAATTTCCTTTTCAGAAAGACGAAAATTAATTCCTGCGGCTGCAACCACATTCTCTTCAATCATGGTTGAACCGAAATCATTGGCTCCAAAGAACAGAGAAACCTGGGCTATTTTAGCTCCCTGGGTAACCCAAGAGGCTTGAATATTATCAAAATTATCAAGGAAAATTCTGCTTAAAGCCAGCATCCGTAAATACTCATAACCTGAAACTTTTTTAATTCTTTTTCCATTATGACCTTTGGCAAGAGCAGTGTTATCCGGCTGAAACGGCCAGGGAATAAAAGCGGTAAATCCACCGGTACGATCCTGCAAATTACGAAGCCGCTCAAGGTGTTCAAGTCGTTCTTCAATGGTTTCCACATGGCCAAACATCATAGTGGCGGTGGTACACATCCCCAGATTATGGGCTTCTTCCATGATTACAAGCCATTGCTCCGCACTCGCTTTTCGTGGTGCCAGTATCTGCCTGACCCTGTCGGATAATATCTCAGCTCCACCACCAGGCATGGAATCCAGACCTGCAACCTGTAACCTCTCAAGAACCGTTTTGGTAGATAAACCGGAAAGTTCAGCAAAATGGTAAATTTCCGGTGGAGAAAACCCATGGATATGAATACCGGTCTTTTTCATGAAGATAAGCATTTCTTCATAAAACTCCAACGGCTTATCAGGATGCAATCCGCCCTGGAGAAGAATCTGGGTTCCTCCTAACGCCTGGGTTTCCCTAATCTTCCCCTCAAGCTCTTTTCGAGAAAGCAGATAACCATTTGTATTTTCAGGAGATTTAAAAAAAGCACAAAACTTACAGGCGGCAATGCAGATATCCGTATAATTAATGTTCCGATCTATTACAAAGGTAACAACTGCTTGAGGATGTTTCCTGTAGCGGACATGATTAGCAGCAGAACCAAGGATAAGCAGGTCGGTATCTGTATAAAGCCTGATAAATTCATCCCCATTGATCCGTTCACCAGCAAGAATTTTGTCAACAATTTCTTCGGCCATAGGTTAAAACTTCCCAATAACATTATAAAGGGTATCCCGCTGTACCGGCACCCGGCCCGTTTCCTTAATCAGCCTAATAAGCGTTTTATGCCCAATCGCCTGGTCGGTTTGTGCCCCTGCCATATGAGTAATCACCTCTTCTTTGACCGTTCCGTCCATGTCATCGGCACCAAAAGCAAGAGCAATCTGGGCCATTTTAGGCCCGATCATTACCCAATACGCTTTAATATGAGGGAAATTATCCAACATCAACCGGGCTACGGCAATATTTTTCAAATCACTCATACCAGTGGTGGAAGAATGTTCAGCCATGGCTGTATTTTGAGGATGAAAAGCCAGGGGAATAAAGGCAAGAAAGCCTCCGGTCTCGTCCTGGAGTCTTCGCAGGGCATCGAGATGCTCCAGCCTCTCTGCCATGGTTTCAATATGACCATAGAGCATGGTTGCATTTGACTTTAACCCGCATTGATGAACAGTACGGGCAACCTCAATCCACCCTTGGCCGGAGAGTTTCTTATCACAGGTTAACCCCCTGATTCTTGGGCTGAACACCTCTGCCCCGCCCCCCGGAACAGAACCAAGCCCTACCTCCTCAAGCTCTTTAATGGTATCTGCCACCGACTTACCTGCAAGTTCAGCAAGATGGTATATTTCCACGCAGGTAAAGGCCTGAATATGTACCTCCGGTCTTACCTCCTTGATTGCCCTCAATAAATTCAGATAATAATCATACGGGAGGTCAGGGTGAATGCCACCAACCATGTGAATTTCCGAAATTGGTTCATCAAGCCGTCCCCGAATTTTTTCCCTGACCTCATCCACACTCATCTCATAGGCCTGAATGTCTCCTTTTTCTTTGCCAAATGCACAGAACCTGCAAAGATTGGTACAGATATTAGAATAGTTTACATGCTGATTATATATAAAAAAAGCATCATTACCATTTTTTCGCTCTCTGACCATACTGGCAAGATAACCAAGAACAAGCAAATTATTGGTTGCATAAAGTCGCTTGCCATCAGCAAGAGTTAATCGCTCTTCTTTTTTTATCTTTTCCAGAATATTACCAAAACCTGCCTGTTCAATTATTTTTTCCATATCTTTCTTTTTTCTCTAACCTTAATTGAGCGATTTTATGACGCAGATATATGCTGATATCTTGTGTGCCAAGGCTTTTAAGGAAACCGCAGGCATACCCGTTTGGTCTGTTGAGAATTTCCGATATGAAACCTAAATCATGCACTTGACGAGTGTGCCGAAGATAATCGTTCACCAAAAGAATCAATCGCCATTAGCAGTGAAACGGAGACCATTCCTTATCTGTTATGGCATC
>CAYRGM010000221.1:0-2722 GCA_964423765.1 uncultured Desulfobulbaceae bacterium
GTAACAGGGTCGATTTAGAGTTTGATGATTATGCGGCGTTTGAGGCAATATTTAATGAACAGATTAATATTCTTGCATTAAATAAAGGTAATGGACATAAAATAGATATTTTTACCAATGTGTCTTTAAAAGGTGAGAACCGGGATGTAATTGGCAAGATCCTGGATAAATATATATATTTTATCGATAGTTATACAGTTGATAGTTTGCTTGATAAGATTGATGCTCAACTTAATGTCAGGAAAACAGTACTACGGGAAAGAATTCAAGAGTTACGGTTGACAGGTCTGAAACAACAGGATGATAAAATTGTTCGACTCAGTGAAGCATTGATCATCGCAAAGAGTTTGGGCATCGCAGAATTTCAGTTTTTTTTGACTGATGACCTTGGACAGCAAGCCGGCATTGATCAAAGTCCTGAACTTTCACAGTCTCTTTATGCTCGAGGTTATAAGGCCTTACAGGAAGAGCTGGCTCAGTTGGAAAAGCGGGAAAATAATGATGCGTTTATTCCGGGTATCAGAGAACTTCAGGCCAGGTTGAATATCTTTGAAGAAAGAAAGATAGACAGCGAGGAAATCCGTTCTGTCAGGGTTGACCGGGGTGTAATGGTTACTGATAACCCAATAAAGCCGAGATCGGAGCTGATTGTTGTTTTAGGGGGATTGGTAGGTCTGATGCTGGGCGTATTTGCCGTATTTGTAAGAAGGTTTATCGCAGAGTTCACCTGTTCAGGAAATGCAGCTAATGCTAAAGCATTATAAATTACATGAGTGACATGGTTTTTTGTCTTTGGAGCTTATAATTGGTACAAATTTGCATGTTCTGCCAACAACAGAAAATAATATGGGGAAAATAATAAAAAAATATCTGCTCAGCCGCTGGGCAGCCTTTATCCACGACATTCTCTGGATTCCGTTATCCTTGTTTGTTGCCTATTTATTACGGTTTAATCTGGAGGCAATCCCGGTTATCCACCGGGCTGGCCTGTATCAGCTTCTTGTTCTTGCCATTCCGATCCAGGGTGCTGTTTATTGGTTTTTTGGTATGTATCGGGGATTTTGGCGTTTTGCTTCCATCACCGATCTGGTGAGGATTCTCAAGGCAGTTGGAGTCGGCACCCTTATCCTGATGGCTGCTTACTGGCTATTGATCAGGCTTGAGGGTATTCCCCGTTCGGTCTTTATTATATATCCCCTTATATTGGTTGGCGGGTTATGCGGCTCCCGTATTCTTTATCGCTGGTTCAAGGATCATCGGGTTTTATTCAAAAAACCTTCAGGAAGAAGAACTCTTATTGTAGGAGCCGGCAGGGCCGGGGAAATGCTGGTCCGGGATTTGCTTCATCAGGATGATTATGAGCCGGTTGCCTTTCTTGATGATGATAAAAAATTAGTTAACCGGGAAATACACGGGGTACGGGTTGTCGGTGAAACCGGCGAACTTGCAGATATTGCCACAGGTCTTGATATAGAGCTGATTGTTCTGGCAATGCCCTCAGCCGACCGGCAGGTCATGTCGAATTTGGCACAGATTTGCCGTGCAAGCGGGCTGGCTTGTCTTACTCTGCCATCCATCCAGGAAATGAAAGGAATGGATATGGATTCCAAGAACTTGCGGGAAGTCTCTTTGGAAGATCTCCTTGGTCGGGAGACTATCAGGCTTGATAAACAGGCTATCAACGATTATTTATCCGGTAGGGTGGTGCTGGTGACCGGGGGCGGCGGTTCAATTGGTTCGGAACTATGCCGTCAGCTTGCTGGAGTTAATCCGGGCAGATTGATAATTTTTGACAATGGTGAATATAATCTTTATACCATTGACCGGGAGTTGCGGGAGAATTTCCCGAAAGTATCATTTGAGGCGATTCTCGGTGATGTAAAGGATAAGGACCGGGTGGAATGGGTTTTTTCCACATTTAAGCCGACCGTTGTTTTTCATGCCGCTGCCTATAAGCATGTCCCCATGGTGGAGGCTAATCCGGCGGAAGGAGTGAAAAATAATGTCCATGGCAGCCAATGCATTGCTGATGCGGCGGACCGACATGGCACTGAAAGGTTTGTTTTGATTTCCACTGATAAGGCTGTCAATCCGGCTAATATAATGGGTGCCAGTAAACGGGTTGCAGAACTGTACTGTCAGAATCTCAATTACCGGTCACAGACCGGTTTTATTACCACCCGTTTTGGCAATGTATTGGGTTCTGCCGGTTCAGTCGTCCCGTTATTTCAGCAACAGGTTAAAAAGGGGGGACCGGTTACCGTTACCCATGAGCAAATAACAAGATATTTCATGACGATCCCGGAATCTGTCAGCTTGATTCTTCAGGCCGGGGCCATGGGAAACGGCGGAGAGATTTTTGTTTTGGATATGGGAGAGCCAATCCTGATCAAAGACCTGGCCGAGCAGATTATCAGATTATCCGGTTTGGAACCGGGCCGGGATATTGAAATTGTTTACACCGGGCTGAGACCTGGAGAAAAGTTGTATGAAGAACTTCTCCATGAAAGCGAAAACCTGCAGCCCACAGATCATGAAAAACTACTTCTTGCCAGCAGCCGGGAAGTGGACTGGGCTTGGCTTGTAGAGAAAATTGAATGTTTGAAACGGGCTGCTACAGCCCGCAATATAAATAAATTGCGGGAATGCCTGCATGGAATTGTCCCTGAATTTAAAAAAGATTGATCGTGCTCTCGCCATTCCACTGCCGCCGCTTCACTGC
>CAYRGM010000222.1:0-2697 GCA_964423765.1 uncultured Desulfobulbaceae bacterium
ACACATAACCATGATGATACAATTGCCCGAAAATGAAAATTCCTATGCTATTAAAACATCACTGTAACAACTCCGGGCGCATAAACTCTGCCGTGAATAATTTTATCAGATTGGATATTTCTAACCCGAATCGGGTCGCCCGGGCGGCCATCCATGATAGCTATGGCGGTTGTTGTTATCTGCATTTGTCCGTTTTGGGCAATTAATCTGACCAGCTCGCCTCTTCTCACCACTGGTGGAGCTTCCAGATTACGGCTTGTTAACGCTCTTCCTGAAATAATTGTGCGTTTTGCCTGCATACCGATAACTTGGCGGGGTAAACGGTATGGAGACTCTATCCTGCTGATATCCATCTTGGTCAGCTTTATATGTTTAGGGGTGATGATGTCGCCTTTGCGGATTCGTTGCGAGGCGGTAACAACCTGGGTTATGAGTTCTAATTTACCCCTGACCGTAGAGTTTTCAACAACTTGACCATTAACTGAAAATATAATGGAGAAACTTGAACTGCCGACAATTTCCTGATTGGAAGGGATGACCTGATATTTAAGTTTTCCGGTTGGCAGAATGAGCTGGGCAGGGACACGGGCTATTTTAAAACGAACTGCTGCTTCCGGTAACCTGAACAGATTTTCCTGGAGAAATCCGGCGATAATGGTTTCAATTTTCTGTCGGTCAATGATTATTGCTTTTCTTATGACAGTAATATTCTCTGCTCCCTGCCATTTGATATTACCGGTGCCATGGATACGGGAAAGTTCGTTGATAACAGATTGAGAACTTATGATTTTCCTATCACCCGGTTTCGGAGCACGGCTTACTTCTCTGGCTTTCCAGATGGACGCCTGTTCACTTGATGGTGTTATATCTGCTATATCGCCTAATTTGACAATTCTCTCATTGACCTTAGCCTCCCCATGAAACTGAACTACAAGAGCCTGGGCAGTGAAGGGAAAGAACAGTAAAGTCAACAATATCAGCAAAAAAATATTTCGTTTATTGGTAAAGCGAAGATTATCCATGATTATGCCATGTTTATCACTGTTTGCATCATTGCGTCTGAAGTGGTAATTGATTTTGAATTGATTTCATAAGCCCTTTGGGTGATGATCATCTGGGTCATCTCTTCAACCATATTGACATTTGAATGTTCGAGATAATTCTGGAGCAAGGTTCCATAGCCGTCATTACCAGGGATACCAATCATTGGAGTGCCTGAAGATTCAGTCTCTCTGAAAAGGTTGCGGCCCATGGCCTGCAGACCAGAGGGGTTGACAAATCTGGCTAACTCCATGGTACCAAGCTCTGTGGCCCTTGCATCAGCACCAAGAGTGGCACTTATCACGCCGTTTTCACTGATGTTGATGTCCTTGGCGTTTGCTGGGATTATTATAGAAGGGATAATGGGATATCCCTCAGCAGTAACCAGTTGACCGTTACCATCCATGTTCAAATTACCTGCTCTTGTATACGATAGATTACCGTCAGGAAGCTCGACCTGAAAAAAGCCGGCACCTTCAATGGCAAGATCAAGACTGTTACCGGTCTGCACGATATCACCCATGGAAAATACCTTGCTGACCGCAGCCGGTGCCACCCCAAGACCAACCTGAATTCCTGAAGGTGACATGGTTCCTGCATCAGAGGTTGGGGCTCCGGGTATCTGGATCTGTTGATAGATAAGGTCTCGAAATGAGGTTTGACTTTTTTTGAAACCGGTGGTGGTAACATTGGCCAGATTGTTGGCAATAACATTCATATTAAGAGCTTGAGCGGTCATTCCGGTTTTTGCTATCCATAAAGATTGCATTTTTTCTCCTGGTATCAGGTTATCAGGTGACAGAAAATGGAAATTATCTCACAGTGCCAAGCTCGCTTTGCAGTTCGCTCATTTTTGAAAATCTTTCCTGTACTTTTAGATGTGCTTCAAATTTTCTTTGATTATTAATCATTAAGACCATCTCTTCCACCATGTTGACATTTGAGGTTTCAAGGTTGTACTGAAGTACCTGGGAAGTTTCGATGGCCTGAAAGCCTTCGCCTTCAGCCAGTTTAAAAAGACTGTTCCCGACTTTTTGAAGTTTGCTCACATCATCAACTGTAAAAATCTGGATTTTTTCTCCGCTTGGGACTGTACCCAGAGTGATGTTACCGCTTTCGTCAATGTTAATTTTTGCAGTTCCAATATCTGTAATTTGAATGGGCAGGTTACCGTCATCAAGAACACTGAATCCTTGGCTGGTCTGAAGCATTCCGTCCTGGTCCGTGAAAAAGTTACCGTTACGGGTATAAAACACCTGATCGCCTTGTCCTATTTTAAAAAACCCTTCTCCGGATATAGCCACATCAAGGGAACGACTAGTCTGACGCAGTAAACCCTGACTGAAATCTGTAGTTATTTCATTGATCCGAGTATGGTTATGACCTCTTGCTTCATTAATTTGCTGAACACCTTTGAGCATGGCTTCAAAGGAGACACGGTTTTTCTTGAAGCCAGTGGTGTTAACATTGGCAAGGTTGTTGGCAATGTTTGCCATTGCCTGTTCCCGTGAGATTGCTCCGCTTAGAGCCGTGTATTTCCCCGAAGTCATAGTTTATTATCCTGAATGTTTTAAACCTAAGTTGAGCGATTGTTTAACTTGATCAGCACATATCTGCGTCATAAAATCGCTCAATTTAGGTTAAATTCTGTTCAAG
>CAYRGM010000223.1:0-2695 GCA_964423765.1 uncultured Desulfobulbaceae bacterium
TCTGAATAGTTACAGCCTAAGATTATGGGAGTTTGTTCATTTCGCTGAATAGTTATGTTTACTTACCATCACTTTTGCCGTTTCACTGCTGGAGAAGTTACATAGAATATCAATAGTTACAGCCCGAGGTTATGGGCGTTTGTTCAGCTCGCTGAATAGTTACAATTATTGTAAAAAGATCATTTTTTATTTTGTTTAACTGGAATCGAGGGGTTAAATCAATGAAGCACACCTACCCATTAATGAAATACACCTACCCATTGGGGGCTGTTATCGCCTTGATGGTGTTTGCCTGGATAGGGTCCAGCATTCCGGGGATGCAATACATTTTCGGAATCGTTATTCCCTATGTGGCCATGGCTATATTTATAAGTGGGTTCTGTTATAAGGTTATCCAGTGGGCCAAATCTCCGGTGCCTTTCAAAATCCCCACTACCTGCGGTCAGGGTCGTTCTCTGCCCTGGATTAAGCATGATGTTATTGACGCACCTAATAATACTCTCCAGGTTATTGCCAGGATGTTTATGGAGATTGTCCTTTTTCGCTCTCTCTGGAAAAATACCAAGGCATCCGTATATGACGGTCCTCAAGTAACCTATGAATCAAGCAAGTGGTTATGGGTGTTTTCCCTGATGTTTCATTACAGTTTTCTCGTAGTTATCCTCAGGCATATGCGGTTGTTCCTTGAACCGGTTCCTTTACCCATTGTTTGGTTAGAGCATTTTGACAGTATACTCATGATCGGGGTACCGCCTTTATATATAACCGATTTGACCCTGATCGCCGGCTTGCTTTTTCTTTTTGGCCGCCGTCTTTTTAACAGGCAGTTGCGTTATATTTCACTTGCCAATGATTATTTTCCCCTGTTTCTTCTTCTGGGAATAGTTCTGACTGGTATCTTGATGCGGATGTTCCTTCGCACAGATATTGATCTTGTTGCCATTAAACAACTGGCTCTCGGATTGGTTACATTTTCACCAGTTATTGTTGGGGATATAGGTTCTATTTTTTATGTTCATCTGTTTCTTGTCTGTGTGTTACTCGCTTACTTTCCTTTTTCCAAGCTGATGCACATGGGCGGTATTTTTCTGAGTCCAACCCGGAACATGGCCAATAACAGCCGGATGCGTCGCCATATAAATCCATGGAATCCTGAGATTAAGCCGCATTCCTATGCCGGTTACGAAGATGAATTTCGTGCGGATATGGTTGAGCAGGGTATTCCTGTGGATAAGCCTCTTGCAGAAGCTGAAGAGGAAAAAGTTAAGTGACCAGTAATTATTTCAGACCTCGTAAACGCCCTATAAAAAGGCCTTGTTTTTTGGACAATTTTCTTGTGCTGCTTTCCCTGTCCCCTGATAATCAAGCCCTTTTGATGTTCGATAATTCTCAATTCTCAATTTACGATGTCTGTATTTAAACCATCAATAGAAGAAGGGTAAGAAAATGGCAGTGGTAAAGGTAGACAAGTTGTCAAAAAGCGTGGCTAAAGGACCGTCGCTGATGACCGGCTCAAATCCAACCAGGGACTGGATGGATGTCCCGGTGGTGTTTAAGCCCGGGAACTATGCGTATACGACCAAGCCGGAGAAATTGCAATATCTCGACTCTCAGCAAGGGGTCAGTTTTCCCAATGCCCGGGAGTGGAATCCTGAGGACGATGACTGGCAGCTTCCTGACGACTGGAAAGATATTATAATTAATGGTCTTGCGGAAAGGCTGAAAAAATTTCGTTCATTAAAGATTTTCATGGACTGTTGTGTCCGTTGCGGTGCCTGTTCGGATAAATGTCATTTTTTCCTTGGGACCGGTGATCCTAAAAACATGCCGGTTTTAAGAGCTGAGTTGCTTCGTTCGGTTTATCGGCAGGAATTTACCAAAGCCGGTAAAATTCTCGGTAGGATAGCCGGCGCCCGAAAGATGACCCTTGGCGTTCTGAAAGAGTGGTTCATGTATGCCTATCAATGTACCGAGTGTCGCCGTTGTTCAGTTTTCTGCCCTTATGGGATTGATACTGCTGAAATCACCATGATGCTCAGGGAACTATTACATCTTGTTGGCTGTGGGATTAATTGGGCAATGGAACCTGTGGCCAACTCCAACCGTACCGGTAACCATATGGGTCTTACCCCCCAGGCATTTAAAGGTAATGTCGAATTTCTCTGTGAAGATATCGAGAGTCTTACGGGTATTCATATTGAACCGAGCTTTAATCGCAAAGGAGCAGAAATTCTTTTTGTCACTCCGTCAGCGGATGTCTTTGCTGAACCCGGTTTATTTACCTGTATGGGTTACCTGCTTCTCTTCGAAGCCATAGGTCTTGATTATACCTGGTCAACCTATGCCTCTGAGGGTGGTAATTTTGGTCTCTTTACTTCCAACGAGATGATGAAGAAGCTCAATGCCAAGATGTATGCCGAGGCTAAGCGACTTGGGGTCAAATGGATTCTTGGCGGTGAATGTGGTCATATGTGGCGGGTTATTCACCAGTATATGGATACCATGAATGGACCGACAGATTTCCTTGAAGTCCCTAAATCCCCGGTTACCGGCACAGTTTTTGAAAATGCGGCTTCAACCAAAATGGTTCATATCTCCGAGTTTACCGCTGATCTGATTAAAGAGGGAAAAGTCAAACTGGATAAGAGTCGTAACGACCATGTTAAGGCTACTTTCCACGATTCATGTAATACTG
>CAYRGM010000224.1:0-2687 GCA_964423765.1 uncultured Desulfobulbaceae bacterium
GATAAGAGTCGTAACGACCATGTTAAGGCTACTTTCCACGATTCATGTAATACTGCCCGTGCCATGGGTCTGCTTGAAGAGCCAAGATATATCCTTAACCAGGTTCTTAATACCTGGCATGAGATGCCGGAAGATACCATTCGGGAAAAAACTTTCTGTTGTGGTTCTGGTACTGCTCTCAATACCGATGAGATCATGGAGTTACGAATGCGTTCAGGTCTTCCCCGGGCCAATGCGGTACGCTTTGCCGCGGATAAATATGGCCTGAATACCCTTGCCTGTGTCTGTGCCATTGACCGGGCTACTCTGACAACCCTGATGAATTATTGGAATCCTGATGTCGAGGTATGCGGGTTGGCGGAACTGGTTGGTAACGCTTTGGTTATAGATGGAGAAAAACGAGCTGATCTCCCCGAAGGTCTTCGGACAATGCTTTTTTAGTAATTATTAAGGAGTATCCTATCTTCGTCTACTATGACTCAATAATATCACCTAAATCCTGCAATTGGCAACAAAGTAGATTCGGTGAAATTGCCAATTCCGAAGGGCAAAGGAAATGAAAAAATTTGTCTTCACTCAAACGATGAGTGAGTTTATGGTCAAATTTGATAGTAACTTACTGGTATAAAATAAAAAATAATTTTTTCATTTTCTGAAGCGCAGAATTTAGGTATCAGTATGTTTTGGAGTCCAGGTAAGTAAGGAACAAGACTCCTAAATGTATAAATATTAAGCACATCTGAACAGTTACAGCCCAAGTTCATGGGCGTTTGTTCATCTCGCTGAATAGTTATGTTTATTCAAATACTGGATGCTGCTTAGAATAGTCAGGTTTTTAAAATACCTGGCAGGAATGGAGGAAAAACAATGCATGATAGTGGTAAAATAATTCCGGGACTGATTATTTTTGTCCTGTTTGTTACCTTTCCTGTCTGGTATAATCGCGGTGATGCCGGGGAAGCACCGGATCTGGAAATGCCCAAGACTGCCCAGCAATGCGTCTTGCCTGCAGCCGAAATGCGGGCCACGCATATGCAGTTGCTTAACGAGTGGCGTGATGATGTCTTAAGGAGAGGAGAAAGAGGGTTTAATGTCCAGGTCGGTGATCAGATGTTCCAGAAGGGATTGACCACTACCTGTATGGAATGTCATACCAGCTACCAGAGATTCTGTGCTGAATGTCATATTTATGTAGCAGTCACGACTTATTGCTGGGAGTGCCATGTCGCTCCTGTCAATTGAGGGGGGTTGATAATAATGGATAACAAGAGAAGAAATTTTCTTAAAATAGCCGGTGTGGGTACTCTCGCTGGTCTGGGCGGTGTCGCGGTGTTTGACCGTGTTTTAGGGGATGCACCGCCCGATGCTGAGGCTGCTGACAATGATAAAAAAGATGTGATTACCGGCAAGCGCTACGGTATGATTGTTGATTTGAAAAAATTTTATGATGAACCTGAACTTCTGAAGAAAGTAGAACAGGCTTGTCACCAACATCATAATGTCCCTAATTTTGCTAATAAGAGGGATGCAATCCGGTGGATATGGCCGGTTAAGTTTAGCAGTGCCTTTCCTCGTCAAAGCCATTTTTTCAAGGACGAGGCTACTAAAACGGGACAAGTTCTGGTTTTCTGCAATCAATGTGACTCTCCACCATGCGTAAGGGCATGTCCCACCCATGCGACCTTTAAGGATAAAAACGGTATTATTGCCATGGATTACCATCGTTGTATTGGCTGCCGGTTCTGCATGGCGGCCTGCCCCTATGGGATGAGGAGTTTTAACTGGATTAACCCGAGAAAGGGGCTGAACATGAAAAAGATCAATCCTGCTATGCCCACCAGAACACGGGGGGTGGTTGAAAAATGTAATTTCTGTGCGGATCTTGTCGGACTTGGCAAGCTGCCCAAATGTGCCGAGGTTTGTGCAAGCAGTAAGGCTATGATTTTTGGTGATTTGAATGACTCTGATTCTGAAATCAGAAAAGTATTAAAAGAAAATTTTACCATTCAAAGAAGCCCTGGTCTGGGAACCCATCCATCCGTATTCTATATAGTGTGAGGTCGCCATGTTTGAAAAAGCATTAAAAGGAAATTCTTATTATTGGATGTGGCTGACCTTTCTTGGGGTATTGATAGGTATTGGTGCTATTTGTTATCTACGACAGTACTTCCATGGTCTTGGTCTAACCGGGATGAGTAATGATGTTTCCTGGGGTTTGTATATAGGCCAGTTTACTTTTCTGGTCGGGGTCGCTGCCGGGGGGGTTATGTTAGTGTTGCCCTATTATGTCCATGACTATAAGGAGTTTGGTAAGATTACCATTCTTGGTGAATTTCTTGCTATTGCTGCCATTATTATGTGTCTTGCCTTTATTGTCGTTGATCTTGGTCAGCCCCTGAAGATGTTGAATGTTCTACTCTTTCCCCAGCCTCGATCAATGCTCTTCTACGACATGATTGTTTTAAACGCTTATCTTGGTATCAATATCCTCTGTGCCTGGGTAATTCTTACTGCTGAGAGAAAACAGGTGGCACCGCCTAAATGGATATATCTCTTTATCTTCCTGTCCATACCACTTGCGGTTTCTATCCATACTGTAACCGCTATGCTTTTTTGTGGTCTGCCGGGACGAGATTTCTGGATGACAGCCATTGTCCCTCCCCGTTTTCTTGCCTCTGCTTTTGCCG
>CAYRGM010000225.1:0-2677 GCA_964423765.1 uncultured Desulfobulbaceae bacterium
AATATACCTATTTTTGTCCGGGATGTAGGGCTAAAAATGAACTCTGCTGACCCATGAAATCTTAATTGCAGGATTTAGGTATCAATTTACGATGTCTGTAATCCCCCTGCATTCATTACTTACACCTATCCAGCCTGACCGCAAAAAAACCGTCCAGTCCATCGGCCGGAGTCGGGGTAAACATGCCCTCCTGGTTTATTAACTTTGCGGTCTCGGCGGGCAGTAGCTCACCTGCGTTGTGCAGAGTATATTCAGGATGCTTTGCCAAGAAATCTCTGATCACCTCTTCGTTTTCTTCCGGCTCAAGAGAACAGGTCGCATAAACAATTACCCCATTCTCCTTTAAAAGAGAGTCAGCCCTCATCAATAACTCAAGCTGATGTTGATGGTAGCCTTGTAAATCATCCGCTTTTCTGTTCCAGCGAATATCAGGTTGGCGACGAATTACCCCGGTGCCTGAGCAAGGTGCATCTATCAGAATTCCATCGAATTTTTCGCTGATTGATCTAGCAAAGTCCTCGAGAGTGGTCTGAATAATCCTTGCTGCAAAACCTAAACGATGCAAATTTTCTCCAAGCTGCCGATACCTTTTACCAGCCGGTTCAAGAGCAGTGATTTTACCACCGCAAGGTGCAAGAGCAGAGAGATGGGAGGTTTTGCCGCCCAGACCTGCACAGCCATCTAAATAATTACCGCCCTCTGTCATTGGCATGAGCAACGAAACTAACTGCCCGGCTTCGTCCTGCACCAGAAAATACCCCTCTTCATATCCCGGTAATGCTGGAATGACCCCAGTAACCTCCATCACAATAGATTCTTTACCAAACCGACCTTTTTTACCATGATAACCGTTATCCCGTAAAATACGCAAAAAATCATTACGGCTGATTCTACTGGTATTGACCCGCAGAGTTAAAGAAGGAATCAGGTTGTTTTCCCGGCAAATTTGTCTTGCAATTTCATCACCAAATCGTTTCTGCCAGCGACTGACCAGCCATTGGGGATGATTTAAAACGCTCCGGCCATCAGCACGAATATCTTCCGGTGCAGGAATTTCCTCAATCCTACGGGCAGCATTACGAAGAATACCATTGACAACCCTAACCAGCCATTTGGGCTGGCGGCTTTTTTTAAGGGCCATGACAGTTTCGTTCACGGCCGCTGATGGAGGAATCCTGTCCATAAACAACAACTGATAAATACCCATCCGCAAGGCAAACAGAGTTCTGGGTTTCATTTTTTTAAGTGGACTATGGGAAAAACTCTCAATAATCAAATCAAGATATTCCATATGTCTCAAGATCCCGCCAATAATGGCTGTTGCCAAAGCCCGTTCCGACCGGCTGACTGTGGAGCCATGCAAACACCGTTCAAAAAAAATATGAACAGGAGCACCGGTTCCCTGCCAGTCAGACAAGGTTTGCAGAGCAATATCTCTGCTGGTCATGGTACTCATCAGAAGACCTCTTTTTCATTGTATCTTTATTTTTCAGCAACAGTACAAAAACTGAGTAAGAAAATCTTTATATATGTTTATGTAAACAAACTCGGTAATATCTGTCATGATTATCTTGACAAATACTAAAATAAAAATAAACTCTCACCAGAGGAGTATAGATTTGGGTTAAATTACTACTGTAGTAGCGAAGCGGTGATGAGTTCATCCAGATAACAAGATCAAACAAAAAAGATTATACATCCATGAAGGTATCAAGCAAACAGCGAAAATTATCTGAGAATGATATTGCCATTGAAGTCAAAGGGATGCATAAATGGTTTGGTGATTTCCATGTTCTCAAAGACATAAACCTTACCATCAAAAGAGGGGAACGAGTGATTATCTGTGGCCCGTCCGGCTGTGGCAAATCAACCCTGATCCGCTGCCTGAACCGTCTTGAAATTCATCAACGGGGCACAATCATTATTGATGGAATTGAACTTAATGACGACCTCAAGCATATAGAAAAAGTACGCAGAGATGTAGGCATGGTTTTTCAACAGTTTAATCTATTTCCCCACCTGACTGTCCTGGAAAATTGCTGCCTTGCTCAAATATGGGTTCTGAAAAAAACCCGCCATCAAGCTGAAACCACAGCCATGGCATACCTTGAACGAGTTAAAATCCCCGACCAGGCTGATAAATATCCGGGGAAACTCTCCGGCGGTCAACAACAACGGGTTGCCATTGCCCGCAGCCTTTGCATGAACCCATCCATTATGCTTTTTGATGAACCGACTTCCGCTCTTGATCCAGAAACGATTAAAGAAGTACTCGATGTCATGATTGATCTTGCCAATGAAGGGATGACCATGCTTTGTGTAACCCATGAAATGGGTTTTGCAAAAACAGTAGCAGACCGGGTTACCTTCATGGACAGCGGTGAAATAATCGAAGAAAATGACCCTGAGAACTTCTTCTCCAACCCTCAGTCAGAGCGAACAAAACTATTTTTAAGCAAGGTCATTTAATCAGGGAATCAATTAACATGAACCGTTCATTAGGTGTAAATATTCTGGTTAGTGGCCAATAAGTACCAAAAACATGATACTGTAAATCCATACCTCTAATGAACGGTTACGGTTTTAGATTACAGATTATATCTTTCAGCCTGAATAGCGGTGATGGCCACGGTATTGATAATATCCGGCACAGTACAGCCACGGGACAAATCGTTTA
>CAYRGM010000226.1:0-2669 GCA_964423765.1 uncultured Desulfobulbaceae bacterium
GCTGTGGCGTGTCACAGCAGTTTAAGAAGCTTTGAAAAGCGGGAAACTTCAGTTATAATATTTAACCTCGTTGTTAATATCTTGCCAGATTAAGACGGTTGTTTTTTATCTTGCTTTTTTGTAAAATATATGATTTATTGTATTTTTTATTTTATTTGTAGAAATTGTAATTTTCATTGAATGAATCAAGATAGGAGGAAAGTTCGCATGTATGCTATTATTCGTACCGGCGGCAAACAATATCAAGTTGCAATCGGAGATACACTGCGGGTGGAAAAACTCCAGGGTGAAGTTGGGGATACAGTGGAGATCACCGATGTGTTGCTGGTTGCTGATGGTAATAATGTCAGGGTTGGTCAACCTTTGGTTGAGGGTGTTCGGGTTGTTGCTAAAATTGCCGAACACGGCAGAAGTAAAAAGATTATCATTTTTAAGAAAAAAAAGCGGAAAGGATATCAGGTCAAGAATGGTCATCGTCAGGGCTATACGGCTTTGTCCATTGAAGAAATCGCAGCCTGAGTTCTGCTATTTTATTTATCTGTAAGGATTTTGTTTTGAACAAGCACAGAATGGAGTGAAATAAAGAATCATGGCACATAAGAAAGCGGGGGGCAGTTCCCGAAATGGACGCGATTCAGCCGGACAGCGGCGGGGTGTAAAACGATTTGGCGGGCAGGTCGTTCTGGCCGGAAGTATCCTAGTGCGTCAGCTTGGCACCAAGATCCACCCTGGTGAAAATGTTGGTTGTGGCAGAGATTATACATTGTTTGCTAAAATTGATGGTGTTGTCCAGTATGAAGCGTTTGGTAAGGGACGCAAAAGGGTTTCTGTATACACGGGTTGATTTTTTTATATTATCCTGAATCCGTGATCGTTCGATGGTGTTTTGATACGATGGCTGATTAAAGCGTAAGGTAAAAATATATAAAACCCCGACATCATATTTTTGGTGTCGGGGTTTTTTTATGTTTTTTTACTTGTCATAGATTTGATGGCAAATTGGATATTTTTTGTAACTTCTCAATAAGTCTGGGCAGCGATCAATATAAGTTAAGCACAAGGTGATTCGGAGGCGGGACTTTAGTCCCGCTAACCTGACTAAAGCAGGTGACGGGGCTAAAGCCCCGTTTCCAATATGCTGTTAAGGTAATTTGTCAAAACCATAGACTGTACCTACTTATTGAAAAGTTACTATTTTTTCATATAACATGTTGACTTAACACTGATAGTCATATTGCATCTGCCACTTGTCTTAGTGATACCGTACTGATATAATGAGCGTAACCAGCAAGGTGGGAGCAAAATCACCAAAGCTACCGGTACTGTGTGATGGTCATCAAGTGGACGGAAGAGATAAACGAGTGCGAAGTCTGTGTTTGTCTGCGAGACTTTAAGTGGAGTGTGTTTCTGAATAGCCATAAATTATTTGATGTCCCAATAGTATAACATATAGCCAGTAATACCTTAACTATGAGTTTTATTGACGAAGCAAAGTTTTTTATAAAAGCCGGAGACGGTGGCAATGGATGTGTCAGCTTTCGGAGGGAAAAGTTTGTTCCCCGAGGTGGCCCCAATGGTGGTGATGGCGGCAGGGGAGGTTCGGTGTATATTGAAGTTGATCCGAGCCTTCACTCTTTGCTTGACTTTCGTTTTCGCTCCCACTTTAAGGCTCAGCCGGGTGTTAATGGCCAGGGGAGTGATAAACACGGCAAAGGGGGCAAGGATTTTGTTCTCAGGGTTCCGCCCGGTTCGCTATTAAAAGACGCTGAAACAGATGAAATCCTAATTGATCTTGCCGAGCCGGGAGAGAGATATCTTGCTGCTCAGGGCGGTAAAGGCGGTTTTGGTAATGCCCGTTTTTCAACATCCACCAACAGGGCTCCCCGTAAAGCTACCCCTGGCAGGGAGGGGGAAGAACTGTGGCTGAAAATTGAGTTGAAACTGCTTGCCGATGTCGGTCTTATCGGTCTTCCTAATGCCGGCAAGTCGACTCTTTTATCAAAATTATCCTCTGCCAACCCCAAGGTCGCTTCTTATCCCTTTACTACCCTGGAACCTCAGTTGGGTGTGCTTAAAGTTAAATATCACCGGCCTCTGATCATTGCAGATATACCCGGACTGATTGAGGGTGCTCACACGGGTGCTGGTCTTGGTCATAAGTTTCTCCGCCATATAGAGAGAACTTCGGTACTTGTGCATGTCATTGATGGGGCAGGGGAAATGGCAGGGGTAAAGGGGCAACCTCTTAACGATATGAAGGTGCTGGCAAAAGAATTGGCAGCTTTTAAGGAAGAATTGCTTGACCGCAGGCGGATTATTCTCCTCAATAAAATTGATCTTATGGAGTCGGAGCAGCTTGCTGAGATCCAGGCCTCATTTAGTGAGGAAGGGTATGAGACATTTCCTATTTCCGCAGAAAGTGGAGAAAACATTGAGCAGTTGAAAGATATGCTTGCCGAGCTTGTTGACCCTGTTACATATAAGGTATGACTTTTCAGATAAGTAAAGAAGAAGGGCTTTTTTATCGGCAGACGCTTTTTGACCAGGCCCGGCGGGTGGTGGTCAAGGTGGGGAGTGCTGTTTTGACCGCTGGCGATGGACTTGATTATCAGGCTATTGATCATCTTGGCCGCCAGCTTTCTTTTCTCTGCTCCACCGGCAGGGAGGTT
>CAYRGM010000227.1:0-2617 GCA_964423765.1 uncultured Desulfobulbaceae bacterium
CAGCTCACCTTCGAAACGGATGGATGCTTGGAGACCGCTTTTCGCTTCTTGACCTACTAATCTACTAATGCCATCAATTTGACCACGATGGTCATCCATCACATACCAAAGAAAAGTACTGATGTTCATGTTATCCGCTGGAGAAAAACCGGCCATCAGACCAATGCTGCTTTGATCATCGTTATCGTTATCAGCACCTCCTCTACCCTCAGCACCTATCTGATAAAAACCGGTAAGATTAAACCCTTCACCATCGTAGGCGACCTGGACTCTGGTTTCGTTCTCTCCACCATAGAAAAAATCAGAAAAACCAGTAAGACCTGAGCTAAGTTGACCGCCATAAACGGTTACAGCACCCATGGGGACACCTATAAAGGCGAATGCAGTCCTAGCTCCTTCAATACTGTCCTCACCATTCCATGTGCCACTGCCAAGGACAAGCCGAGCCTGGGCAAAAGCACCACCATCGGCAACTCCTCTGATATTGAGCCGTACCCGGGAATTAAATCGATCCTCATAATTTGAATTTTGTCCTGTTAGCCTAACATATGCAGGATCATTCGCTGAATCGGCCGCCACAGCAGCATAACCACTCAGACCAATATAACGAACCCGGGCATCACCGCTTAAGGTAACATCTGCCACAACAGCAGGAACCGCCAATGCCCCAGAAATCATCAGGGCCGCACCAGCAATAAGTACTTTCTTCATTCTTTTTCTCCTCTTTCTCTTTTTTTTATAAGCCCCTGCTTTAAGCAGCAGAGACACCACAACATTTTATCATATTCTAAATCAAAGGGGATAGGATTATAGCTTCTGACATTCAAGCTATAACTACAGACATCGTAAACGCCCTATCAAATACCCTGTTTTTTGAACAATTTTCTTTCCTGCTTCACCGGTCTCATCTGCCATCCTCTTAAACTGTCTGGATTTGGTAGAGACGGGTTTCAAACCCGTCTTCACGGGGTGGTGGCACCGGCATGGCTAATGGTTGCGGAAGGAGACGGGTTTCAAACCCGTCTCTACGGTTGTCTGCTTGTTTTACGATGTCTGAAATACATAATTTATCAGAACAATTAAACTGGCAAATCAATTATATTCCCCAAATTAAATTAAGAGTAACCGAACAAAACCATCCAGTCAAGTTTTTTTTACCAAAAGTTTAATTTTTTGTTCTTCTTGATAAGTTCCCAGATTATCATATGTTAGCTCTCTCCCCTGCCCCTATGGCACAACAATCTAAATATAATTGATATTATAAATTCAAGTTTCTGACTTAATCAATAGCCATATACCAGCAAGATATAGGTCAAGCCATGGACTTGAGTAACAGAGACAATATAGGCATCCAGCGAATAGCTAAAAGCAACGATTGACTAAGCTACATTTTGTTGCTATGCCATTGCTGCCAGACTATATCCGTAAACCAGCAATTTTTACCAGACCCCGATGGTAACCAGTTGGAAAAAGATGTTGCAACTCTTCCAGCTCAAGATTATTTATCCTACAACATTCATATACTGTCATGACATTTTGATTTTTTTCAAAATTATCCCGTAAACAGTTAATAAGCTCCCAATGTTTTTCAGTCAATCCATTCTTTATTTGTAATTCATGAGCCTTATTCAGAGCATAATCCCGATCCCATTCACAATGGTCTACTAAAAAACCAAGGACATCTACACGATAACTTTTATCATTGGAGGAATGATAGCAGGGGATACCAGCGAGCTTACAGACACCTCTTGTGTAGCCCATCGGAAATAAAGCCTCTAACTGTTTCATTGACATTCCATTTGACATGCAAGTTTCATATAATAGAGGACTAATACCGTCTTGTTTAAACTTGGATCTTACAAAATTAATAATAGACATATGCTTATCTGTTACTTCGTCTATACCCATCTCTTGTGCCAATCCAACGACAAAATCTTCATCCCATGTGCTAAAGTCAAGTAAGAAATTTAACTCATTCACTTCATAGTCTTTTCCTTGCAATGATAATGTTGTCATAATTTAACCCCTTATATTTTTCTTTGACATAAAAAACTTCTACCGTTTCCAAAACACCCTTTTGTTTAGTATAGCTTGATAATATGAAGCCATCAGGATAGAATGGTAACGATCCAGCCCCGTTACGGCAACATACCAAGGTAACTTGAGAAGCTTTACAAATATGAAAACCCCAATTGTTAGTATTATATATAATATAAAATTATATTGCAATAAAAGACAAATATCTCTTTTGCCTCATAACCGCCAGACTTAAGGCTTGGTAAAGATAACCCGGCACTACCCTGTTTTTACTGCTTACACCTATCCATCCTGACCGCAAAAAAACCATCCAGCCCATCGGTCGGAGTCGGGGCAAACATTTTCCATCCTGATTTATTAATTTTGCGGTCTCGGCAGGAAGTAGCTTACCTGCGTTGTGCAGAGTATATTCAGGATGCTTTGCCAAGAAATCTCTAATCACCTCTTCGTTTTCTTCCGGCTCAAGAGAACAGGTCGCCATAAACAATTACCCCATTCTCCTTTAAAAGAGCCTCTTCAGACAAATATGTGGGTGTTTTTTGGAACAGGTAAGGTAACTTTTCAATAAGTAGGTACAGTC
>CAYRGM010000228.1:0-2615 GCA_964423765.1 uncultured Desulfobulbaceae bacterium
TTTCAGGAGCAAGGTACTAATAGTGAAAACAAAAGGTTGCCCAGGTGATAATGCAGGTTCATCCACAAAAAGCGGTACGCGGCTCTGCATTCTGTTCTTTGGTTTCTGATAAATATGCTGTACAAATCGTAGCTTATGTATATAATAGGTTAATTTTGTAGGAATAGTTTAACCAGCACCTCATGGGGTTTCGCAGATAAGTACCGACTCCGAGTTCGCTTATTTCTTCATCTTATTCGCAATCTGCACTCGTCGTTTCACTGCCACTGCAAATCTATATCCTTAATGAACGGTTATCTTTTGTATTTGCTGGTTTGTTAATGATTCCCGTAAAAAAATCATGGAGCCTTGGAAAGACATGGTAGAGCAAAAAAACAGTAAGGAACAGGAATTTCAATTTGATTTGAGTTCTCCGGAGTTATATCTGAACCGGGAGTTGACCTGGCTGGAGTTTAACCGGCGGGTCTTGCATGAAGGGCAGGATGAAAGAAATCCGCTTCTTGAGAGGCTTATGTTTGTTGCCATTGTCGGTTCCAATCTTGATGAGTTCTTCATGAAACGAATCGGCGGTCTTAAACAGCAGGTCGGTGCCGGAGTCAGCACTCTTACTGTTGATGGACGAACCCCTGCCCAGCAGATCAGTGAATGTTATGCTGTAGTTAGAGATATTCTTAAGCAGCAGCAGAAACTTGAAGAAGAACTATTGCAGTTGTTAGCACAGAAAAGCATTAAACTTGTTAATTATCATGATTTAAGTAAACAACAGCAGGACTGGACTGATGGCTATTTCAAGACGAATATTTATCCGCTGTTGACTCCCCAGGGGATGGACCCGGCTCATCCTTTTCCGTTTATCTCCAATCTTGCCCTTAATCTTCTGGTTTCCACGAGGTTCCCTAACAATGACCATGTTTATCTAAATCGGATCAAGGTTCCGGTTGGTATCGGGATGCCCAGGTTTATTCGGGTTGGCAAGGAACATACCTATGTGCGTTATGAAGATGTTATTGCCAATAATCTTGATAAAATTTTCCCGGGCATGATCATTGAGAGCTGTGAAAGGTTCAGGGTTACCAGAAATGCTATTGCGGAGAAAGTTTATGAACAGGCCAATGATTTGCTTGAGGATATTGAGTCTGCATTAAGAGACCGGCGGTTTGCTGAAATTGTCCGCCTTGAAGTAGGCAAGGGCATGACCAGTGCTCATCGGGGTATGCTGGCAGCTGAACTTGGGATCGACGAAGAACAAGATGTCTTTGAAGTCAGCGGTATTATGACCAAATCTGATCTGTTTGCCATTGTTGCCATTGATCAGCCAGATTTACATTTTCCACCCCATCATCCGGTTGACCATTATAAATTAATGGGTGATGCCCCTAATATTTTCTATATTATCCGCAATGAAGGGCCTATTCTGCTCCAGCATCCCTATGAATCCTTTGAGTCGTCGGTGGAACGGTTTTTAAGGGAGGCCAGTGTTGATCCCAAGGTGCTGGCAATCAAGATGACCCTGTACCGTACTTCCGCTGATTCGAGGATTATTCAGTATCTGCTTGATGCTGCCCATAACGGTAAACAGGTGGCTGTAGTTGTTGAGTTAAAGGCTCGGTTTGATGAGTCGGCCAATATCCACTGGGCAGGATATCTTGAACAGGCCGGTGTCCATGTAACTTACGGTGTTGTGGACTTGAAAACCCACTCCAAGGTTATTTTTGTTATTCGTCGTGACTATACGGGGCTGACCCGGTACGCCCATATCGGCACCGGGAATTATCATTCCGGCACTGCCCGGATGTACTCTGATCTTGGTCTGTTGACCTGTGACCCTGATATTGGTCATGATCTCACGGAATTGTTTAATTATTTGACCATGGGATATGCTCCGATCAGAAAATACAAGAAATTACTGCCATCTCCCAATCTTCTCAAGAGTGGGTTGTTAGAGAGGATTGATCGGGAAATTAAACTACATAAAAAGGAAAAAGGTGGTTTAATTCAGCTTAAAACTAATGCTTTGGAAGATAAGGATATCACCAGGGCACTCTATGAAGCATCCCAGGCCGGGGTGCATGTGGATCTTCTTGTTAGGGATACCTGTCGGCTTCGTCCGGGAATTAAGGGGCTTTCTGATAATATCCGGGTTGTTTCCATTGTCGGTCGGTTTCTTGAGCATACCCGTATCTATTATTTTAGAAATTCAGGGCAGGAAGAATATTTCATTGGTTCTGCTGATATTATGAAACGAAACCTTGAATCTCGGGTGGAGGTAGTTACCCCGGTTAATTCTGACCCATTAAGACAAGAGTTGAGACAAATCCTTGACATTCAACTCTCCGATCGGCGTAATGCTTGGGAAATGCAGGCAGATGGCTCTTATATTCAATTACAGCCCGACCCTAAAGGGGAACAGCGGGGTTGTCAGGAACAGTTTGCCGTACTGGCGAGAGAAAGACTTGTTGAAGCAAAAAAAATGTCAAAAAAAATAATCAAGAAAAAAATTGCTAAACGGAAGAAGAACTAATTGATAATTGAGAATTGATAATTTTAAAAAGTGTATTTCATAATTGAGAATTCTGGCTTCTGTTGTCTGATACAAAAATACAAACAAACAAGCA
>CAYRGM010000229.1:0-2610 GCA_964423765.1 uncultured Desulfobulbaceae bacterium
TCAGGTTATGGTTGATCTCGGATCACTGCTACTAAAAAAACGGGAAACTTCAGATAAAGAATAGAGTATGGGAAATGGTGCACCACCCGCTTTCGTATTCCTTTATCAATTTTAGGCCAAGTTTCCGGATATTCAGTTATTTCAGTTATAGATGCTTCAATGGTAACAAGAAAATTTTCGCCAAGATTAGGGGCCTGCATTTCATAATAGATTGCAGCCTCGAGCATTTCTATCTCAGCCGGAGCAAGAAACCGGATATTCATCGTAGATCCTGCAACCTTGATCGAGCGTCACAAAACACATCTTTACTTGGCCTTGCTTGGATATTGCCAGATTTAAATTCCTGGAAACGTCTGGAGGCTTCCTGTATCCAGAGACGCTCCAAATCCTGTTCATCAAGCTCATCCAATCCTTCAATAAGGTGTTTGATTAGTAGTGCCTGTTCCTGCAAGGATAGGTGTTTTGCCTGCTGTTCGTACTTCTCCAATTCTGTCGGCATAATGTAATCTCCTCGTTTGAATGCTTGAATGGGATCGGTCAGTGTTAATTACCTGTAAATTCGTGATTAACATCCCAGGAAAAGGTGTTTGTCGGCGTGTCGGCGGGGTCGGCTCGGCGGCGGGGCGGACCAAGATAACAGACTGAATATTAAACATTTTCTTTCCAAAAGTAGGTGTTTATCGGGCTTAAAACTCTCTTTTTACCACCAGAAACAGGGCTGTAATGAATTGCAGGCTCTTTCAAAACAGTGGCACCATTCATTGCATTCATTGAATTATTTTCGACCCCTTACCCATCCTGAAAAATATCTTCAACTCTATTGGCTGTCAATATCCGCTCAGACCACTCCAATAGGGTATCGGCGTCCGCAGACTCAATCTTCTGCCGTTCCTGCTCAGCCATAGGGCCGGACTTGTACTGCATCAGTCTAATCAGAATCGCAGCCTCCCCTCGCTGTATCCCTCGCTGCTCGCCTCTCTGTTCCCCCTCAGATCTCAATACTTGTGCTATTCCGGACATATTCTCCACCTCTTCAAGGTATTCCCGCTGGTATCTCTCTGTCTCATTATCGTCAAGTCCAGCGTAGACCTCTACCCGCTGTTCCGAAGCATAGTGCATATTGGGCAGATTGAGCCGTGCCACAATATTATCACTCTCCCTATATTGCTCAAATGGAATCCGGGGCAGGTCGCAAACCAGCGAGGGGTCAAGTCTGCTTTTGGCTTTTGTTTAACCTTTTTTTTGAGAAAGGTCAACGGCAGACTTGACCCTCTTTCGATCAAATCGAATATCCAGATCGAATATATCTGCACGAGGGTTATATCATTTCAAGAAGTGCAAAATATTCGTCTCTTGCCATTCCAATCGTTCGCATATTATTCCTGATAACAAATACAGGAACTTCCTTGTATTTTGGTATTACTACAGGACGAATCGCTCCTGAATAATGATAAATCAAGTGATCTCCTTTTGTCCGGGAATATACGCACCCGGCTTTTTCAAAAATCTTTACTTGAACTTCATAATGTGTCGGCTTGATCTGCATTACACAGCCACTTGTATAGGTGTAAACCCAACCAATTCTTTACGAACACTAAAAATATCATCAATCAGCTCTAAATCACACTCCTCCATGAACTGCTCGAAAGTCCCCATCTTTCTGGTTTCTTCAATATTAATATGTATAGCTTCTAATAAATTTGCTTTAGCCTGCTGAACATCTTCTCCACAGGAAGATATATCTAACTCCGGGCAATACGATACATACATCTTTCCTTCCTTCCATATCTCTTCAGTTAAACGAAACTTCATTTGCTCACCTCTTGGTTTTTTTATTGTGTTATCGATTGTGGGGTCGGGCCACGCTATCTTATTAATATTTATGGATTATCGATCCCCAAATAGGTGTTTTTTGCTCTTGACTCGCTATTTTCATGGGTAAAATCACTATGGTAAGGAACCTGTGTTTCACGAAGATAATATAATCCTCCCGACGCCACAACCTTTCGGCCCTTTGCCCGAATGCCGAGTTTCTCTTTTATTCCTTCTACAAAACTCTTACTTCCAACAGCGATGCTTTGAGACCATTTGCTTTCTCGAACATATTTTTTTGTCTTGAAAATTTCTTCAACCCATTTTTTGTGAGAGTTTCTGAGTTCGTCAACTGTTGAGATATGCAGAAGTTCCATCAAACGCTTGTAATCAATTAATGCATACCTCTCACGAGGCTTTTGGAGGGGGGTCAAGTCTGCCCTTGACTTTTGTTATTTTATCTTTTCAAGGTGTTACTCAGCATATAAAAAATAGATACTGCTTAAACATTCTAAACAAAAGCAAGATACTCGTCCCTGGTCAGCCCAACGATTCTCATGTTATTTTTGAACAAACTCATCAAACAGGGTTTGACCAAGAAAACAGCTTAAAAACTAAGCGTTTCCCTTCAAAAATAAGCGTTTCCATGGCTTTAAACGCTCTTTTTACCATCAATAACAGTGCTGTAATGAATTTCAAGCTCTTAAAAAACAGCGGCACCATTCATTGAATTATTTTCGAATCCTTACCCATCCTGAAAAATATCTTCAACTCTATTGGCTGTCAATATCCGCTCAG
>CAYRGM010000230.1:0-2579 GCA_964423765.1 uncultured Desulfobulbaceae bacterium
AGATACAATGTTTTGGAAGATTTGCCATAAAAATAAAAGCGGGAAACTTCAGTATATAAGTACAGACCTCGTAAAATCAGCAGACAACCGTAGGGACGGGTTTGAAACCCGTCCCTATCAGATCCGGGCAGTTAAGGGGACAGCATGCTTAAATCAGACGGAAGATGAGACCGGTGAATCTATAAAACCGTTGTAACTATTCAGCGAGGAACGAGACTCCGAAATGGGCGAAGATGGAGTGCAGCTGAATAGTTACAAACCGTTTAAATCTTTAAAATAGAACTGCGATAGTATTTAAGCTCAGCAATGGATTCCAGGATATCATCCTGGGCAAGGTGGTTATTTTTTTTGGTGAACCCTTCGCTGACTTCCGGAGCCCATCGCCTGGCAAGTTCTTTCAAAGTGGAAACATCAAGATTACGGTAATGAAAAAATTCTGCCAACTCCGCCATCAATCGTGCTAAAAAGCGACGATCCTGACAAATAGAATTGCCGCACATCGGTGAAGCCCCAGCCGGCACCCACTTACGAAGAAACTCAAGGGTCTGAGCTTCAGCATCTGCAAGGGCTAATTTGGAAGCACGAACCCTGACTGCCAGACCCGATACACCATGATGGTTGGTATTCCATTCATCCATGCCATTTAAAATATCATCCGGCTGATAAACAGCCAATACCGGTCCATAGGCAATGATTTCTAACTCTGAATTGGTGATAATAGTGGCGATTTCAATAATCTGATCCGTAAAAGGATCAAGTCCGGTCATTTCTAAGTCTATCCAGATCAGGTTGGTCGCTGAAATTGTCATTATTATGAGTAACCCTGATGTTGTTATCAGAAAACAGAGGACTGAAGCCAGAAGTCAGAAAATGTAAATTGTTTTGGTAACTATTCAGCGAGCTGAACAGTTATGTTCCCGTTAAAGTTATTCTCGGCATGTATTGATATTTTATTTAACAGTACCCTGAATTGAGTGATTTTATGACGCAGATATGTGCTGATCCGGCACTATATAGTGCCGGATTGTATGCCAGGGCTTCTAAGAAAACCGCAGGCAACCCGTTGGTCTGTTAAGGATTTCAGGTGTTATAGCCTGCGTTGATTTATTATTTCCTCTACCTCCCGCCACATAATCCGGTAAGCCTGGGAAGCAGGGGAACGAGGAGATATTTCAAGTACCGGTTTTCTGAAAATCCCCATCTTCTCCACATCTGCAAGAAAGGGGATCACCTGGCTGAGTACTCGCTTTTTTCCGGTAAATCTGGACATCATTTCCAAATGCATTTTTTTTCTCTTTTCAACCATAGAAAAAAACAAGTAAAGCTTTTTTTTGTCAATGCCGGTGATACTGAAAAAATCCAGCAACTTTTCAAAAGAGAGCATGGAAAGGGTGGTGGGGATAAACGGGACCAGAAGAATATCGGCTGCCTGAAAAATATTTTCTGACAACAGGGTAATATTGGGAGGACAGTCAATAAAGATATGGTCATACTCCTGTTCAAAAGGCTTGAGAATTTTACCAATCCTCTGGGTGGATTTCTTAAAATCATCGAGGGCAAGATCAAGATTACGATAGGTAAAATCAGCCGGCAACATATCAAGATTAGGGTAATCAGTACCCTTGATATTACGGGCAATCCCTGCCCCACCTTTCAGGAGTTTATCAACAGATAATTTTTTCGGTGGTTTAATCCGAAAATAATAACTGGCAGACCCTTGCGGGTCCATATCACAGAGCAGCGTTTTTTTGCCGCTCTCTGCGGACAGGTAAGATAGATTTACGCTGGTTGCGGTTTTACCCACCCCGCCTTTAATATTATATATAGCTATAATAGCCATAACTCCTCCACTTTTGGGTTTCGAGCTTATATTTTAGGGTTGGAAACTCTATTCCTTGTCTCATATAGCCTGGAACCGGTAACCGGTCTAACGAAACAGCTCCTGATAGATATCGATATTTTTCTTTTGAGAAAAATAAGCGAATGTTTCCTCAAAATGAATACGAACCTCATGGTGCTGCCGGGCAAGATCTGTCATTAATCCACCAATGGAAGCGGATAATTCCCGGGCCCTTATAGTTCCCTGTTTAACCTGAGAGAGATAGTCGGCAAGCATATCCTGCTGCACGGACAGGTCGTTAAAATCTCCAAGATTGTCTTGAAGTACTTTTAATTGCTTTACCAGTTTCTTCATTTTACCCTGATCATAAAGAGAAGAAAAAAACTCCAGACAATAACGCAACTTCTTACCCTGAATACGCAAACGATGCAGTTCTTCGTCTGGCGTACCTTGGTGAATACGGCTGCCATCCCGTAAGACCCGGCGAAACCGTTTGTAAATAATTTGATCCGCCACTTTTTTTACAGGCTGATCCCCATTTTTATCAATGGGGATTATCTCGTCATCAGCAAAAATCTTTTGCCAGTCTTTGAGTATCTGCTGATAATGATTTCCCTGTAATGCAGCGACCAGCTTTCGCTGTTCCTGTTTTCTCCGGGCGGCCATATCCTGAAAAAAATAATTCAACCCTAACTGCAGACGCTCCGGTAACCGGGCCTTATAATCAGTCTCGCTCAGC
>CAYRGM010000231.1:0-2565 GCA_964423765.1 uncultured Desulfobulbaceae bacterium
AAAAAAGGAAAGAATTGCGTCACTTAACTTTCCCCCCAAGTCAGGACTTCTGAAGCTATGTGTATCGGCAAAGTAACCGCTAACAAGCGCATGCAGTGGATGGTAAAAAGTGCTGCTCCTATGTCGCTCTGCTTTTTGCCAACTGATGCGAGATGTTAGAGCGCAATAGGTAGGGATATGAAACGAATCTTTGTACCAACAATTTCCGGCACTGATTGGCAACGGCTTCTTGGTAAGCCAATATTGCATTGGAAATCGGGGCGATCCGCCATGTCTGCAGCTGCATGTTGGGAGGAAAATGAGCCACATTTACCCACTGAAATCCAAGAAGTACTTGATGCTAGTGGCGAGAAGTCGCTTGCTTCCCTCGAAATTCTGGTGGCAATACCAGAATGGGAGGTAGATTTACCTGGTGGCAACAGACCTTCCCAGACGGATATTCTTGCCATTACAAGAAATAAGATTGGCCTTGTGATTCTTGGTGTTGAGGCAAAGGTTGATGAACCATTTGGACCAACCCTAGGTGAGAAAAAAGTAAATGCCTCACCGGGCGCATTGGAAAGGATTGCTTATCTTGAACACGAACTAGGTTGTGCCTCGTCACTGGATGACAGTATTCGTTATCAGTTATTACATCGAACAATTTCATCATTATTAACTGCCAGAGCCTTTCATGCCGATGTTGCTGTGATGCTTGTGCATTCCTTTAGTCCTGAGTCAAAATGGCGTGAAGATTTTGAAGCCTTTGCCCTAGCGGTGAGTAGCATTCGGATAAGTGAAGATTTGTATGAGATTAAACTAAATGAGGACCCGAGGTTGCTTATTGGATGGTACAAGGGCAACGAAAAATTTATTGAGGCGGAGTTAGAAGTGTGCTCTAACAATGCAAACGCACTCGGACGTTCCACTACGCTGCGCTTCGTTCCACGCCGGTGATTTGCGACGTTAGAGCCACACAGATTCATACAGAGGATACTTTTATATGAAACTGAAACAAATTGAAAATGATGTTATCTGAGAAAGAGCGGGCGGAGTTGGCACAGAAGCTGTTACTCAGTTTAGATTCACCATCCGAAAGTGAAATTTCGGAAGATTGGTTGGTGGAAGCCCAGCGTAGAGCTAGGAATCTCGACGAGGGTATTGTCCAGCCAGTCCCTGCCGACGAAGTTAGACGTAAGACCCAGGCACTTTTACGGTGAGCTATATTTTTCATCCTGCAGCAGAAGCCGAGCATCTTGAGTCTGTTGCCTACTTCGAGTCAAAAAAGACCCGGGCTCGGTGCTTCGTATCTGGCGGAGTTTGAAAAGACTATGGGGCTGGTGTGTGGATCGCCTCAACGGTATCCTGTTGATAGGAAACCTGATATACGGCGTATTCGAATGGCTCGGTTCCCGTATACGGTACTTTATCGCGATGTTTCAGACACTGTTCAAGTATTAGCGGTTGCTCTCATCATCGCAGGCGTCCACAATATTGGTTAGGAAGGCTCTAACGGTTGAGCGGGCGGAGTCGGGTCACGCTAAGTAGTCGAAAACATATTAATTCATTGTCGGAAACAGGCCATTTATGGGTCTATAATGGCTTTTATGGCACCAAAAACAGTAACATAGAATGAGCCGGCAAAAAACGCTGAGCCAGCACATTCAGTTGACCCTCAAAGCTAAACCGGCTGCCAAGCAACTTCACATCAAGAGTTACTTTAAAGGATGAGGCTGGCCAGGGTATCTTGCTAACCAGATGCTGTACCTGACCGCCAGTAGCATTTGGTTTTTTAAAGGTTTTTATTCCCATCAGAATTTTGTGGTTCTTCAAAGCTATGTAGTGTTGGCGGCAGGTGAGCTCAATCGTTAACCTTGGCAAAAACAAAAAATATTTGACAACTTAGTGAGGTGACACAGATGTCTATGGTAGAAGTAGTTGAAAAACGGATAAAAAATTTTTCACCTAGAGAATTAGCACAATTCAGGCTTTGGTTTTCCAAGTATGATTCGGATGCATGGGATGCACAAATTGAAGCCGATGCAAGAGCTGGAAGGTTCGACTCTTTAGCAAAAGAGGCAATTGTTGAATATGAGGCAGGAAAAGTTAGAGAACTTTGAAACACTATGCATCAACAAAATTTTGGCGTTGTTTCCTTACTCTGCCAAATGAAATACAGAAACTTGCCAGTTATAATTACGCCCTATTGAAACAAAATCCATCACATCCTTCATTGCATTTTAAGAAAGTTTGTCAGGGTAAATATCGTAGTGTTAGAGTTGGTTTACACTATCGAGCAATAGGTGTTCCGGTACCCGATGGAGTGCAGTGGTTCTGGACAGGAACCCATAGTGAGTATGACAAGCTATTAGGCTAACCACGCAATTCTCGTGCCGAGCTAAATCCAGAGCCTTGAGGAAAGCAAGGCGGCAAGGCGGGGTCGGAAAGTAGACGAACATGGGATCAAATCTACCTTCGATATAAGAATATCCCGGAGCTTGCTATTATGCCATGAATTATGATAAAATTAACCAGCAGTGTCCGGTTAGAGAATTGCATTAACTAACCGGACATATATTAAAAAAA
>CAYRGM010000232.1:0-2527 GCA_964423765.1 uncultured Desulfobulbaceae bacterium
GCCCTGACCAGATCAATATAAACCATACATTTTGCAAGATAGTTGTCTGTATCTACGGCAGTGGCGTGATATAGCTCTTCCCAAAATGAGCCTTTCCTTTTCTTACGGGTATTAAATCCCTGAGCTGTCCGGCCTGATATCAATTCAGGTTATACCTATCCCCTGCCACCTGGCATCTGAAGTTCATGCCGAAAAACACAGTCCCGAAAAAAGCTGATCAGTTTACTGCGACGATTTACAATACGAATCTGTTCATAAATCAAATCACTGGTTTCTTTTTTCATTATGGACATCTTATATTCTATATTGGGAGCAAAACGATTATCAAGATACCATGCATAAAACAAACCAAAAAAAAGTCCGGGCGGAGTGAACCCTTCGGAACCATTGACAAGACGGGTGAGTACCCTCTCCCGACCGGGAAAAGGAAGCATTCTGCTGAGTTTTAAGTAGGCATACAACTCCGGCAACGAAAAAAAACTCTGCAACTCTTCTTCATCCCGAACAGTAAGCATATAAACCCGGCCTATAACTTTACCGTAAAAGCTAATATCCTCCATCTCTTTTGCCATGGCATAGTTACCAAGCAGAGACTGGCCAAGGCCCACCAGAAAAGCCATTTCAAAATGATTAAGGTTCTCTACCATATCCTGACGAATTTTTATCCGCTGATCACGAGGGTCATAAAAAGAAAAAATATTATCCCATTGCTGACACCGTTTCCAGCAGGATGGTTCCACCAGGGTTATCCCTTTAATCAGGTGTAAATGGTCAATAAGAATATCAGGATGACGCCAGACTATCTCCTCCACCCTGGCAAGCAGCCACTTTCGTTCACTGCCGGTGATTTTTTTATCAGATTTGGACGCGAGGGCAAGTTTTTCAGCACTTATATGCTTACACCAGTTGCCGATGTCATCATATCGTTGTGATGGCAATGAATTTCCTTTTCCGATAAACAGCACAGGACTACTGTTATCCTGAGAAGATGAAACTTTTATCTTCCCACCAGCTAAATCCGCCTGGTACAGACCATACAATGCCTTAACAGCTATTGCCAGGGCCTGCGGGTCATGCTGGATAATAAGTCTGCTCTTCAACTGGGAACGGGAAAAGATCGGAGCGGCAATAACTCTTAAACCATGGTCATTTACCTTTTTACGGTCAAGATATATTGGTTCTTTGTCCTCAAGTCCATATCTTTGCAGAACAGAACCGGGAATATCTCTCAGATCCATGGCCAGAACATGGGAAAAGAGACCTTGTACCCCGCCGGGGATATTTCTCTTATAGGCATTAATGAGATCTGAAACATGAAACTTTCGGGCGGGATTATCCCTGGCCGCATCGGTTTCTCCTTTTTGCACCCAGAGATTGGCAACAAGCAGTTTCAGGGCCAGGTTATTGCTGCGAATTGCCTCAGCAATACCAGGAACCTGCATGATGGGGATAATGGAAGTGTACAGACTTCCCGGGGCAAAGATGAGGATATCCGCTTTTTTAATCAGGTTTATAACTTCCGGCTCTACAAAAGGGTCATCACTGAACTCTACAAAGACCCGGTCTACAGGATACCCTCGCCGACACTGACTTGATTTATTTTCTCCGCTGACCAGAACTCCGTTACTGTAAAGAACCTTAAGCCGGGCATTGGTGGTTACACAGGGCAAAACCGCCTGGGAAGCAAGCCCTAATGCCCGGCACAACCCTGAGAGACCACGGATGGTTGCGGTGCGAACAATATGATGAGATGCAGCTAACTCAACTGTAGTTAAATCAGAGTTGATCTGCTTGTAAATTGCCGAGGCAATCAGCAAATTGCCAAAACATTGCGGGCTTTGCAACGACGGGATTAACCGTTTATCAGTAAATAAATTTTTGCTCAGTTCCTGGAGAAAAGATAACAGTTCACCTGGAATATCTGCAAGATCAGCTCCGGTATCTTCAAGAAGCTGCTGATCATTTGCCGGGGCGGCAATGAAACGATGGTTAAAAACAGCGTGCAGGGCAGCAGCAAGACGATTAACAGAGTTGCTATCCAGTTCATATTTGCCGGCAAGTTTACTTTGCTGTAACGAAGAGAGCAGGACATGGCGCAAGTCACCAAGGGCGAGCAAAGGAAGCGTCTTTAATAACTCCCCTGTTGAACCGCCATCATCTGTAACGCAGACAATTGAATTACAACGGGGAAATTCTTCTTTTAAACCACAAAAAGGTGACTGCGGCCAGTCCGGACGACGAGAATCCCCGCCAATGATATTGGATAATCCAGTTCCGCCCCCGAAAAGGACAACTCTGGTATCTTTTGTGTTCACTGCTCGAACACCCTCAACCAGGGCGGTAAACTCTGCTGCAAGAGTTTGCGAGGTCCCGGCAGGGATACCGCCCAGGAGCAGGGCTATAACCCGTTCCGCAATATTGCCCTCGGGCAGGACATCAAGAGGAGCCATCTCCCTTGCGGTTAATTCTTGTAATTGGTGCTGTAATTTTTCAATGGAAGTCATATCTGATTTCCGGTTAGTAATTT
>CAYRGM010000233.1:0-2521 GCA_964423765.1 uncultured Desulfobulbaceae bacterium
CATATACCTATACTAAGGAGGATGTGCATGAAAAAGGTTTTCACGACAAATCTTTTTTTGTTGCTGTTGATCATATTTGTTGCGGTAGGTTGTTCCGGAGAACAGCACGGAGCAGGCATAGACCCATATGCTCCCAATGTTACGGTAAGAGATGTTTTTCTTGATCATTCTCTTTTGAACCAGGTGGTTACTCTTGAGGGAACAATTATTAGTCAATGCGGTTCACCGGATAAATGCTGGTACTTCATGGAGGACGAAACTGGTCGCATACTCGTCAATCTGAGGCCAGGCAATATGGCTTTGTCTGCCTCCATCGGTAAAACCGCAAAAGTAACGGGCAGGGTGCAGGGCAACCGGGATGGTTTTCAAATTATTGCCCAGGGAGTTAAGGTATTGTAATGGAATTTATTAAGCTGGCCGTCAACAACCTTTTACGGCATAAGGTACGCAGTATCCTTACCCTGGTTGGCATAGCTGCATCCGTGGCAGTGCTTTTTTCCATAATTTCTTTTAATCGAGGGTTTGAGCGAGGACTGATCGATGAATTAGACAGAACCGGCATACATTTTATGATAGTGGCTGCCGGGTGCCCCCATGAGGTAGCTTCCCTGGTTCTGCACGGGACGATCATGCCTAAGTATATTGACACTAAAATACTTGAGATAGTCAGTAATACTGAAGGGGTGGAGTTGGCCTCGCCCATGTTGATCGCCCAGCTCGCCAACCATAAAGAAAATCGACTGGACTTGGTACATGGTCTTTTGATGGAGCACGCCATGCAGTTGAAACCGGAATGGCAGTTTACCGGCACAATACCCATTGATGATACTGGAGTGATTCTTGGTTCCGAGGTCGCTGCCCATGATAATGTGCAACTTGGAGACCCAATAGAATATGACGGACGGCAATTTATGGTATCGGCAATTCTTAAATCGACCGGCAGTCAGGATGACGCTTTTGTGTATATGCCTATTCGTGCCCTTCAGGAGATTTTGCAAAAACCCGATGGTTTGACCGCCATCGGTGTCAAAGTCTCTGCTGCTGCACGGCTTGACTCAGTTATTGAAGAGTTGACTAACACTATTCCCGGTGTGCAAATTGTCACCATGAGTGATGTCTTTCAAAGTCTCGCCAGCCTGGCCGACTCAGCCAAGGTATTAAGCATGTCTATTGCGGTCATCGCTGTTCTGATTAGTGCCATTGGAGTCATGAATTCCATTTTGATGGCCATATTCGAACGGACTAAGGAAATTGGCATGATGCGGGCTATAGGTGCCTCAAGGTTTGATGTTTTCCGGATAATAATCAAGGAAACCACTATGTTGACCATCGTTGGTGGCATAAGCGGTATTTTACTTGCAGTGTTCGCTGCCGGTCTGATCGAAGATTTTGTGCGGAGTTTTATGCCCTATGTACCGTCAGGCAGAATGATTCATTTTGACCCATGGCTTGCCGGTGCCTGTATTGCTTTCTCCATGGTCATAGGACTTGTCGCCGGCGGATACCCCGCCTGGAAGGCATCAAGAATAACTCCAATCGAGGCGATCAGGGGATGATAGAACTGAAAGGCATAAAAAAAGAGTACATTAGGGGTGCAGAAACGGTTCATGCTCTCCGGGGTGTAGACCTGGTTATTTCCCGCGGAGAATTAATTTCCATTGTTGGACCGTCTGGCTCCGGCAAAACCACGATGCTCCATATCTTGGGTTGTCTTGATAAGCCCACAGAGGGAGTCATGATTATGGACAATGAAGAGGTTGAAAATTTGCCTGAGTCAAAGCTGGTGAAAATTCGCCGTCGAAAGATAGGCTTTGTTTTTCAACAGTTTTATCTGATTCCCGGCCTCAGCGTTTTTGATAATGTCACCCTGCCCCTTCTTTTTGACAGGAAGAAACAAGAACGAAAAACAATAATGTTGCTCCTTGAGCGGGTAGGTTTAGAGCATAAGGTCAATCATAACCCAAATCAGCTCAGCGGCGGTGAAATGCAGAGAGTCGCCATTGCCAGGGCAATGGTGAACGATCCTGAAGTGATTTTTGCCGATGAACCTACTGGCAATCTTGATACGGAAAACAGTGAAAATATATTTGCTCTGCTTAAATCACTGCAGAGCATCGGCATCACGGTGGTTATGGTGACCCATAATCCGGATCTGGCAGGGAGAGCTGACAGGATTATCAGCCTAAAAGATGGGCTTATTCAAAATGACAGGAAACAGGAAAAAATGGGAAGCGATGAAAAATTACAATAACATCATGGTATTAAGTGAAGGATAAGGGGAGGTAAATGGGAAAGCGGGAAGTCTATTCACCATGCCGGTATGATTTTAACCAAAGGTAGGCGAAGACTCCGATCTATTATATTGGAATTTCATGTATGCCATGTAAAGTTTGCAATGTCGTATAGCTTGCGATGTAGTTTTTCACAATCAACACAAGAAGGTTAGGTATGAATATATATTGGATGTGTTTGGATGCCATACACCAATTTCTGCTACATATCTTGGGGTAAATCCTTTGTT
>CAYRGM010000234.1:0-2481 GCA_964423765.1 uncultured Desulfobulbaceae bacterium
AGGGATGCAGCTATTTGCTGCCACACTAAATGAGCGGGATTTTCGCCGTTATGCACAAAACACACAAGCTTCAATGCTTGTTGCACGACTCGATCACGAATTGTGGGAATACTAAAGTGGCCTTTGGCTACCGTCGGATTTGGGAATCCAAACCCTTCGTACCGCTTGACATCAATATTGTTTCTCCCGCAATTCCTGTCCCAACTTTCGCAGAAATTTAATCTCCCTTCACCTTCCTTGATGGACTCAAAGCTAACACCATCGACTCCAGGTGCTCCTTCGCCGTTTCACTGCTATTTGCCCGGACAAGATGATAGGCATGACTCAGAATGTCTGCCCTGTACACCTTGTCGTACAAAGAGTAGAAACGAAAATCCGGTTCCTGCTTGGCCTTACAATAGAGCTTCCTCTGTAGCGTCCTGATTCGTTCAGGAGTTATTAGCATTGTACAATCTCCTTTTCCTCCGCTCTTTGGTTGCATGAACAAAGCAGGGTTCCTTCGCCATTTCACTGCTCCTCGGCCAGGGTTATGTTGTCCCTCGCCACTCGCCGCTTCGCTGCTCACTGCTGGCCTCAAACGGTACTATGAACCCCTCCAACTCCCAATACAGCCCGGTGAAATTTCGGGTTTTCCTTATATTCACCGGTTTATAGCCCTGTGCTATCACCATATTGGGTCTCCCGTACTGCACTGTCATTCTGCCGATACATGCCATCCCTGCTACCCCGGGAGCTCCGCCAAGATGATTCCGTTATCATATCTTGGCAACAACGGCCTTCCCCATATGACCACAAGGTCGGCATCTCCAAATAGTCACGAGGCTACACATAGGTGCACTTACGCTACGGCCTGTATCTTCGGAGTCTCGCACCTCGCACCTGCCCATAGGAAACTTACAAACCCCTGGTTGCCCAGACGCTGCTTCCCGGTACTAAGGAGGTACGGACAATTCCCCCTGCAGGACTTTAACCTGCGAGAATAACAGCCGGTTACGGCATACGGTCAAGTCTGCCGTTGACTTTTGATGAGTTTTTAAATCAAGAACATTCCTTATGGACATTATGCTCTTCGGGCAGGGACAAGGGTTAGAAGACAAAAGTTTAACAGGAAGGAAGCTTTTTTTGTTCGATCGCCGCTTCGCTTATGCATCAAAAGTCAAAAGTAGACTTGACCCCTTTTCTTTATGTTTAATTGAACCGTTATTGGGTTGATATCTTACTAAAATTACTCCATATCATTATGCAAAATAGGTTCAACACAATATTGTGTTCTCAGATTTCAAATTGCCCGCAAACATGTCAAAACTTATGGGACGGAGTACTATTTGTTATCTATCCTCATCTTAGGGAGTACCCATGACACCATGGCCAGGACAGGTAATTCAATCAGCGGTCCTATTACCAAGACAAGGGCAATAATTGGTTTATCTGGAAATACTGAAACGGCAACAGCTAAAGCTACAGGCGAATTCCGTGCCAAAGTTGTAAAGGTCAGAGAGACAGTTTCATCATATTTAAAATTGAATACTTTTCCGGTTAACTGTGCAATAAAAATATTAATGATAGAAAATATCATCAGAGGAATTAACAGCTTAACTATGAGTTCAAGGTTTTGAAGTAAAACATTCCCCTGGGAAGCAAACATAGCGGTAATAGCCAGGCATAAAAAAATAGACTGTCCTAAGGTCATTTTGGGTAGAATATGTTTTTTCAACCATTTTTCGCCTTTAAATCGCATAAATAAAGCTCTGGAAATAAAGGCAACCATGAATGGGATGACTAATACCATCAAAATACTTTTAAAGAGCATCAGGTAATTTATTTCCACCAGCATACCTGCCAAAAACAACAGGTAAACCGGAAGCAGCATTAATTGCAGAATAAGATTCCAGGGTAAAATAGCGACTGCCAGAGATACATTGCCGCGAGCTAAAGCAGTGAACACAAGATACCAGTCTGTACAAGGAGTTACCATCAGCATAATCAGACCAATCCAGAGTTCTGGTGAATCTTTTAGAAAAAGCGATCCCAATCCCCAGGCAAACAGTGGATTCCAAATAAAATTGATAATCAGGCTGATACTGGTAAACTTTTGGTTTCGGAAAGTAGCTCCCAGGTTCTTCCACGAAATTTGTAAAAAAACGCTATATAACATAATCATTAAAAACGGCAGAATAAACAAAGCCGCTTTTTCAGCAATTATATAATATTGCCCTAATAATAAACCCACAATTACAGCAGCAAGTATAAATAATGCTTGATATTTTTCTATAGCAGACATTTTTTTTTACTCCCTGTTAACCCCCCCAAGACAGTAACCGTTCACCAAGGGTATAGATTTGCAGTCAATGAGGTGCTGGTGAACGGTTACCCAAGACAGATATCGTAAACGCCTATAAAATGCCCTGTTTTTTTGGACAATTTTCTTTCCTGCTTCACCGGTCTCATCTGTCGTTCTCTTAAACTGTCTGGATTTGGTAG
>CAYRGM010000235.1:0-2423 GCA_964423765.1 uncultured Desulfobulbaceae bacterium
AACCGGTCAGAATGGACGAATAGGTAAGCGAGGAACGAGACTCCGTAAGGTGCTACCCGAATATTTACCTTTTATAGGTTCCTGACTCAAGTTTCTGACTTGACCGTCAATAGCCATAGGTAAATATGGGTCAAGCCTGCCATTGACCTTGCTAATTTAACCTTAGGGCTCGGAAAGAAATAACTTGTGCTTTTTCAGCCGTAAATGTGCCGCAGGTTCGGTTGATTTTGTATCTTCGCAACCGCAGCATAGCTATGCTATGTGAGGATTGTGAAGATACAAAATCAACTGAAGATGTGGTGCAGTTACGAGATGGAAAGGCCAAGTTATTTCTTTCCGAACCCTTAGTTGAGCGATTTTATAACTTGATCTGCACCAGGTAAGCGAGTGCAACGAGACTCCGATCTCTTGCACGCCAAGGCTTCTAAGAAAATCCGTGGGCAGACCAACGGGTATGCCTGCGGTTTTCGGAAAACCTTGGTGCACAAGATATCAGCACATATCTTCGTCATAAAATCGCTCAATTCAGGGTAAAGGCAACTGACATTTCTGCAGGTCTTTTCAATATTGCTTCCCATCAATATGTTTTCTCAACTGGGCAATCTCAAGGCCTAAAGAAATACATTGTCTCCCTTCTATACAGTCATCAGCATCTGGCACATCAAGATAATGTTTTAACTCATGCGTATCTTTCTTGAGATCGACTACCCATGATTCTTTTTCCTCGTCATAGGCAACATCCACATCAATGCCACAGACACCGATATCAGGATAAAGCGAAACTATTTTTTTACATAATTCATTTTTATCATGCATGGTTTATCCCCAGTATTTATTTAAAAAAATAGTAACTATTCAGCTGCACTCCAAGTTTATGGGTGTTTATTCATCTCGCTGAATAGTTACAAAAAATACAGTATGGTGTGAGACGCATCAACTCATCTCTGTAGATAAGCTTTATCTCAACAAAGATCGTTAAATGAGCAGACCATCATCCTCTATGTCATTATTGCTGGATGAATAATTGACCAATACTCCCCTTTCAAAAATGTCAATGAACCGACCACTCGTCACAACCATTTATAATGGGGAACATCAACATTTTTTTCTCCCTGGTGCTTAACAGCACTCTTCCATTGTATAATTTATGCCATCCATGGTGATAAAATGAATACCACTGAGTTTCGGGAGTCCTGCAATTTTCCAAGCATTTTCAGGATTAATAAACTGTTCATTAACGCATTTTCCTGGTTGATGGACAACTCTACATACTTGGTTCAAAATGGGAAACACATTGAATTTCAGGTAATAATTTCGCATAAAAGTGATTATTTCTATCTGCTCATTAGACATAGTGTCAATACCTTCGCGCGACGCTAATACTTGAGCAACATTTTCATTCCAATCTTCAAGCTTGGAAAGAAATCCGTCTTTATCTATTTCGATCGTTTTTCCATCACATTCAATAGTTGACATCTTGCACCTCTCTGTTGACATAAAGTTAGCTGAAAAAGGTTAGGATGGTTTATTCGCCTATCTGCCTGTTCAGGAGCTGGAAATAAATAACTCATCGTTTTTTGCATCCCTGCTTCAGGCCATATTTAGCCGATTCTCAATTACAAAATCCTCAACTGAACCCTGCTACGCCTGCGGTTTCGGAGTCTGCACTTACCTGTGCAATCGGATCGACCGAATCTGACCTAAATCAGGACGCAAATTCCAATGACTTATTTAATTCCAGCTCCTAAGGTCTCTGGTGAGCCACAAAAGTAGTCAGTTTATCCTTCCCGCCCGGGTCAGACACCAACCGACTTGTGCTTTGCATATAGATCATGAAGCCTGTGCCTTAATTTTTTAAGGACTTTTGAATCCTCATCAGTAACCCAACGAGGTTCACTGATAGAAAAAATAAATTTTGTTAATTCATCAAGAGTACTCTCTGTAGCCGTACACCATTCACCGGTACATATTGCCCCAATTTCTGCGGCCTCGTTGAGTTCATCTTCAATCAATGCAATTGATTTTTCTAGATTTGTCATAAATTCACGGTGTGCTATCAGGAATGAATCCTCCATCTCATTTTGTCTTTTCATAATAGTTTACTCAATTAATATGTTTAAGGTTAATGCATAGCTGTTCGTCATTCAGCCCAGACTATTATTGCAACCAGCGTTTATATCTTGATATACATAGTGAAATAGATACCCTATGGATTCCTTTAATCACTATTGCTACCTATGCTTGACTATATTCCTCCAATAGTGTCCGGTTAAGGACTTGCATTTTGTTTATTTTTTTTGAGAATCTAAAATATTGGACTCAGGTGAAACTCGTTCTCCATGCTGGTTGTGACAGTGGCAATAAATAATGTAACTATTCAGCGAAATGAACAAACTCCCATAATCTTGGGCTGTAACTATTCA
>CAYRGM010000236.1:0-2396 GCA_964423765.1 uncultured Desulfobulbaceae bacterium
GGCATTGTTAATTTAGCATATCTATTAAGTGATTCAGCCCTTCGTTGCGTTTTGTCATAAGCATTAAGAGAGAATGTTTGAGCATTTTTTCAGACTTGCTATAGCACTTTGTTTTCCGTCTTAGTCGTGCAAGAAAATGACGAAACAAGCTATTGTAACCTTCGACAGTAAATGTTTCTGCTTTTGATTGTATGTGCTTTTCAGGAGGCACAAAACCTTCGTATGGCTTCCAGTAATCCGTTGCCACCATCTCTATTTCCTTGTCCTCTATGGCTTCCCAAAGCTGCTTTCCTGTTTCCGTGCTTCTATCCCCAGTGACACAATGGAGAAATCGCTTTCCAAGTCTATCAACAGCAATCCAGATCCAACAATAGTTTTTTTTGAGCCAACATAGCTATGCATCTCATCCATTTCTACAATCTTAACGGCTTCATCTTTTTTAAGGTCTTCAAGTTTTTCACCAAAATCACGAATCCAATTATATACAGCTACATGACTAAAACCCAAAACTCTACCTATAGAGCGAAAATCCAAACCTTCAAGATATAAGATTAATGCAGTACGGCGATGTTCATTAATTGTCGTCTCTTTTTGCAAGGTTGTCTGTAAATGGGGCGTAGCAAGGTGGGCGGCAGCCGCTAATCAACTGTGATCCAACATTGATTTAGGGATGGAGAACATCATTGTTAAATAAAATTCCGGCCAGTCTCTTTGTTGCCATATCATAAATGACCTGATTGCATGGGCTAATTAACATGATTTTGCTTGACATGCCGGCAATAATCGTCCAATGCGAGTTTTGGTTGCACAATAGACGATTGGCAAGGCGAGTATCATCAAGGGGAATATCATGTACATTAGTAGAACATTAGAAAAAAAATCCAAAGGGGTCAAGTCTGCTCTTGGCTCTTCTGCCCCGGTTACATCGGGGGGCATCGAGGGGTAATTAAGTATTGTGTCCCCAGGAATTGTGGTGTCCCCACTTTTCTCCCAGAATTCTTCCTCCTTCCTTTTAGAAAGAATATCCTCTACAATCGGCCTGGTGTATACTTGCTGTATGATACAGGGGGAAAGGCCGAAAAGTAGCCTGTCCCTTTTACTCTTGCGGCCTGCGAACACGGAATTTCCTACTTAATGCAATAACAATGGCTCCAGTTTCCAAATCGTTGCTATAGAGATCCAACACATCATGCAAAAGTGCTTTTCTCTGAGATCGTGGCAGGTTTTCTAAACGTAAGACACCACAATGTGGTTTTTCTTGTCGCCAAATCATTTTTTCAAAATCGTTGTCTGTTGTAACAATAATCCTATGCTCTCTCACAGCACATCTCAAGATATCATCGTCACTCATTCTTGGATCTTTCTGGCCGACTTCCACCACATTATGCTCCAAGTCAGTCAACCAACGAGCTACCGCACCACTTGCGTTGACATCTAATAAAAAATTCATGGTAGTTGTCATCCAACTGCAACTCGATCAAACACCTCTTCTCTGGCCACCATATGATGGGCATAGAGCAATGCAGCACGGAGATCATCCGGTTCAAGTTGAGGGTAGTCTTGTAAAATTTCATCTTCTGTAGCACCTTTGGCCAGGAGTTCTAAGATCATTTCAACAGATATCCGCAAACCACGAATGAGGGGCTTACCGCAAAGAACATCTTTATTGAAGGTGATACGGTTTAGCAGGTTCTGCATAGTTTTGTTCCTCAATAAAAAAATAGAAAAATAAGGTAGAGTAATGAAATAAATGGGGTCAAATCTACTCCTGGTTTTTGTAATTTTTATTAATAATTTCCATATATTATCGTGCAATCGGCAACTTTTAGATAAGCGACGGAAACAAAGGCCCCAAAGTGGTAAGGTAGACAAAGAGACAAGTACAAATACAAAATACAAAGGGGTCGGGCCAAGCTATCCTGTTGATTATTCGACATTTCATCCCCAAGAATACATATTTTTTGTGTTTAGAAGTGCTTTCTTAGGGGCAAAATGGGCATTGTAAGCAGTATCTGGTTTTTTCAGTCTCAGCTCGTAATGCATACCGCTTTCCCTCACCTTTCGCCCTATCAGCCTTGGTTGAACCTGAGTTGAACGATTTTATGACGCAGATATGTGCTGATATCTTGTGTGCCAAGGTTTTTCGAAAACCGCAGGCATACCCGTTGGTCTGTTGAGGATTTTCGGGAAGCCTTGGCGTGCAAGAGATCGGTGCAGATCAAGTTAAAAAATCGCTCAACTCAGGTTGAAGACTCTTTGATACCACCTCTGCATCTCCGTCAACGATCAGTAGATGAACATGATTGAGAATGTAACTGCGTATTTAATAATTTGCAACCCACCCCCTGTGTCAGGATAGTTGTCGCCTCTTCTTTAAGAGTTGTGTGTGAGGTTTG
>CAYRGM010000237.1:0-2378 GCA_964423765.1 uncultured Desulfobulbaceae bacterium
CATTGCTGTCCAGGATGAATGTTTTTTTATCGAGTCTGGCGTGTTCGCTCCTTTATGGTTTTAATTGCAAGAGAAAAAATACTATTTTTGTTAACCGGGTATTTTTGGGACAATGGGGGCGGGGTTGTTGGGTATTTTTTATATGGGAGTCACCTCCTATGGCATTTTTGGGATAACCTTTCCGGTCATATATCGCAGGATTGTTATTGGTGAATATTTATAACTATTGGTGAATTTGTACAGTTTTTGTCTATTTTTTTGTGCTGTTAGTTGGTGCTTTTTCCCTAGTGTCGTGTCAACGATGAAATGGCGTAATATTGTGCAGGATTTTTTTGCATCTGCATTTTTGCAGCTTGGGTCGCATAGTAGGACTATGTGACCCAAGCTGCAAAAACGCAGATGCGGAAAAAAACAAACAAGATGCGTCAGAGCATCGTTGACACGACACTAGACTGGGTGTTGTTGCTGTTGCGAGCAGGCTATCTCGTTGACAAGTAATGGGGTGCAGCTGAATATTTACCATCTGATTATGTTTTTGTCTTTAACCTGGCAAGGATGTTTATGGGGTCATAACCAGGAAATATATTACCATTTGCAAAATGTATATATCGTTAGCATCATTTAATAATTTACATTTCCTACTTTAGTAAACAGTTAGTGCTGTGTTATCTTTTGGTTAAACCTGAATTGAGCGATTTTATGACGCAGATATGTGCTGATATCTTGTGCACCAAGGCTTCTCCAGGAAACCGCAGGCATACCACCCGTTTGGTCTGCCCACGGATTTCCTTAAAAGCCTTGGCGTGCAAGAGATCGGAGTCTCGTTGCACTCGCTTACCTGGTGCAGATCAAGCTAAAAAATCGCTCAACTCAGATATTAATGATTGTAATTGAAAACTAACCAGTCATTAACGGAATCCTAACGGAAGGACGCTAAGGTGATACATCTTGGTTGATGTCTGATTGTTTTAAAAAATCAGCGTGGTTGAAAATGGGCATGACATAATGAACTATGCAAGGTGTATTACTGTGGTATGGGTAGGGCATAGCAGTCATAGTTCATTTAAAAGGGGTGACAGCCGTCTTAGGTGGAGTGAATATTGCAAGTGTATTTAATGAAAGGGCAATAGAAATGGATAACGGATTTTTTAAAAGGTATAAGCGGGATATAAAAGAATACCTGCGGTTTTCTTAAAAGCCTTGGCAGACAAGATATCAGCACATATCTGTGTCATAAAATCGCTCAATTCAGGTAAAAGTTTCTGTGGTGATATAGTGTCTTGTTGTATGTAAATTTTATGTTAGCCGGGTATTTAGTTTTAAGGAATGGTCACGGTCAGGTCGTGCATTTTTTTTGAATAGTATTTGCAAATTTGAGAGGCTCTGATGAAAATAGGTGCGATAGTCAATTATAATTCGGAAGGTAGGTCTGGCAGCAGAAAAGCCAGTCTGTTTGATAATCTTAAAACAGAAGATTTTGATATTCTTTGTTTCCATAATACATCATATAATCGGGAACTAATGTTCAATGAAAGTTCATTTATTGCAGATAAACTTGGTATGACTTATTCTTTTACGGTCGCCAATTCGCGGGTAGCTAATAGAAAAAAGGTTTTTCCTCTTGCCGGTCTGACAATCATGGCTGGTGCCTCAACATGGATGTTAAGCAGTGGTAGCTTGCCCTTGTCAACCGGTGAAAAAGGTGCTCCGGCTGTCCAGTTTGCCATTGTCCGTAAAAATGGGAATGCTGTACTTGTGATCAATATCTTGTTTACAGGAGGGAAAGGACAATTGCGTCGCTCTCAGGTATGCCGTCTCCTTGAACATCCTGTTTTGAGTAACCCTTATGCTGCGGTAATTCTTTGCGGTAATTTTACTTTTAAGGGTAAGGATGGGACGGCAGGTAACAATCAGTTTAGCTATACGGTTAAAAATGGTTTTGCAGCCGGTGGCGGGTGTAATTTGCGGGAAAAAAAAGAAAAAGAGGTGGTTGAGGCGGATAAATGTAATCTCCCGAATATCTTTATCCTTGAAGATGGTGTTGATCAACAGACAGTATTTAACTACACTGATAGTCGCCACCTTAACAGTGTCAATGAGGATGGAGAAGGTCTTGCCCCCGGTCATGCCGGAATAGTTTTTAATATGGATATATCAAGAAGAAAGCGGGGCGGTGAGCAACAGATGTATCGTTATGTCTCTTGTACAAATCCATGGCGGAAAACTTCAAAACGGGCTCTTGGCTGTTGCGGTTGAATAGGGAGCTGGAGAATGGTAACTTGCTCAGCGAGTGCGGGCATTTTTGGGGCATATTATTACTGATTCTGAAGTTTCCCGTTTTTTTAGTAGCAGTGATCCGAGATCAACCATAACCTGAA
>CAYRGM010000238.1:0-2378 GCA_964423765.1 uncultured Desulfobulbaceae bacterium
ACTCTCCACTCATTTCAGCGTCAAGACAGAGTTTCTATAAAAAAAGTTATTTGGATGGCGCCCAAATCATCCCTCTGCTATTTTTTTCAATGGCCTGCAGTTCGCTTAAATCTTCCTGGCAGTTAATTATGAGGATTATAGAATACTTAAGTGAGCTTCTTAAAAGATTACGAAGGAATGCCATCCTCTCATCTACCGGCCACTTGGCATAAATAGGTTCCAGTTCTGTGGCAATTACAGGATTGCTGTTAGCCGCATCGTAGAGTTCATCACGGATGGATTGCCAGGTGCAAAAAAGATCCAATCTGCCTTTGTATCTTTCTTGAAAGTTGAGCACTTTTGCCTGGGTGATACTCGCAAATTCCTCTATCAAAGAACCCGTAAACAAGGTATCCAGCGGCTCTCTTACAATAACAAGTATCGGATAACGACGTTCACGGCATTCATACCATTTCTCCAGTAATTTTTCATGAATAGACATAAGCGTTCTCTAAGAAAAAAGGGGCATGCTTTCCTGTCCTATGATTCTTTCGTAAGCGTTCACCAGAGATAAAAAGTAACGGCTGTATATTGCCTGTAACCGTTCATCCAGTGCCTCATATTCGTTCATTCTGGCCTGCGCAGCATACTATTGCTATGTAAGTAGGCCAAGAATGGGCGAAGATGAGGTGCTGGTGAACGGTTACATTTTTTCAACCTCTTCTTTGCCCAGTGCAAGAGCGGTCAAAGGTTCTTTACCATCAAGTTCGTGATAATAGGCACTGATCAGGGCTAAAGGCTGGCAATCCACTATGGAAATAGAATTAAGGCCTGCTGTATGACTGATCCAGCCCACCTGCTTTTGATACTGCTCGCCGATATCAATGAGGAGGCTGTCAAGAATATCTCTTTCCAATCGAAATATTTTTCCAACCCCTCCGGGTTCCAGGAGTTTTTCCAGATGAACTGACTGTCTTTGTTCTGCTCCTGCCCAGTCAAGCAGAGCATAGGAAAGGATTGCTTTTGGCAGAGGAGGCATATTTTTTTTATTGCGTAACAAAATACCCTGGTCACCAGTCAGCCAAAACCCAAACTCATCACCAAGCCTGGTCCCCTCAAAAACCTGTTTCAACGGTGAGAAGATCAATTTATGGAATACGCTGTCGGTCATTGGTTTGTCGTGGTTATTATCCCAATGGGCTCGTAATTCATTCTCAAAGTCATCACGGCTGAAAGTGTCAGGAATAAACTCATTAAAATAGAACGAATAGAACCAGGCAGGGCTTGTCTGACGGGCAAGATTATAATGAAAAGTCCACCAGATGCCGTTCTCTTCCAGATCCGGATCATGATGGGCAACAATCTGTCCCAAAGAGGTGAGAAAAAAAGCGCCCTTTTTTTTACAGACAATCCCGGCAGACTCTGCCCAGGCACGAGCAGCTCCGACCTTCAATTTCCCTATCCGCAGTATGGATTGTGCCTTTTCCACAGCCTTGGGCAGGAAAAGATCAGGATTATCCGGAAGTTTTTTTATGATAAGACGAAACCATGCTTCTTCGAAGCCAAACTTAAACTCTGCCATTTATTTTAAACCGTTATAATGTAATGATTTTACAACTGGACATTTGTGAGAGACACAAGATAAGCAACTAATGCATTTTGTCTCATCAATTACATACTCGCCTTCTGAACTTAATGCTTTTAATTTGCACTTTGCACCACAAGCGCCACAAAAGATACATCCCTGAAGTTTCTTGAGTTGTTTCTCAATTCTCTGTTGGAAAAGTCGTCGGTACTTTTCGATGATATAGTTAACACGAATCGCTTGATCCACAAAACCGACTTCTACACTAGCTAAAATCTCGTGGGATTTACGATCATGAATCAAAAAGGTCTCTGCAAAATCATCTCTGCTTATCCTGGTTTGTGGGCCAAAAGGTCGTAGGAAGTGACGTACTAAATGGATGTCCCCGCCGAGTAACTGATACATAACTGCATTATCAGACAGTTTGCAGGGAATAGATTCTATGGAGGATTTGTAATGATCAAGCCCTCGCCCGCCTGCTCTTGTTCTCCAGCCCCAGTCAACAAACAAATCAGGATTCGGGTGATTCATACGTTCGGCCTGCTTTGATAAAAAAGATTGCCATTTTTTTCCTTGTTTAGGGTAGCGATTTTTAATAATTTCTTGTGACCATTCACTGTTAAACGGGCAATACAGGCAGCCAACTCGTCGGAAGCCTTTTTTATATGCCTGGTTAAAGGGAAGATCATGATAGAGGATATAGAGCCAAACCTGAAGATCTGACCAATGTAGAATTGGTCGTGCTAAAACTTCCCTGGAAATTTTATGTTTATTTGATATACGGGGGTAGGTCGATCTCCGGGTAGATTCGGCC
>CAYRGM010000239.1:0-1255 GCA_964423765.1 uncultured Desulfobulbaceae bacterium
TCTAATCTTGCCGTTACCTTTGAGCTTGAGGCCGCAAACGATTACGACAATTAATTTATCATAACACAACCGGCAAGCACTTTCCCGTACGAATAGATTCACCGATTTTAAAAGTCGTCAAAGACGTATTTAATATCTCAGCAAAAGGTACAGGCTGCTCCTTCCCTTTTAAAATTGCTTCACAAAAAAGAGTTATCATAGTTTTCTGTCCTTTGTTCTGGCTCAATAACTTTTTCTCTTTTTTCTTGCCATTCATATAAAATTGCCCTGTCTTAAAATCATCTAAAACAGCCGAATTCCCATGCGCATGAATTTCAATCCGCTCCTTGGGAAGGCCCTTATCACCATTGGCAAAATAGCAGATATTTCCTATGGAGCCATTGGCATACGACAAAGAAATCGTCACAACATCGTTTAAATTATTCGGCTCTTTCATGACCGCAGCATAAACAGAGACAGGTAATGAGCCGTTTATCCAGGTCAAAAAGTCGACAAAGTGACAAACCTCTCCTGTTATCCTGCCACCGCCAATCTCAAGATCCTGAACCCAGGAGTCCGCAGGAACTTTGCCCGCATTTACTCGATAGAGCATGGACATGGGGCCCTGCCCCATTCTTCCCTTTAACATTTCCGCAAGTTCCGCAAATCGACGATTATAACCCACCATTAAAATGGGGGCATCATGCCCCAATTCCTGATATATGGCCCCTATCTCTTCCAGCTCACTTTCATTAAGGCATAAGGGCTTTTCGACAAATACATTTTTCCCAGCCCTCAGGGCATCGGTTACATACCCTGCATGGGAATCATGCCGCGATGCTATAAATACCGTATTTATTTCATCATTGCCCAAAACATCACTGGCATCGGTTGAAGCAAACTCAAAACCAAATCTTTCTGCCACTGATCTCGCACTTGAACCCGCGGTAGTTACAACTCCTTTCAGAGCGACCTTTCTATTGGGCAGATTAGGCAAAAGATGACTTTGGGCATAAGAACCAGCTCCTAAAAAGCCAATGGTTATGGTTGAGACTTTCAACCCCTTGGAAGCCTTTATGTCTACCCTCGACTCTATTCTGATATCCTTTTTGACATCATATTCAATAAGGATTCCTATAAAGGGTTCAGATTTTTCCATCATCATGTCATACGCCTTTTTTGTTTCTTCAAGGGGAAACACATGGGTGGTGAGATAGCCCACATCTATCTTTTTGGCATACAACAACTCCTGGAAGGCCTGCATATTGCGATTTTC
>CAYRGM010000239.1:1282-2374 GCA_964423765.1 uncultured Desulfobulbaceae bacterium
AGGACAGGGGATAATCTATACCCTTTTCTTCATAGAGAGGATCGTATCTCCCGGGTCCATAAGAACACGACATTTTTACCTGCAACTCCTTCTTGTAAAAATGAGGTTCTCTGTCAAAACCGGTTGGCACAGCACCAAGAATAACAATTGTTCCCTTCTTTCTACTTATGGCTCCAGCAAAGTTTATAGGATCAAGGGAGCTGGTGGCAGCCGCAATAATTACCCCGTCACAACCAACACCTTACGTAAGCTCGATGATTTTGTTTTCCAATCCAGGAGTAGATCTGACGAAAGCGGCATCTACTGAATGTTTTTCAGCTAGGACCACCATGCTGGAATCAATATCCACTCCCATGACCTTTACACCCGAGGCTCGCAAGAGCTGGGCGGCAAGCTGTCCAAGCAGGCCCAACCCTATCACAGCACATGTCTCACCAAGTTTCAGGTCGGCCTGGCGGACCGCCTGCATGGCAATTGCTCCAAGGGTATTGTAGGTAGCAGCTTGAAGATTTGCACCCGGCTCAAGTTTTACGCATAATTTTTTGGGTACTGCTACAATCTCTGCATGGGAAGCAGTAAGCCCACCACACGCGACAAAATCACCAATCGCAAAATTGGTGGCATCAGGCGCCACATTAATTACCTCTCCAGTACACGAGTACCCGAGAGGTGAGAGTGCATCCAGCTTTTTCATCACTGCCCGGTAGGTCTGCACAGGTCCCTGCGACTTGAGTACATCAATCACCTGTTTCACCTGCTGGGGCCGCTCCTTAGCCTTTCCTATAAAACTCTTCCTGGCAACTTTTACAGTGCTCCCTTCTGTTCCTGCGCTGATCAGGGAGTAGTGGTTACGAACCAGCACCTGGCCATTCTGGCACGAAGGGATAGGAACTTCCACTATCCTCATGGTTCCGTCTTTAAGTTTCTGAGTAAGTTGCTGCATGAGTCAGTTCATTATCCTTTTTAAAAAAATGTTCTGTAAGCTGGAGATCATTCAGTTGTGACAGAGCTTTCTTCAACAGTTTATATCGTCAAATATCTTGACCAACCATATTATAAAACATCTCTATATCCAATACCTTCGCCAATTTG
>CAYRGM010000240.1:0-2367 GCA_964423765.1 uncultured Desulfobulbaceae bacterium
GTCCTTATGTTGAAACCGACGAGCCAAATCCGATCAATGCCTATGGCCGCACCAAACTGGCTGGTGAAATAGCGGTCAGTGAATCAGGCTGTGACTATCTGACTTTCCGTACCTCCTGGGTGTATGCCTCGAGAGCGAATAACTTTATGCTAACCATGCTAAAACTCGCACAGGAAAGAGAAACATTGAGCATCGTATCGGACCAGATCGGCGCACCAACAACAGCGCGATTACTGGCCGACGTTACCTTGCTCTGTATTCAGCAGGCATTAAGAGAAAGGCTGGCGGGCGTCTTTACATCTGACCTGTACCATCTAACGGCTTCCGGCCAGACCAGTTGGCATGGTTTTACCAAAGAGATCGTTAAGCTAGCAGATAAACATTTGGACATGTCACTAAAAATTAAAGACATAAAAGCCATTCCAACAAGTGACTACCCAACACCCGCAAAGCGGCCAATGAATTCTCAATTAACACTGACAAAACTGGAAAACACTTTCACCCTGAATGTGCCTGACTGGAAAAAATCGCTGCAACTGTGTATCACTGATTTGGTCAAGTGATCTGGATTTTTTAAAGCCATGAGCCATCGCTGCTACAGTCGTCCGATTAATTTACTGCATACAATGGCAATAGAGATATTCAGGTAAGCGTGGCGGCGATTTTGATTTGCTGATTGAACTGCCGCATGCCGTTGATAACCCAGCTTGGCTGGCGGCTCAACTTTCGGCGAGAATATCACGAATGATGTCCGGTCGGAGTGTTGACATCTTGCTTTCAGCGCCTAATTTAAAGGTACTGCCTATCCATGAGCTGGCAAAATGCAACAGGCATCACGTAATGACTTCTTTCCATATGGAAGCACTGCTTAATCGCCCCCCGTTACACCATAATCAACAAGAAATGGATTAATAATAGTAAGATCACCAATCTTCTGCTCATGTTGCATATCTTCACTTAACAGATAACGGCAATCAAGGAATAGTGCGGAGGATATAACCAAAGTGTCCCACCATGAATAGCCGTATTTGTCCTGAATATCCCAGGACGATTCAATCAAGGTTGCAGAAATTTCTAGCGGCTGCCAAACGGCAAGCGCATGTAGATCAGACCGCGCCTGTTCCTTCGAAAGCCCGGGTTTAAGCTTTTGAGTTACTGTCACATAATACTCATTCATAATCTGTGCGCTGATCCTGCCGCTTCCATCTGCCCAAAGACGAGCCAACCATTGTTCAGCTTTCGGCTGTTTCTCTGGCTCAGATTTGTCTCTCGTATAAATTAGAATATTAGTATCAACAAAATATTTAGCGCTCATGTAACGTCTCTCGAGAAGGATAAGGTCCGGATGATTTCAGCACCTGAGCCTCCACATTAAGAAATTGTTGCATGGCCTTGGCGTAGCCTGTCCTATCTTTTTTTATTTGCTTTAGTAAATCGCCAAGTATTTGAGAAACACTAGTATTGTTCTCAGCCGCCCATACTTTTGCCCAGTGAGCTACTTCATTTTCAAGTTTTATGGTAATATTCTTCATAGCACGATTATAGTGCTGCACGGTAATATTGTCAAAAAATACCCGAGTCGGTATCGAAGCAGCCGCACACATGAATAGTAGTTTGCAGTAGCAGGCAAAACGTAAGAATCTTTTGCTTTGGGTCAAAGATAAAGTCAGCCTCGAACCAGGAAGATTGCTGGTGGATTACTCAATCAACAACTATTTTTCTGATAAACTGCATATGACGCAGGATATTGCCTGAATATAATAATATGGTTTTAAATACAGAACACCTTACACGTTGCATAAAAACACTTGAAATGGCGATAGAAAAGCTTGGCCAGAGTCCGGTAGATAGTATCGACTATGATATGTACCGATATGCTGCCGTTAAAGGCTTTGAGTTGTCGTTGGAAACTAGCGGAAAATTACTTAAAAAAATACTGAAGCCCTATTTTGCCACGCCCAAACAGGTCGATCAGTTGTTTTTCAAAGACATTTTCAGGCAGGCAGCAAAGCATAGTCTGTTAACGCTGGATGAGGTAGAACGCTGGTTTGAATACCGCGATAACCGGAATAATACTGCCCATGATTATGGCGAAAAATTTGCCAATGAAACATTAAAACTACTGCCCCAATTTGTGATAGACGTGAAGCATCTCAGAGACCAACTTGATCATGCAGCAACTAAATCTTCCTGAAAAATATTTAACTCTGCTTCAGGCGTTAATAAAAAAGCATCTTTCTGGTGCAGAGGTATGGGCCTATGGTAGCCGTGTAACCGGGCAAAGTCATGACGCCAGCGATCTTGATCTGGTCGTTTTAAATGCCGACGACTGTATGAAAGTGGAAGTATTCAGGGAAGCATTGCGCA
>CAYRGM010000241.1:0-2361 GCA_964423765.1 uncultured Desulfobulbaceae bacterium
GATAATTGATAATTGATAATTGATAATTGATAATTTAGGATATAGGATATTCAACGAAATGAACAAACGCCAATAATCTTGGGTTGTGTAACTGTTCAGATGTGTTCCACTTAAGTCTCGCACGCTCGTTTACCTATTTGTTCATTTCGAATTCTATGCTTAACTGTTTTTCATGACAGACTTTCAAGAGTAAGGTACTGGTAGCAGGTGTAATCATATTTTCACCAGCGTGAACTATCAACTATTTGGAGGAGTAGCTATGGGACAGGAAGAAACTTTATTTAAAAGTGAAGAGAAGCGTGATCGAACTTGGATTGCCTCATTTTTGCATCAGTTGGCCGATAAGATAGAGGCGAACGAAGTGGTACTGAAGCAGGGCGACCAGAAACTTAAGCTGGACATCCCAGATCACCTTGAATTTGAAGTTGAGGTAGAAAAAGAGGTCGGCAAGAAAAAAACTGAGATTGAGCTGGAGATTGAGTTAAAATGGGTAGTTAACGGCAAACAAAGCAAGAAATCTGGCGGGGCATTAACCTTGGGCTGACCGGCAATGCAAGCTGGTCTGATCCGCTCTTGCACCTGCACGGCCATAAACAGATCAGGAGGCTTTATGATTTATGACCTGTTTATATTTATGTTCTCCACGACTGATTGTTGTCTTCCCATTCAACAATTGCTTGTCATCGAAGACATAAATGTGGAATTTTTTTTGTAACTAGTCACAAAATAGGGTCAAGTCTGCCGTTGACTTTTGATGAGTTTTTCAAGCAATAAATCACATTGTGGTGGAGATTATACCCCTTAGCACAGGGGGCAAGAATTAAAAGATAAAAGGTAACTATTCAGTTGCACTCTATCTTCGCCCATTTTGGAGTCTCGTTCCTCGCTTACCTGAGCTTCTTGAGTAGCATTAGTACGCTGCAGGTAAGCGAGGAACGAGACTCCGTGGAAGCAGTTACGATAAAAGTTTAAAAGAAAGGTACTCAAAAGCAGCAGGACAGTGCTTTCTTCATCCTTCTATTCATTATAGCAAGCAGGAATACCATTACAAAGATTACGATGATTGTTGCTGCCGGGTATTTGACCCCATAGACCAAGGGTGTTAAGGTCCATCTGCTCATTGTCCTGATGGCTTCATGTCCAGCGATAAAATCAGCTATTGGCGGTGAGGTTTTATAGTAGATGTTCATCAGAGTTATGCCGATTCTGTTGCTTGCCAGATGCCTGTCTCTAAAATCCCTGAGTACCTGGACATGAGGGTCAAGGTAACTGCCGTAGGCTGCGGTGGCAATGAAACAGCCGCCGCCGCCACCACCACCGTCACTGCTGCCTAACCCTACACTTGATCCTGGTTTTGATTTGCCGGGACCGCTGGAGTTGACAATCACGCCATTGGCTATGCCATCGGCATCTCCGTAGCCTCCATCCACAAACTCCAGAGTTGCCTGGTGAGTCCCTTCTATGTTAGTCCCTTATCAGGCGTCCGGTTGCTTCACCGGCGGCAGCATAAGTTTGCCAGCCCTGGACAGTATCATAATGCCACCATTTATCGCCGTCCTGGAAAGGCTGAGATAAGTAGAACTTAACCTGTACTGTAGAGCCGGCAGTCAAGCCTTCAATACGGAAACTGTATACTCCCTCTGGAAGATCATAACCCAATGGTCCTGCCAAAACATCAGTAGCCAGGATTTCCAGCCGAGCCACTTTGGGATTATCAGTACCTACAGGCTCATGCCCAACAACTTGAACAGCGGTAATTAGACCACTGACGGGGTTGCGGAGTGCTGCTATATCAATATCCGCCGGGTCGTTATCATGCACGCCATCCCCATCCAGATCCGCATGACCTATCTCCTGATTATCCGGGATACCGTTATTATCGGTATCATCTGTATCTGCAGGGGCAACGGTGTTGAAAGGGAGAAAATAACTTGCAGCTGTGACCGTAGCTTCATTCATCAGCATAACCTGAGCCTCATACTCCACGCCCGGTGCAAAGGCTTGAAGAATCCCACGAGGCAAGGTTAATTGCTCTAAATGCTCGCTCTGCCCCCACCTGGCATCTGTGTCATTGTCAGCTGGCACCTGCAATAGATCTTTTGCCCCTATCTCTCTGATAAGCCATTTTGCCATGATAATATTCCCCAGATTTGCAAAGTTAGTAATCCCCAGGGTGGGGGGACTGTCTGTTCGCTGATTTATCAGATAAACTTTCCCGGTACCCTTACTATCTCCCAAAGAGAAACCCAGTATGGGGCGTACCAAAAACTCTTCCACTTCCATTCCTACCGAAACACTCTGGATGCGATGATTTGTAGTAACGGGGATGATGGCTATTATGTGACAATTATCTTGTCCGGT
>CAYRGM010000242.1:0-2358 GCA_964423765.1 uncultured Desulfobulbaceae bacterium
GGATGTTGACTGGATTCCGGATCAAGTCCGGAATGACGGTGGCGTGGAATGCTTCCGGAAAATGGATTTCTCGGAGTCTACGCTTACCTGTTTTTTATGACAGACTTTCAGGAGTAAGGTACTAACCGGACATTACGGGTTATTTATAACTCCGCTGGGAGGGAGTGACCTCGTTAAATGTGAGTTTTTCTTTATGCAGAACAGGTTCTTTGTTTTCTCCGGCATATTCCCAGATGGATACATGTGAGTACTGTTCATCATTCCGTTTTGCTTCATGTTCTTTGCTCTGGCTTTCTTCCCGCAGATGACAACCACATGACTCTTCCCTTGCCAGGGCATCTTTTACTATTATTTCAGAAAATTCCAGATAATCAGCGACCCGACCGGCTCGTTCAAGCGATTGATTGAGCTGTTGATTCTTTCCTGGTACTCGGACATTGTTCCAGAACTCTTCCCTGAGTTCTGGAATTTTTTGCAAACCGGATGTGAGCCCTTCCCGGTTACGGATTATACCGCAGTTATCCCAAAGAATCTCGCCAAGTTGGCGATGATAATATGCTACGCTATGCATACCCTGTTTGTTTGAAGCGTTATTTTTAAGAAGTAGCTCGGTTCTGTTTTTGATTGATTGGTCAGCCTGATTATATGGTTCAAGCTCAGTGCTGAGATCACAGGTATCGGTCTGGGCAAGATAATTTCCCATGGTATGGGGAAGGATGAAATAGCCATCGGCCAGACCCTGCATGAGTGCAGAGGCCCCTAATCGGTTGGCACCGTGATCTGAAAAATTGGCTTCGCCGATGACAAATAACCCCGGAATATTAGACATAAGATTATAGTCAACCCATAAACCGCCCATGGTATAATGAACTGCCGGATAAATGGTCATCGGCTCTTTGGTTGGGTTATGATCGGTAATTTTCTCATACATATGAAAAAGATTGCCATACTTTTTCTGAATTACATCTATCCCGTCTCGTTTGATGGCATCAGCAAAGTCAAGATATACCGCCAAACCGGTTTCTCCGGTTCCATGACCGGCATCACAGACCTCTTTAATATTACGGGATGCAACATCACGGGGAACCAGGTTGCCAAATCCGGGATATTTTCTCTCCAGAAAATAATCCCGTTCATTTTCAGGAATATCAGCAGGTATTCTGGTGTCGCCTTTTTTTCCGGGTACCCATATTCGCCCGTCATTTCTTAGACTTTCGCTCATTAAAGTCAGTTTTGATTGATAATCACCGTGAACCGGGATACAGGTGGGGTGGATTTGGACAAAACCGGGGTTGGCAAAGCCGGCTCCCCGCCTGTATGCCCTCCAGATTGCACTAACATTGCAGGCCATGGCATTGGTGGACAGGCAAAAAGCATTAGCATAACCGCCGGTTGCCAGTACTACACTATGACCACTATATCTCTCCAATTGGCCGCTTATAAGATTACGGCAGATGATACCGGTTGCCCGATCGTTTACCACAATTAACTCCATCATTTCCCGGCGGGGATAGAGGGTGACTTTTCCGGCTGCCACCTGACGCATCATCGCAGAGTATGCACCAAGGAGAAGTTGTTGTCCGGTCTGACCACGGGCATAAAAGGTTCTCGATACCTGAGCCCCGCCAAAAGAACGGTTGGCAAGGGTGCCGCCATATTCACGGGCAAAGGGAATCCCTTGGGCCACGCATTGATCTATGATATTGTTTGCCACCTCGGCAAGACGATAGACATTGGCTTCCCTGGCCCGAAAGTCACCACCTTTGATGGTGTCATAAAAAAGGCGGAAAACGGAATCACCATCGTTCTGATAATTTTTTGCGGCATTGATACCGCCCTGAGCAGCGATTGAATGAGCTCTTCTTGGACTGTCCTGAATGCAAAACAATTTCACATTATAACCAAGTTCACCAAGAGTAGCCGCCGCAGAGGCACCGGCAAGACCAGTGCCAACGATGATGATTTCGTATTTTCGTTTATTGGCAGGGCTCACCAGTTTATTTTCATACTTGCGGTTATTCCATTTATCGACCAGCTTTCCGGCTGGGATCCTGGCATCAAATTGCATGGTTTTCATCCTGAATCCGTGATCGTTCGATGGTGCTGTAGCTTTGCTGCCTTTATTTATTGATGAATAAAAACAGCACGATGAACAGAAAGACAGTCGTAATGAAAATCGTAACACCCCAGTTGATTATGATGATCAGCTTGTTGTATCTGGGATGATTGATGCCAAGACTTTGCAGAGAAGACCATATCCCGTGACTGATATGCAATCCCATCGCCAGTATGGCTGTAATGTAGATAAAGGTATAAACCGGATTTTGCAGAACAGAGCCAACAGTAGTGAAAACTAAT
>CAYRGM010000243.1:0-2357 GCA_964423765.1 uncultured Desulfobulbaceae bacterium
ATCTTGACATATAGCTGTAACGGAGTTACACTCTGTCACCATGAGCAGACCATTACGACTTGAATACCCTGGTGCCTGGTATCATCTGATGAATCGAGGCCGCAGGGATGATCAGATTTTTGCTGACAACAAAGATCGTGCAATATTTCTCACCCTGCTGAAAGAAGCAGCTAAGCTCTGGCATGTTCATGTCAGTGCTTTTTGCCTGATGGACAACCATTACCACATTCTGGCCCAGACTCCTCAAGGAAACCTGGCCAGATTCATGCGTCATTTAAATGGTGTATATACCCAGAGCTACAATCGTCTCCACGGATATGACGGGCAGCTTTTCCGCGGTCGGTATAAATCCATACTTGTTGAGGAAGGCAGCCACCTGCTTGAGGCAATCAGATACATTCACCGGAATCCCGTCCGGGCCGAAATTGTCGCAACCCCTGACCAGTACCCATGGAGCAGTCATCATGGCTATCTTGCAGAAACAAAGGAATGGAACTGGCTTCACAAATCTTTCCCCCTCTCCATGTTGACCTCAGATACAAAAAAGCAGCAACAGGCGTATCGCAAGTTCATGGCACAAGAGGACTCTGATGAACTTATTCAGCTTCTTGATCGGAAAAAATGGCCAATCCTGATTGGTGGCGAGGAATTTATTTCTTGGATCAGGAGTACTTTTTTTCAAAAGAAACGCAACCGGCAAATTCCTGAATATTTGCAGTTAGCCCCGGAGCAAACCCAGATCATCAGACAGGTGTACCAGACCTACAAGGTAACCAGAAAGAGCCTGCTTATTATGCGGCGCGGTCTCAGTAATGAACCAAGGGATGTGGCTATCTACCTTTGCCGAATTTTACGCAACGATACCCTAAGGGAGATTGGTAAGGTATTCGGCATGACCGGATACGCCCCCGCCGGTCTCGCTGTTAACAGGATACGGAAAAAACTATCAGAGGAGCCAATCCTGCAAGATAAGATTGGCCACATTATAAATTGTTTGTTAGGGGAAAATAATGTCTCAAAATGAGACCTGACCCCACTTTATGCCACCGTGAAGACGGGTTTGAAACCCGTCTCTACCAAATTCAGACAGTTTAAGAGGACGGCAGATGAGACCGGTGAAGCAGGAAAGAAAATTGTCCAAAAAAACAGGGCATTTTATAGGGAGTTTACGATGTCTGTAATTGATAATTTTTGGTAACTATTCAGCTACACTCCACGGAGTCTCGTTCCTCGCTTACCTCTCCGCCCATTTTGAGCTTCTTGAGTAACATTAGTACGCTTCAAAGCTCAAAATGAACGAATAGGTAAGCGAGGAACGAGACTCCGTGAAGCACATCTGAACAGTTACAGTCCCAGTTTATGGGCGTTTGTTCATCTCGCTGAATAGTTACAATTTTTGACGATAAAACAGACATCGTAAACGCTCTCTAAAAACGCCCTATTTTTTGGACAATTTTCTTGTGCAGCTTTCTCTGCCCCCGATAATCAAGCCCCTTGTCTGGTTGATAATTCTCAATTCTCTGTAATACGCCCGGGCTACCCATGGTCTGGAGAGATTTATACAGGTTGCGGCGGAAATCGCGTCTATCCCATACACCCTGGATATGACCCCGTTGCAGAGCACTTCTGGATTTATGATAATCTGGCGGCAGGTCGGTTCCGGTTGTCTCTCTGATAACCCGGGGGCCGGCAAAACCAAGGTTACATGATCTGATGGCAAACTGATATGGTGAGCAGCCAAGGAAACTCGCCACCGGACCGGCATAGGAGTTGTTATCATAAACAACGATATACAGACCGCCGGAATCAATATACTCCCGTACCGCCATGGTGCATTTAGGCATTTGGGTCACGCCGAGGGTTCCTTCCTGAATACGGATCCCGCCCGTGGTATGGACATAACTGAGCAGGGGGCGTTTTTTCCGTCTGGCGATATCGCAGGCCTGGACAAACTTTTCACCTTCTGCTGAACCAACCGTACCGTTTCTGAAATCGGCAATCAGCATGGTGACAACCAATCGTATTTCCATGACCTTGGCATGGAAAGTCAGATTGGCACAACCATGACCGGTTTTGCTTTTTGCTAAGCGTAACCTTCCATCAAGCCCTTCATAATCAAGGGGGTTGATGGAGTAAATGTCCTGATTAAAAAACCGGATACTTTTAGGGTTAAAGATATTTTGCAAATACCACTGATGCTCCAGGGGGAAATGATGACCGCACTTTTGACATACCCCACAGAATTCACCATATAAATCAGGGATCCAGAGATCATCACATCCGTATTTATCGACATTTGGGCAGGAAACCGTCCGGTCTTCATTGGCAAGAGGGCTGGTATAGGTATCGGTTAACTC
>CAYRGM010000244.1:0-2322 GCA_964423765.1 uncultured Desulfobulbaceae bacterium
AATTTATCTGTCTTCTGATTCTTGATTTTTGATTTCTGTCATCTGACTTCTGTCATCTCCATCTGGGCAGATACCGCACTTACAGATTCCTGAAGAGCTGATTTTTCGTCATCGTTCAGCTCAAATTCAAGGATTTTCACAACTCCGCCACGACCAAGAACCACAGGAACCCCAAGGAAATATCCGGATATACCAAACTGGCCGGTCAAATATGCCGCACATGCCATCACCCTGCGGCTGTCTGTAAGCACCGCTTCCGCCATTTCAATAGCGGCAAGCCCCGGGGTATAAAAGGCAGAACCGCTCTTTAAATGATTGACAATTTCAATCCCGCCATTCTGGGTACGACTGACAATTTCATCAATTTTCTTCTGGTCAAGAAGCTCGGAAACAGGTACTCCACCAACATTGGCCAACCTGACCAGAGGAAGCATTTTATCACCATGAATCCCCATGACCAGAGCGTTAACATCCCCGGCGGCAACGCCAAGGGCCTCGGCGATAAATGTGCGATACCTGGCAGAATCAAGCACTCCAGCCATGCCAATCACCCTCTCTGCAGGCAGGGCGGAGACCTTAAAAGCAGTATGAACCATGGCATCAATGGGATTTGTTACCACAATCATCACACAGTTCGGTGAATATCTGACCGCTTCAGCTGCACATGACTTGACAATAGCAACATTCTTTGCCAGCAGGTCATCCCTTGACATCCCTGGTTTTCGGGCAAGTCCAGCAGCGATAATCACCACATCAGAATCTTTACTGTCCGCATAATCATTTGAACCGGTTATTTTCCCCGGATAACCATCAAGCGGTCCGGATTGCCAGAGGTCAAGACTCTTACCCTGGGGTATTCCCTCTGCCACATCAAGCAGAACCACATCACCAAGCCTGCGGACAAGTGCCCAATGAGCAGCAGTTGCCCCGACATTACCGGCACCGATTATTGTTATTTTTTTTTCCATATTATTGCTCCTTATCAAAAAGATACAACCCGAAAGTCAGAAAACAGGATAATTTGCCACCATTGGCAGATTACAGCACCATCAAACGATCACGGATTCAGGTGTTTGTTATACCTTTGGACAAATAATAAACCCTGTTGCACAAATATAATTTATGCTTCAACATATCCGCTTACGGAAGATTTACCAATATTTTTTCAACCCGCCGGATATCAGCCGGAGTATCCACTTCGATGGAGTCGTGTTTAGTTTCAATCACCCTTATGGTATACCCATATTCAAGGGCTCGCAGTTGTTCAAGTTTCTCGAATCGCTCCCACTCCCCTTCCGGCAGACCAACAAAAGTTAGGAGAAAATCTTTACGATATCCATAAAAACCAAGATGTTTATAATAGGTGGGAGTACGGTCTTCTTCAGGGTTTCGTTGAAACGGTATGGGTGAACGGGAAAAGTACAAAGCATTATGATGACAGTCAAACACGGTTTTGACATGGTTTGGATCGGTAATTTCTTCTGCTCTGATTATCCTGTAAATCAGGGTGGACATATGAAGAGCCGGGTCATCAAGAAGAGGTTCGGCAACCTGAGCTATTACTTCAGGGGGGAACAGGGGCTGATCTCCCTGGATATTAACAACCACATCATGCTCGGCAATATCAAGCAATTCCGCAGCCTCGGCAAGACGATCCGTTCCGGAAGCATGGTCAGGGGATGTCATCACAACTTGAGCTCCAAAAGAATGGACGACCTCGGCTATCCGCCTGTCATCGGTCGCCACCACAACCATGGATAATAAGTCAACCTGCATGGCTCGTTCAACAACATGCTGGATCATGGGTTTTCCATTAATTTTTGCAAGAGGTTTTCCCTCAAACCTGTTTGACTGGTAACGGGCCGGGATAATGGCTATAACCCTGGGGGATGATATGCTCATTGGTTATAGTTGCCTCTGTGAGGATGTTATATGAAAACTGGCAGTTAGAATCTGCCCATGCCGATTAAAAAACACAAATCATCAATGTAAATAATTACCATAAAAATCTTGTTTTTCCGATCCAAAACTTATGAAAATCCAAAAAAAATCCTTTGAAGACAAAAACAACTTTTTTTCACCAACCGGTATCTATCCGGATGGAGCAGAGTTTATCTGCCAGGCAGAAAAATTAGCCAAACAGATAAGCCTGCCCCTGCTCACCCAAAAAATCCCCAAAACAGCAATCATGGTTTACGGGAAAGACGGCCTGTCCCTCCACCATTGCCGGGGAGGAAGGATCTGGGTTGATTTTTCAACCAAAAAATGGCAGTACAGGCTGGCACGCATTCATCAGGAACGACTTGTTAAGGCTATGGGGAA
>CAYRGM010000245.1:0-2287 GCA_964423765.1 uncultured Desulfobulbaceae bacterium
CGGATTTTCAACTCATCGGCAGAACCCGTGACGATGCAGCAGGTGAGGTCTTTGATAAAGTAGCCAAACTGCTGCAATTAGGTTACCCGGGAGGACCGGAGGTCAGCAGGCTTGCCAAAAATGGCAATCCCTGTGCCATTAAATTTCCCCGGGCCTGGCTTGGCAATGACAGCCTCGATTTCAGTTTCAGCGGCCTGAAGACCTCGGTTGCCAACTTCGTTGGCAAGTGCCGACAACAAAACAAAAATATTCCGGTGGAAGATATATGTGCCTCCTTCCAGGAAGCAATAGTGGAGGTGCTGGTGAAAAAAACCATCCTGGCAACCATAAAAAACAACCATAAATTCATCGCCCTTGGCGGCGGCGTGGCCTGCAATCCGAGACTCCGGGAAGCACTGCACAATCGCTGCCTTCAGGAAGGCTTTTCTCTGCATATACCTGAACCAATCTACTGCACAGATAATGCCGCCATGATAGGGCTGGCCGGTTATTATCAGTTCCACCAGGGTAATATTCTTGCTCCGGACGATGACGCTTATCCGCGCTCACAACTTAATTAAACCTTAGGGTTCGGAAAGAAATAACTTGTGCTTTTTCAGCCGTAAATGTGCCGCAGGTTCAGTTGATTTTGTATCTTCACAACCGCAGCATAATTAGGCTATGTGAGGATTGTAAAGATACAAAATCGACTGAAGATGTGGTACAGTTGCGAGATGAAAAGGCCAAGTTATTTCTTTCCGAACCCTTAATGAACGATTTTCTACGCTTGATCTGCACCAGATAAGCGAACCCAACGAGACTCCAATATCTTCATCATAAAATCGCTAAATTCAGACTTAAAGCTCCTTCAAAAAATAAAACACATTGAAATCACTCAATCCTTTTCGTTTCGCCAAATATATCATGATTCGTTTTAACAGACTGAGAGGGGATCCCTACTCGCTGGCAAGAGGAGTAAGTCTTGGCATTTTTTTAGGGGTACTGCCTCTGATGCCAATCCAAACCATCATCCTCATTCCCCTGACGCTTTTTTTAAGAATTAATACTTTTGCAGCACTCATCCCCGCCATTGCCATCAGTAATCCTCTGACAATTTTACTACAGTATTATTACTGCTGGACAATCGGCAACATGATTCTTCCGGGACGGATCAGTTGGGAACAGATTAGAGCCATAGTGGCTGAAATTACAGAAGGAAACCTAATAGAGGGGATTTCAACCCTGTTTAACCTTGGCTTCAGCACCATTTCCGTTCTCCTGGTCGGCGGTGTAATTATTGCTATACCTGTCGCCATCATAGGATATTTCACATCTCTATATTTTTTTATAACGATCCGAAAAAAAAGAGCCGCCAAACGGAAACGGAGGGCAGGGTCTGTAAAAAAATAGTAGGGAAAGCATCCTCTTCAGATTCTCCCTGTTCCTATCAAAAACCTACATGGCGGCAACAGATTCCACACAACAAACCATCTGCACCAAGCCAAAATACCGCAGGCATACCCGTTGCTCTGCCCACGGATTTTCTTAGAAGCCCTGGCGTGCAAGAGATCGGAGTCTCGTTGCATTAGCTTACATAGTGCAGATCAAGCTAAAAAACAGCTCAACTCAGGTGTTAATATCACCGCCATCGTAGAGACGGGTTTGAAACCCGTCTCTACCAAAGCCAGACAGTTTCAGGGGACAGCATGCTAAATCAGACGGCGGTTGGATGGTTCCTGATGTCAGGTAAGTCAACAACCTGTTAACTTACCTGGTAAAATAGACCTATCTATCTTGCAAGGTTTAAACTACATCTTTTCAAACTGATCTTGATCAGCCCCGCATACCGGACATATCCAGTCATCGGGAAGATCCTCAAATGAAGTTCCAGGTTCCACTCCGTTGTCGGGGTCACCCTCTTCAGGGTCATACTCATAAAAACATATAAGGCATTGATATTTATCCATGTTATCTCCTGTTTCTAAGTTAGTTTCTGGTTGACTATCTGTTTTTTTATCCTCGTCTATTACCGAGCCTGGACCTGCCAATGGCTTGAATGCCGCCTTGGTTGCTCCACATACCGGACAGCGCCAGTCATCAGGAAGGTCCTGAAAGGAAACCCCTTTTTTAATTTTCCCTTTTCGATCTCCCCGATCAGGGTCATATATATATCCACAGTTTACGGTTTGACATTGATACATTTCTTCTGGCTGAGACATGGTAATATCCTCTTGGTAAAATAAACGAATTTACATGTTAAAGCAAACTCGACCGGCAAATTATCCTACTGCAAAACTGTAAACTACAT
>CAYRGM010000246.1:0-2242 GCA_964423765.1 uncultured Desulfobulbaceae bacterium
AAACCCGTCTTTGGTTTCCAGCCCGTCTATCATTTTAACCCAATCTCTATGGGTTATCAGCTTCAGTTACCATCGCCTCTAATCTCTGCAAAACAGCACGACGGGTATTGCATTGCTGATTAAGAAGAATGACAAACGGATTACCATTACTAAGGTATCCGGCATAATTATAAATTCCTTTCATGGTTCCGGTTTTAAATAAAGTTTGATCTCGTTTTCTTAACAGATGTGCATATGGCTTAAATGCTGATAACAACCCTAAGATATCCCGAACTGTCATCCTGTTATATCTTGACAGTCCAGCTCCTTCATGAAGAGCCGGCCAGGCATTTCCCTCAGATCCGAGTTGACTGCTCAAAACTTCCCGGACCGCCCGGTCTGCCTTGTTCCAGGTGGCAGGATAACCAAACTTTTCCGCTCCGATCACAAGATAAACCATATTAGCAATAAAATTATTGGAATATTTAAACATGGCTAATAAAACTTCTTCCATATCTCTTGTGTTCACATGGGTATATAATAGTTTTGCCGATAGCGGGGCAATAGCCCTGCCATGAGTTCCGAAAACAATAATACTTTCTCTTGCCATAATGGCGGCAAATAATTCTCCGGCAAACCGGGTTATTTTCTCTTCTTCCCGGCATCCCCGGGGACAGATATTAATCAGATGATTACCAGAACGATAACCAGGGGCAAGAGTCTGCATTATTGGCAGATCAGGGGTCTGGGGAGCATCAGAACTTGCCTGACCCTGGTTGTTTAGCCACATGGAAACCGTATTAAAATTCACCGAGGTTGCCCCAACAGGTGCATCATAGGGGTTATCACTGTTCCCTCTTCCAACTGGCTGATACTCAAGGGCAAATGCCGAGTTATCAATAAAAATATTGTTTACAGTCTCTAACCCCAGGTCAATCAATCTGCCACTGATTATGGTCAGCTCTTCACTGATAAGAAAGGGGTCTCCATAGCTGCGGATATAAAGGTTATTTTCAGAGTCAAGGAAAAATTTTGTTTTAAAACGGTAACCACCGCCCATAACCTCCAGGGCAGCAAGAGCAGTGGCTATCTTGACAATGGAAGCCGGAATCAGAGGTATATCAGGGTTGTAGCCGATAATCAACTCACCCCTGTCATCTCCCACACCCCATGCTCCTCTGCTGATAAGATTGGGAAAAGAGGGGCAGACTGCCATGGTGGCGGCCTGCCCGTGACCAACGGGGGTAAGGAAAAGAGTAAAAATAATGGCAGCCAGGGCTACCGAACAAACAAGATTATTCAACCTTGGGAAGTTTTGCCAGAGATTTTGCAATCTGTTCATGAGGATACGAGTAATCATGGAGTGTACCGGCAAAATAATTATCATAGGCAGCCATATCTATCAGGCCATGTCCGGAAAAATTAAACACAATGGTTTTGGGATTATCCGGCTCTTTCATAGCCTCAATAATAGCCCCCCGAATGGCATGGGTAGTTTCCGGAGCGGGAATAATTCCCTCGGTGCGGGCAAAGAGAACGCCTGCTTCAAAACATTCCAACTGATGAACACTCCTGGGAGTAACTATACCATCTCTGATCAGGGCAGAAACTATCGGAGCCATACCATGATAACGCAAGCCGCCGGCATGGATACCCGGAGGCATGAAATCATGACCAAGTGTATACATATAGAGAAGCGGGGTCATCATTTTCACATCACCGGAATCATAGGCTAATTTACCGGCGGTCATGGTCGGGCAGGAGTTCGGTTCATAACCGACAAACTCTATTTTTCTACCGTCTAAATAATCCGAGACAAAAGGTGCAATCAAACCGGCAAAATTAGAACCTCCTCCGCAGCAACCGACCATTACATCAGGATATTCCCCGATAATTTCCAACTGTTTTTTTACTTCAAGACCAATAACTGATTGATGAAGAACCACATGATTGAGTACAGAACCAAGGGCATAGTTGGTGTTCTCGCTGTGCATTGCATCTTCAAGAGCCTCGGAAATGGCAATGGCAAGCGAACCTGGAGTGTCTGGATCAGTAGCAAGAATTTCCCTGCCGATTTTGGTATCATTACTGGGACTGGCAACAATATCAGCACCAAAGGTCTCCATGATGGATTTACGGTATGGTTTTTGGTTATAAGAGACCCGCACCATATAAACCTTACATTCAAGTCCAAACTTTGAAGTTGCCAGCGACAGGGCTGAACCCCACTGTCCGGCTCCGGTTTCCGTGGTCAACCGTTTTA
>CAYRGM010000247.1:0-2241 GCA_964423765.1 uncultured Desulfobulbaceae bacterium
CGCCTTGACCGCCAAGTTCCGTATAATCTTCATAAACATTTTCAAGAATATCCTTAAAGGTAAACCGTTGAGGATTGCGAACAATCCTGACCCGTTCCATGGCGGTTAACCTTTCGTTACATCGGGTTTCAAGAAAATTAATGGATTTTTCCAACTTTTCCAGTTTCAGATCGAAATCTTTTATATCAATTTCATAATGTTGAGATTTAAGCTCATCACATTTATGCTTAAAGATCGAAAGATTCCCCCATTGATTGGTATTTTTTATATGGGTGAGGTAATTGATTCGCTCTTCGATACTCTGTAGTTGTTTAAGTTGTTCGTTCATAGATAGTAAATATTCGGGTTGGCAAAAAAACTCTCATAAGCAAGGACTGTAAATGTTTGGGTAGTGCCTTAGATTCGTTCATTCTGGTCGGTGAAGCGTACTTTTGCTACTCGAACCGGTCAGAATGGACGAATATAAGGTGCTACCCGAATATTTACCATAGATATAAGGGTTTGGGTTGCAGATATGGTATTTGCTTTAAAAAGTAAGCAATCGATCAAGATTATCACGCAGGTAAACAAGATTTGTCATAATCTCAGCTCCTGTAGAACTCTTACCTTGAATAATTGTATTATCAAGAAACTCAACAGCCCGTTGTTTCGCCTGGCCGATATCATCTCCCCAGACCAGAGCAAGGGCAAGGTTAGGGTCATATTCACTTGGTATCTGATAATCTCTGTTAACAGGAACATGGGTATACACCATTGACCATTCATAAGTGGGCAGGTCAAAACGGGTAATAGTGCCAATCCAGGGAGCAAAGTCACGAGCCGGATTTTCGGCGACTATTCGCAGTTCAATGGATGCACCATGAAACCTGATATCATCCTGACAATACCCCATGGGTTCTCCCAGAGCCAGTCTGATCTGTTCCCGAATCAGGTTGGGGTGGACATCATTTAAATAGCTTATCCGAGCCGACACATCATTCTCTACCTGAATACGAGTATTTACCTCAAGCAGGTATGGTTTACCGGTGTTGCTGACAATCCATTCCCAGGTGCCGATATTATCGTACTTGACATGGTTGGCCAGCTTGAGAGAGTATTCAACAATTTTATCGAGTACCAAGTTGCTATCAAAAGGATAAGCAAAGCATGATTCATCAAAACCGGGGGCAGCCTCAATCCGTTTTTGCCGACCCGTGGATTGAATGGTACAGTTGCGGGAACTGAAATGAACTATTTCATCATGACGGGAGCAGAGCAATTGCACCTCAAGATGGTTGAAATCAGTCATTTTCTGCTCTATGAGGACACCACCGTCACCAAACTGGCGTTTAGCATAGTTTTGAACCTGGCGGTAGGTCCGCCTAAACTGTTCTATCCGAGTCACTTCTTCAATGCCCATACCGCCGCCGCCGGCCGCCGCCTTAACCAGCACCGCCGGCTGACTGACCTCGTCAGCTTCCTGGATTTTAAAAAGATGAAGGGCAATCTCTTCAGCTTCCATCTCATTATAAATGGGAGTGTCAGTACCCGGTATCGTCGGAATGCCAAGCTGGTTAGATAATCGTTTGGTGTTAATCTTATCGCCAAGACTTTTAATTACTTCCCAGTTTGGCCCGATGAAAACAAGTGGTCGGTCCCTGATGGTAACCCGGCGGGCAAAACGAAAATCTTCAGAGAAAAAACCATAACCGGGATGGATGGCAGTGCATAGGGTATGGTCGGCTATGGCGAAGATATCATTGGCATCGGTGTACCTTGTTACCTGCCAGGCATTTTGACGGGGACCGTCGGTATGATTGCGGACAACATGTTCAGATGCCCGGTCGGCATCTGTATAGATGACAACAAATTCAAGCCCCAGGTCAATACAGGCCTCCATGATGCGAATAGCTATCTCTCCGCGATTGGCTATCAGTACTTTACCCTGCACACAAAACCTCTTCTGTTAATATGAACATTGGCAGTGACGGCACACCTACCCATGCCACAGCGACCACCTTTCATGATTCATCTATGAACCAGCCAATTTGCTTACAGACAAAATGTAAGATTAATAAGAGAAGAACTCAAACAGCCACAAATATCTTCAGACTTTCTGAGTAATTATAAAAATACTACTCTACCCTACATGTGTACTCTTGCAAAGATACAAAATGCAGGAAAATATGTCTGAACGGGCGATTTGTTGAAAAATATTTATTTTTTATTGTTATTTACGCTCAATTATTTAAACTATTAAAC
>CAYRGM010000248.1:0-2186 GCA_964423765.1 uncultured Desulfobulbaceae bacterium
GATCAAAAACAATGCTGAATCTTTCTTCATGAGACATTGCCAAAAGGCTTTTGAGCTCATCCAGATAAGATGCTTTAACCTCTTTATGCTGATTCATGGTGACTACTTTCACTGCTGACCCCCCCAGTGGACAGTATTTGACGCATAGTCCACAGCCAACACAGTTTTCATTTATAAAAGGTTGATTTCCCCATATTCCATGATGAAAATCAAACACTATCCCGCCCAGCGGGCATGCCTTGCTGCATGACAAGCATATATCACCATTGTAGCCAAAACAGAGACCAAAATCAATGAGCGCCATGCCCATTGTTACTTTCTCTTTTTCTATCTCTCTTAAGGAGCCTGTTGGACAACGACTAGGACATTCCATGCAAAGGTAACAGGGGAAATCCCTCATATCTTTTATGTAAGGAGTTCCAAAATTTCGAATGTCTATTAAACCAGCAGTGACAATCGCATTATATTTCATCACATGGCAAATATTCACACATACACCGCAACTTATACATTTTGCCCTGAAATCTATTTCGGGTAATGCACCAGGCGGCCTTATGAACCCGCCAACATCTATACCCGGAAGCGGCGGCTCTATCAACCCTTCTTTTGCTGCATCCGCGGAGTTTTTGAAGAGCAAATGCCCACCACCTGACGCTACGGCTACACCCGACAACGCTGATGTCTTTATAAAATCTCTTCTCGTTAAACTCATACCCAATCTTTTTTCAGTTAACTGTTCTAATTTCCGGTTTGTACTTCTTTGTTAATTCATCAATAAACCTATCAAGAACTTCCCTCTGCTTGTCTATCATGAGCTGTTTTCTCAGCATTTCTTTTATTCCCTGAAGTTCTACAAGCTCGCCAGTAGCTCCGTCTGTGAATTTAGTTGTCTTATGTTCATTGTAGTAAGCAATCACCTCTTTGTCAGTAATGCCTGCCTTTTCACTAAATTTATCATTTAAAAACATCTCAACAAGTGCCATTTTTTTCAAATATTCAATTTTCATTAAATATTCTGGCTTTTTGTCCATTCCTTTCTCAATTGCTTCTGCGTAGAGCATCTCTTTTCTCATCATCTCCCTAAGAAGCCTATCCCTGCCACCTTCACCCTTATAAAATTGCAGCCTCTCTCTAGGCATCATTGCAAGCTTAACATCTAGATCTTGATACGTTATAGTCGCATCTCCAACCCTTGCCAAATAATCACCGCTGTCTCTTGCTGTATTTTCAGTCTTAGTTAATTGACCACCCTTACCTTCCGCCATGTTGCTTTCCTTGTCATTTGTACATGAAACAAAAAAGAAAACAGCAAAAACAACCACCAACAAGTTTTTCATCTCTCCTCCACTGTAAAAAAAAACCTCGCATTCCAAGCAAGGTTGAACATTTGTTCACTACACCTAAATCCTGCACGCTGAATATTTTTCTCATATTCAGCCCCCTCCCCTTGCATTTTTAAAAAGAGAAGGGGGACTTTTTACAAAATAGTTACTACACTATCTCTCCAGGCACCACCTGCTCTTCTCTCAGCCTCCCCCTGCGAATGCTCACTGCAAACATCTTGTAATCTGGTTGTTTGCTGAACGGGTCAAAGTAATCTGGCATCATCATGTTGATAAGCTTAAACTCATCAAAAAATGGAATAAAGACATAGTCACGCCTTGGTCCCCCTGTTGCCCTTTTAACATCAAGCACCTTAGCCGGAAGCTCAATTTTACCACGCAGTGATTCAATAATTACAGAATCGCCTCTCTTAATCCGAAGCTTATTAGCCAATATCACATTCAACTCTACATAAGCGGCGGGGACTGCACGACTAAGCTCAGGAACCCTTGTTGTCATGCTTCCGGTATGCCAGTGCTCTATAACCCTCCCTGTGCATGCGGCATATATATATTCGGTGGTGTCAATGAGGAGCAATTTACTCCCATCTGCCTTGGTATATTCATGCCGTAGATTGTGAAACTCTGCGGGGCTGAGCGCTATATTTTTGAGCGCATCCATATCTCTATTCGGATCGCCGATGACATTTACCGTGTATCTATCTGTCTCTTCAAAAGGTCTCGCACTATGCACATCAACTTTTGCAGGGACAAACTTTCTCTCAACGACCTCAACAGTCTTGTATTTTACAAACTCTTTTCCGTCAAATTTACACGCCCACCACGGATTTGCCCACGCAATGG
>CAYRGM010000249.1:0-2180 GCA_964423765.1 uncultured Desulfobulbaceae bacterium
GCTTACTCTTCTTCAGCAGGCATATTTTCTTGATCCAGGGCAAAAGCATCATGTAAGGCCCGCACGGCAAGCTCGGTATATTTTTCAGCAATCACACAGGAAACCTTGATTTCAGAAGTTGATATCATTTCTATATTTATCCCCTCATTCGCCATGATCTGAAACATTGTTGAAGCAATACCTGAATGATTGCGCATACCAACCCCGACAATGGAAACCTTGGCAATGTTTTTATCTCCGCTGATTGCCTCTGTTCCTAATTTTTTCCCAATTTTCTTAAGAAGTTCCAGAGCCCGTTCATAATCATGACGCATAACGGTAAATGTCATGTCAGTAAGGTGGCTGTCATGGGTATTCTGGATAATCATATCGACAAGAATTCCCGCATCAGAGATGGGCAGAAAAATTTTTGACGCAACCCCGGGCTGGTCAGGAACCCGTTTGATGGTAATTCGTGCTTCTTTTTTATTATAGGTTACGCCGGAGACTAACATGGATTCCATTATCTTTTCCTCCTCAACAACCCAGGTTCCTTTCTTTTCAGAAAATGAAGAACGAACATGCAAAGGTACGCTATACCTCTTGGCCAGACCAACCGATCTGATATCGAGTACTTTGGCACCAAGACTGGACAACTCTAACATTTCATCATAACTTATCTGATCAATTTTACGAGCTTTTGCATAGATACTGGGATCAGTTGTGAAAATCCCCTCCACATCTGTAAAAATTTCACAGATATCTGCCTTTAAAGCCGCAGCAAGAGCCACAGCGGTTGTATCAGAACCGCCTCTGCCAAGGGTAGTTATGTCACCTTGATCATCAACCCCTTGGAAACCGGCTACTATTACAATTTTCCCGGCCCTTAAATGCTGATTGACCAGCTTGATGTCAACATCTTTGATCCGGGCTTTGGTGTGCATACTGTCGGTGTGAATTGCCACCTGATCACCAAGCAGAGATATCGCATCACCGCCGGCTGCTTTAACAGCCATCGCAAAAAGAGCAATGCTAACCTGCTCACCTGTGGATAACAACATATCCATTTCCCTTTGATTGGGAATTTCCTGAATATCTTTAGCAAATTCGGTTAGCCGGTCAGTTTCTCCAGACATGGCAGAGAGGACAATAACCATCTGGTTGCCTTGCCGGTCAGATGCCAAGACCCGTTTGGCAACAGCCTTTATCTTTTCTGTGGAACCAATTGAGGTACCGCCAAATTTTTGAACAATAAGTGCCATAATATCAGAAGACAGAGGACAGAAGACAGAAGACAGAATAGTTTGCCTCTGGCAGATGGAATTTTATAGCCATGTGCATATTTTTTTGTATTGATTTGTAGTAACTATTCAGCGAGATCAACAAACTCCAATAATCTTGGACTGTAACTGTTCAGATGTGCCTCACGGAGTCTCGTTCCTCGCTTACCTATTCGTTCATTTTGAGCTTTGAAGCGTAAATGTTACTCAAGAATCTCAAAATGGGCGGAGATGGAGTGCAACTGAATAGTTACGATTTGCATTTCAACCTATTTCAGAGTATGAAAGGGAAACATAAAACGAATCTCTAAATTTGCAATCAAATTCATAGGCAAAATACAAATAATTATATTATTTTCATAGTTCATGCAAACCGGAAACGAAAACCACACCGATCTCTACACCGTTAAACCTCCTGTACATATTGCCCTTGTCGAACCGGAAATACCACCAAATACAGGTTCCATAGCTCGTTTATGCGGGGCTACCGATTCAGTTCTTGACCTGATTCACCCCCTTGGTTTTAGTACTGACGATAAACATCTTAAAAGAGCCGGACTTGATTACTGGCAGTTTGTTTCTATAAAACATTGGCTAAATTTAAATAGTTTCCTGGATGCCCAGGATGAAGAAAATCTTTTTTTATTAACCACAACAACAGATAGACCTTATACACAGGCAAAATTTTTTCCGGGCAGCCGTTTGATTTTTGGTTGTGAGACCAGGGGATTACCAAAAGCAATTCTGAAAAAATACAGCAGCCGATGTTATACTATTCCCATGGTCAATCCGAATATCCGTAGTCTCAATCTTGCCATGAGTGTGGGGATTGTATTATATGAGGCATTACGACAAAATGAGAGAAATAAATTTAGTGCCCTTCGGGCAGGCTTTTAGTCTGTTAATAATTGATTATTATCA
>CAYRGM010000250.1:0-2151 GCA_964423765.1 uncultured Desulfobulbaceae bacterium
TGGCAAATAAACGTGATATTCCATATCAATCGCTATTAAAGATATATTTATCTGAGAAAATTGACCAGGAACTTCACTCTCATTAATTTTAGTAAAAAAGTATAACAAAAAAATCCAGCTGACCGTTTAAAGCGTCACTTTTTTTGCAAAAAGCCGCAAAAAAACCGCCCCTATAAACGGCCGCTGATTATGGCGTTATCCGTCAAAATCAGCAAACTATCCTGTCCTATGTCTCCGCGGGAGAAACCCTTGAAAAACTCTGAAAATCATGCTCTTCAATTAGCAGAGGAATATGTCCATCACACCGGTTGTAATATTTTTCTCACCGGTAAAGCCGGAACAGGCAAGACGACTTTTTTGCACGGATTGGAAAAGAACCGGTATAAACGGCTGGTAATTACTGCACCCACCGGGGTAGCAGCCATCAATGCCGGCGGGGTCACCCTTCATTCTTTTTTTCAGCTTCCTTTCACTCCTCATTTACCGGGCAATAATATGGGGCAGGAACAGGGAAATCAGCGTCGTTATTATCGGTTCAGTAAAGAAAAAAAACGGGTCATAAATAATCTTGATCTGCTGGTTATTGATGAAATCAGCATGGTCAGGGCCGACCTTCTTGATGCAGTGGATGAAGTATTGCGTCGTCTGCGTCGTAATGAAAAACCATTTGGCGGCGTTCAACTCCTGTTGATCGGCGACCTCCATCAGCTTGCCCCGGTGGCCAGAACCAATGAATGGAATCTACTGCAACAATATTATAGCTCGGTTTATTTCTTCAGCAGTCATGCCCTGTCCGGTGCGGAATTGATGACCATTGAACTTGAACATATTTATCGTCAGAGTGATAATAATTTTATTAAGCTGCTAAACGGGGTTCGTAATAACAACCTTGACCGGCAGCATCTTGCTGAATTGAATAATCGCTATATCCCCGGTTTTTCCCCAGACGAAGATCAGGGGTATATAACCCTGACCACCCATAACGCCAGAGCTGATTCCGTTAATAAACGACGATTACAAGAAATCGATTCCCAAACACATACCTTCAGGGCTGAGGTCATTGATGATTTCCCGGAACACCTTTATCCGGCTCCACTGAAGCTGGAACTTAAAAAAGGAAGCCAGGTATTATTTATTCGTAATGATCCCAGCGGAGATAAACGGTTTTATAACGGTAAAATCGGCAAGGTTATCGATTTTAAAGAAGATATGGTGATTGTTCGTTGTCCGGGAGATGAAGATGATATTGTGGTCAAAAAATTAGATTGGGAAAATCTGAAATATGTACTCAATGAAGAGAAGCAGGAGATAGAGCCAGCCACAATAGGTTCTTTCAACCAACTGCCCTTAAAGCTGGCCTGGGCAATAACCATTCATAAAAGCCAGGGGCTGACCTTTGAGAGAGCCATGGTTGACGGTGAGGCGGCCTTCACCCATGGTCAGATATATGTGGCTCTGAGCCGTTGCCGGAACCTAGAAGGATTGGTTTTGACCACTCCTCTTAACAGCAATGCCATGCAACCCGATCAAGCGATTATTGATTTTGATGCAAAAATCAGGGAAAGTCCTCTTGACACACAACATCTACAAACTGCCAAAAAAGAATATCAACAAAAGCTTCTGATGGAGTGTTTTGACTTTGGTCGTTTGCGTTATTGTCTTGACTTTCTTGTTAGGCTGGTCCTTGGCAACAGAAATCTCATTCAGGTAATTGGTCATGATCCGCTCACCATTCCTGAGCAGACCGAAGAATTCTTCATGGTGGGAAGTAATTTCAACAATCAACTACAAACTCTTTTCCATAACTGTACCAGTCTACCGGCTGATGATCCAATAGTTGTTGAACGATTGGCAAAGGCATCTCTCTGGTTTTCAGAAAAAATTAATTTTCTTTTTGTCGTTCCCCTTGCCGAATTAAGTTTTGAGACCGATAACCGTGAGTTGCGTAAAAAACTCTCCAGAAGTCTTGAATTTCTTGTGACAGAAATAGCCGTTAAATTAGCAGGAGTCAAAAGTTGCAGGCAAGGCTTTTCCTCAACGGATTATCTTCGTGCCATTACCGGGGCTGAACTTGATGGTACCGGGGCTAAAAAAGAGAAAAAACAAAAACAGGAAAAATTTATCGAGGCTGATCTTGCTCATCCAGAGCTG
>CAYRGM010000251.1:0-2135 GCA_964423765.1 uncultured Desulfobulbaceae bacterium
GGCTTAGATTCTCAAAAGTTTGAACAACATGCAAGTCCTTAACCGGACACTACTGGGTCCGCATATATGAAAATATACTTGACCTTTTTCTTTGTATCTTTACGATTTTCTAATCGTATATCATTGATGGACTCGTAAAAAGGTCAAATCAGCAAAATCGTACATAATGATTTCAGTATGTTACGATATGAAAAATTGTCAATTTGGGACTTTTTACGAGTCCATCATCATTAAATATGTATGATATTATAGAGACTGAAGTTTCTCGGTTTTATTTTTATGATAAATCTCCCAGAACCTTGCATCTTATACTTGAATTGAGCGATTTTATGATGCAGATATGTGCTGATATCTTGGGTGTCAAGGCTTCTTCAGGAAACCGCAGGCATACCCGTTTGGGTTTGCTCACGGATTCCCTTAAAAGCCTTGGCGTGCAAGAGATCGGTGCAGATCAAGCTAAAAAATCGCTCAACTCAGGTTACAATTAAAGTTTATCCTATGGAACAGGATTCGTGTGTTAAGGAATAATACAATGGGGTTTTGTTAGTTGTGTGGCAAACACTACAAAAAATAAATTCATTCCCATTACGGTGGCATGCCACGGCAGCTTAATAAACTTTTAACACCGGGAAACTTCAGTTATAGAGAATATCATACTGATTCAAATGCCACAATAAATTCTCATGAAAATTTGGTGGTCTGTTGGGGAAAAATAAAATTTCAACAATTAGGAGACAACTCAAGGGACATCTATAGATTCCTCCTTGTTGGGAAGCTGTGAGCATATTTGTAGTGCTATCCATGTAATTTGTTCATATCATCAAATGATTGATTAAGAATTTGGCAATGTAACCGACTACCAGAGGCTACAAAATACTCAGTTATTTTATTACCTGCCACATGGTATCTGCTGTTCATACTAAAAAAATCAATCCCGAAAAAATCTGACCTTGTTTAATGCGATGCTTAACAAGACCTGGTCTGAATTTCAAGCTCTTCTACATCTGTTATTTCTATTTGAATAGTGGAATCCTGAATGATAAATGCCCTGCTTCGGTCTGCTTGGGTGGATATTTCATGCAGAAAAGGCAGATATTTTGCAAGAAATTTCTGATTATCACCGCCATCGGCTAGCAAAAGGACCTGTCCGGGATTGTAGCGACGGTGGACAACAGTCAACATCGCCTGGGTATCTTTTTGGGCAGGAGAGCCAGCGACAACAATATAAACAGGATTTTCCTGAAGCATGAGATGACCACAAATCATATGCACAAGCCCTTGGGGAGAGCTGTTAATTCTGTCGGCAAATGCATCAATGGTTAAAGAGGCCAATTCCAGCCAGCTGGCATTATCAGTTAATCGGGCAAGTCGAACCAAATTCATGACCATAACAGAGTTTGCAGACGGTTCTGCCCCGTCATATTCATTTTTCATGAGTACAGGTAGTCTTTTGTCAACCATAGCATCAAAAAATCCACCGTCTTTATTATCCTGAAAAAGTTTAATGGCTGTTTTCGTTAACTCCATGCCCCACTCAAGCAAATCTGGATTATGTACCGCATTATACATATCCAATATACCGGATATAAGAAAACTATAATCTTCAAGCTGGCCGGTAATACCGGCTTCCCCATCTCTATATCTTCGCTGTAACTCTCCAGATGCCTTGCCAAACAGACTGGCTCTAATAAAATCCACTGCTTTTTGCGCCGCTTCAAATAACTCCCGCCTCTCAAGAATCACACTTGCACGGGCCAATGCTCCAATCATCAGCCCGTTCCAGGCCGTAATAACCTTATCATCAAGATGGGGACGAGTCCGCCGGGCTCGTGTTTCAAACAATAAGGCACAGGAAAGCCGCAGGGAATTTTCAATCTCTTCAACCTCCATATTAAAATGCTCGGCCCCACTTAGCGGATTGTGGGCAAGATAGAGAATATTACGACCAGTAAATTCTCCTTGGGCATCGTGTAAGGCATTACCATGTAATGAAATCCCGTAACAAAAAGTAAATATCTCTGCCGCCTCGACACCAATTATTTGAATAATTTCTTCTTCAGTCCATAGATAAAAAGCCCCTTCGGAATGTAAAATTAATAACTTCCCGATTTCAAGAAACTGGCATGGCCTTATAA
>CAYRGM010000252.1:0-2106 GCA_964423765.1 uncultured Desulfobulbaceae bacterium
CAGAGGACAGAGGACAGAGGACAGATAATTGATAATTGATAATTTTCCTCTCATTCCCACGCAGGAGCGTGGGAATGAGAGGAAGCCAGAAAATAGAAATATGTGTTAATATCACCGCCACCGTAGAGACGGGTTTCAAACCCGTCTCTACCAAATCCGGGCAATTTAAGGGGGACGGTAGGTGAAGACCGGTTAAGCAGGAAAGAAAATCGCTCAACTCAGGTTATAATAGCCGTGACCTGCATTGCTTGTATTTTAGATATTGATTAGATCAGGCAGGTTTTCCGTTTAAGTTCTTGTATGAGAACCGACTCGTTTTCACTGTAGTTAATGGGTATTTCGATGAGATGAACTCCTCTTTTCTCAAGACATGAACGCAAAGTGCTGCTGAGTTCTCCATGGGTTTTGATCCTGTATCCATAGGCACCGTAGCTTCTGGCATAGTCAGCAAAGTTTGGGTTGCCAAACTGGAGGCCGAAATCAGGGAGGCTCATCGAGGCCTGTTTCCAGCGGATCATTCCGTAGCCGTTATCTCGTAAAACCAGGATGATTAGATCTAACTTCAGGCGAACTGCGGTCTCTATTTCCTGAGAGTTCATCATGAAGCCTCCATCACCACAGATTGCTATTACTTTTTTGTCGGGATTAATTTTTTTAGCGGCAATGGCCACGGGAAGTCCGGCTCCCATGGTGGCAAGAGCGTTATCAAGTAAAACAGAATCAGGGTTTGAGGCCTTATAGTTACGGGCAAACCATATTTTGTACATGCCGTTATCGAGAGAGAGAATTGTGTCTTCTGAAACGGTTTCCTGGATGACTGAAACGAGCTGCTGGGGAGTGTACGGGAAAGAGTCGGGGGTAAGTCTTTGAAATACATTCCTGTTGATTTCTTGTTTTACCTTGATAAAATAGCCATCCCCCGACAAAGAATCTGGTTGAAGATGCCTGGTCAAATCCTTAATGGAGTGGCTGATATCACCGATTATTTCGTATTGTGGATAGTAAACTTGATCAATAGCAGCACTGAAATAATTGATGTGGATAACCTGTAAGTCGTTATCGGTCATCAAAAAAGGTGGTTTTTCCATAACATCATGACCGATATTAATGATTACATCGGCTTTTGCAATGGCACAGTGCAGGTAGTCGTGATCAGAAAGGGCTGCCGTGCCAAGACAGCGTTGATGGTACTCGTTGACCACGCCCTTACCCATCTGAGTAGAGAAAAAATGGATACCTGTTTTATCGACAAAGTCTCTGATTGTCTGGCAGTTATGGTGCCGATTGGCAGCGGCGGCAATCAGAAGGAGTGGGTTTGTTGCCTGTTGAATTAACGGGATCACTGCGGTGATGGCATCATCATGAGCAATGGGCGGATGGATGGTGGTGACCGGAAAAAGAGAAGAAGTCGTCTCTTCAGCGGCAATATCCTCAGGCAGTTCCAGGTGGACGGGACCGGATTTTTCCTGGACAGCCTGGCGGAAAGCCTCTCTAACCAGAGCGGGGATGGAGTCGGCACCAATAATCTGCCGGGACATTTTTGTTATTGGTTCCATCATCCGAACCACATCAATAATCTGGAATTGCCCCTGTTTTGATTTTTTTATTGGTTTTTGACCGGTAATGAATATGCTGGGCATGCCGCCCAGCATGGCATGGGAAATACTGGTCACGCAGTTTGTTGCTCCCGGTCCCAGGGTTGCCAGGCAAACTCCCGGCTTTCCAGTTAACCGGCCGTAGGTTGCGGCCATGAATCCGGCAGCCTGCTCGTGCCTGGTGAGGATGAACTGAATGGATGATTTTCTTAAGGCCTCTAAAAAGGCAAGGTTTTCTTCCCCGGGGATACCAAAAATATAGCGAATACCTTCATTCTCAAGACTTTTAATAAAAAGCTCTGCTCCGTTCATGTTGTACCCTGTTTAACCCAACCTTTGGCTGGGTTCCTGGTTTCTCTAAATTCAACATCTTGTTGCCTGTATTCTTTTTTTCATTGCCGGACCGTTTACAGGCAATAAAAAAAGGTCAGCCTAACTGAGCCAACCTTTTTTAAAATACCGTTTTGGCAGGGTAACCTCTCTATATTAGAATAATTTTCAGTGAAACTGA
>CAYRGM010000253.1:0-2046 GCA_964423765.1 uncultured Desulfobulbaceae bacterium
ATAACCATGATGATACAATTGCCCGAAAATGAAATAGCCAAGATGATGACTGCACATCGAACATTTTTATCCATTATAGCCCTAAACAAAAAAGGGTTTCAACCGATTTGGTTGAAACCCTTTTTTTATATTTTTTTTTTGGCGGGGCCGACGAGACTCGAACTCGCGACCTCCGGCGTGACAGGCCGGCATTCTAACCAACTGAACTACGACCCCGTTTCCTTGGTGGGCGGTACAGGGCTCGAACCTGTGACCCTCGGCTTGTAAGGCCGATGCTCTCCCAGCTGAGCTAACCGCCCCAGAGGATATGGATATCTACCAGACATTATGTATTTCGTCAAGGCAAAACTACCAAATAAAAGATTTTACTGTTTATTAAAGACCACCTATTTCTCATAGTGAGCCGCAAACCAGCCAATTTATTTTACCATGCTAATCATTATTGAGGGGAAATATTATGAGATGAAATCGTAAAATCATTACAGATAGAATCCAAAGAAACATCCTTGAAAAGAGAAAAATTTTCATCTGTAACAATCATGGCCTTCTGCAAGACATCATCCACATCATCAACCAGCTCAATATGCAAACTGTTACGAATTTTCTGCGGTACTTCCTCAAGGTTTCTTTGGTTGTCCCTGGGAATCAAGACCCTGGTTATGTTACCACGGCGAGCCGCAAGCAGTTTTTCCGTCAACCCCCCGACCGGCAGGATACGACCACGAAGGGTAATTTCCCCGGTCATGGCAAGATGGCGGTCAACTGGCAGTTTAAGAATGGCTGAGACAATACTGGTTGCAACTGTAATCCCGGCAGAGGGACCATCTTTCGGGATAGCACCTTCCGGAACATGAACATGGATATCAATGGATTTATAAAAATCAGTATCCAAACCAAGTCGCATTGCCCTGGAACGAACATACGATAACGCGGCCTGAACTGACTCCTGCATCACATCCCCTAACTTGCCGGTCACCGTCATTTTGCCTGACCCCGGCATGATTGTTGCTTCAATCTGCAACAGCTCACCTCCAACCTCTGTCCAGGCCATCCCGGTTGCCAGTCCGATTTCATGTTTTTCTTCAACCAGACCAAAACGAAATTTCGGAACACCAAGATACCGGCCCACAGACTGGGTGGAAATCCGATACTGTTTTTCCCTATCTTTTTTCTTCAGGCGTTCCCTGGCAACTTTCCGACAGACCGCCGAAATAGTCCTCTCAAGACTCCGAACCCCGGCCTCTTTAGTATATTTTCTGATTATTGCCAGGATCGCTGCTTTACTGAACTGAATATTATCCGCCTCGAAACCAGTAGCCTCAAGCTGTTTGGGAATCAAAAAATCAGAGGCAATATACTGCTTATCCTCTTCCGTATAACCGTTTATCGGGATGATCTCCATTCGATCCTGAAGAGGCACAGGAATTCCATGCAGGGTGTTGGCAGTGGTGATAAAAAACACCTCAGACAGGTTATAATCAAGGTTAAGATAATGATCGTTAAAGGCATAATTCTGTTCAGGATCAAGAACTTCCAGCAAGGCAGCAGAAGGATCTCCCCGAAAATCCATACTCATCTTATCCACCTCATCAAGACAGAAAACAGGATTAATCGTTTTCACTTTCTGCATGGCCTGGATGATTTTCCCCGGCATAGCCCCTATATAGGTGCGGCGATGCCCACGAATTTCAGCTTCATCGCGCATACCACCAAGAGAAAGACGGGTAAATTTTCGGCCCATGGCCCTGGCAATGGATTTACATATTGAAGTCTTACCTACGCCCGGAGGCCCGACCAGACAAATAACAGGACCCTTGATTTTTTTCACTTGAATCTGAACAGCAAGATACTCAAGAATCCTTTCCTTTGGTTTTTTTAAACCGTAATGATCTTCATCCAGAACTGACTGGGCCTCGTTGATGTCTATTACAGAGTCACTCTTTTCCGACCATGGCAGAGCAAGAATAACATCAATATAATTCCGAACCACCGTTGTCTCTGCCGACATGGCCGGCATGAGCCGGAGTCTTCCTGATTCCTTAACAA
>CAYRGM010000254.1:0-2038 GCA_964423765.1 uncultured Desulfobulbaceae bacterium
AAAAGGAAAGAATTGCGTCACTTAACTTTCCCCCCAAGTCAGGACTTCTGAATTTATCCAATAAATCAGGGTCTGAGATATGCTTTAACAGGGAAAGCACAGCCCGGCATCTTGCTTCGCCATGAATCTGCTCGCTGGAAGTAAGAGAAAAATCATAAAACTGGTAAGTAAAATCAGGTATATATCTGCTGAAATACTTTTTATCAGCTCCAAATAATGACTGGAAATCATCGGAAATGTTCCAGCGAGACTGCCCATTATAAAGAACAATCGGCAGGATACAGGGCAGTACTGGGCTCTTAGGCTGTTGTTTACGGAACTGTTCCCAGATCCGTACCATGTAACGGAGAACCTGCAGGCTTACCCATTTGTCAGGGGTGCTTTTATGTTCAAAAAGAAAATAAAGGAACAAATTCTTTTTATCTTGTTCTTGATTTTTTTTAGCCTCTTCAACCAACTCTACCTGATAGAGAATATCAGAAAAATGACTTCTTAATTCTTGATCAATAAAACTGTCCTTACAGATGGTTAAGGAATCAAGATCGAGTCGTTTGATAATCTCAGGAGGCAGATAGCTTTTAAGGAAATCAGCGGCTATCTCCTTTCTGCTGAAGGTTTCCCTGAAAAAACTGTCATGGGGGTTGGTGATTTCACTCATGGCGATATTATCTCAACCTGACAACCTGTCAGGTCAGACCCCATTTTTTCCAATATTAATCCTTGACTGTGACCTATATCATCAAGGGGGTCTCTGTAAACAACAATCAAGGTATAGATACCACTTTAAAGCATACACTGGAATGTAGCAACAAGATATTTTGACTTCTTGGTGGTGGGGTGGGGCGTGAATTGAACTGACCTGTCAAATCGGCTTGTTAACTGTTCGATCGCAGTTTCGCTTATGCATCAAAAGTCAACGGCAGACTTGACCTCTTTTGGGGTGTCAAGGAGCAGCATTATTCCGCGTCCCAAGTAATATCCAGAGGGGAAATCAGGTCGTCTTTACTCTGTATTTTCCCTTTATGCAGCCCAAAGATGGTTGCTGGAATTGTTCGATACGGTTTTAAGATTGAGACAGGTTTCCCGTTTTTTTGTGATCACGATTTCTTCACCCGTCTGGTTCACCTCATCCATTAAATATAGACATTTTGCCTTGAATCGTGACGCTGTGATTGTTTGCATAATACAACTATAGTCATAACCATGGTCATAAGCAAGTTTTTTTGCCGACAACAAGCGGATAGACCATTGTTCCAGGGTGTTACCGTCGGTAAGCTACCCCATAAGCTCCCATAAGCTGGCCCCAGGCCAATTTCATATTATCTGTAAAAATAGAAGGATAGCGGGGTCATACCCCGATTATCTATGATCTATAAAAGGGCGTTCAACTCTTCGACAGTGAGATGTGCTTGTTTAAGGATATGGGAAAGAGTAGAGCGTTTGATTGGTTTATGTGCCGGCACAGTTAATTTAAGTGTTTCATTACGGAGTGTTTTTTGAAGGCGGATATGGCTTCCTCTTTGTCTTAAAATTACCCATCCATCTCTCCTTAAAGCATGGATGATTTTGCTAAAATTCAGACTTGGTGTTTTCGTCATATTGCAATTTCCAGCTCTTCAGCACCTTCAGAAAAAGTTCGATCATCTTCAACTGGTTCTAAATAAAGTTTGATTGCTTCTTTAATGTTTTGCAAAGCTTGTTCTCGTGAGTCTCCTTCGCTTATACATCCAGGAAGGGCCGGAACAACAGCAGTGTAACCACCTTCATCGCTTGGTTCTAATCTGACTCTTATTTTCATGACAACTCTCCAATTTTATTTTTAGTACACTATGTCGTGCTGTATTAATTCAATAATTCATTTTTAATGGGTGCCCCATGCTTTTCTATTCTTGATATTGCTTAAAACTCCTTTTTGTATTTTTTGCTGCAATTGAATCAGGCATCAAACCATCTGGCATATTTGTTTTAAATTATATGAATTTTGATACTTTCGAACCACGGAATACACCAAATACACGGAAAAAGAAGATTTTAGTTC
>CAYRGM010000255.1:0-2024 GCA_964423765.1 uncultured Desulfobulbaceae bacterium
TATTAATCAATGGCCAGCTTCCTGAAATTTCATGGCGGCATTCTCAGGAACATAGGCTTTTTGCCCAGTTATCACAGAACATGAACTTTGTCATGGATGTGAATGTGTCTGATTTTGTGAGAATGCATGCTGAGAGCAGACTTGTGGAGAATGTTAATGATAAGGTTGAGCTGGTGATTGATAAGGCCAATGAGCTGGCCGGCGAGCCATTTACCACCAAAACCCTTCTGACAGATTTGTCCGGCGGTCAGTCAAGAGCCTTGATGATCGCTGATATTGCTCATCTAAGCCGGTCGCCGGTGGTGCTTATTGATGAGATAGAGAACGCCGGTATAGATCGCCGAAATGCCCTCGATTTATTAGTGGGAGAAGATAAAATAGTTCTTATCGCAACCCATGACCCCATTTTTGCCTTGATGGGAGAGAAGCGCCTAATCCTGAAAAATGGCGGGATAAGCGGGATTGTCACGCCCTCGTTTGAAGAAAAAGATAATCTGAAAAAAATAGACCGTCTGGATAAAATCCTTCTGAATATTAGAAATCGTATCCGTAATGGGGAGAAGATTGATTTTAAAATAGATGTGTAAGTGATCGGAAAAAGGTAACCGTTCACCAAGGGTATAGATTTGCAGTCAATGAGGTGCTGTAACCGTTCATCCAGTGCCTCATATTTGTTCATTCTGACCTGTGCAGCATACTATTGCTATGTAAGCAGGTTAGAATGGGCGAAGATGAGGTGCTGGTGAACGGTTACGGAAAAAGGATAAATGATAAACCGTGAACGGGTGCTGACAGCAGTCGGTTTTCTTCTGTTGTTAATCGGATGGCAGATTATGGCCATCTATATGCACGAGATTATTTTAGCCTCCCCACTTCAGGCAATATCCGCATTTTGGCATATGGTTGGCACACCTTACTGGAACGAGCATTTTTTTCTGACCCTGAAAAGAGTTACAACAGGGCTTATATTTGGTGGTTCTGCCGGATTTATTCTCGGAATTGCTGCCGGTTTGAACAAGGATATCAAGTGCCTGCTGGAGCCCCTGCGTTGGCTGATTATGAGTGTTCCACCAATCATTGTCGTGGTGTTGGCGATGCTCTGGTTTGGCATGGGTTCGACCATGGCAATCTTTATTGTTGCCGTGCTTGTTGCCCCCACAGTGTATATTAACACTGCCAGAGGCATTGAGATGGTGGATAAAAATTTGGTGGAAGTGTCCCATCTCTATAAATTTCCATTCCCCATGCTTATTAAAGATGTATATACTCCGGCGATTATCGGGCCGCTCAGTGCTGCCGTGGTAATGGTTACCTGTCAGGGTGCCCGGGTGGTGGTGATGGCTGAACTGCTTGGTGCCAACGATGGCATTGGCTACGCTCTTGGAGTAACAAGATCCAATCTGGAAATTCCACAGCTATTTGCCTGGGTGCTGACTACTCTTGCCATTGTTGCTGTTTTTGAATTTGTTTTATTTCGACCGATACATAATCATTTTATGCGTTGGAAAGTATGAATCCGATAATATCCTTTGAAAAAGTGGTGAAGCAGTATAAGGGCAGGGAGATAATCTCTTCCCTTTCCCTTGAGATTTACCACCGGGAAGTTGTCGGGATACTGGGTCCAAGCGGGGTCGGCAAGTCAACTATCCTGAAACTTATTGCCGGTCTTGAAACAGCCACTAAGGGCAGGGTACAGGTAGATGCTAAACAAATTGGCTATGTTTTTCAGGAACCCAGACTTTTTCCCTGGAAAACAACGCTGGAAAATGTGATGCTGCCCTTAAAAGCACAAGGAATGAGCAAGGAGGATGCTGACAAGCGAGGTAAACATTACCTAAGAGCTATGGAATTAGGTGAATTTACCGAGTATTATCCGGCTCAGCTTTCCGGCGGCATGAAGCAAAGGGTTTCCCTGGCAAGAGCGTTTGCAATCGAGCCTGAGGTGTTATTGCTGGATGAACCATTCAGCGCCCTGGATATCAAACTTAGAAACAATTTATTAGAGATGCTTGAAAACCGGCTTC
>CAYRGM010000256.1:0-2023 GCA_964423765.1 uncultured Desulfobulbaceae bacterium
AGACGAGTTGAGATAATCAGGGTACCGGGGGGTGGGGGTAATGTGGCGCTTACGTTGATGTCGTTAACTTTACAATTAATTATTATCAATTGATTATTGATTATTTGATATGGCAAAAGGCGATGATATACAAAAAAGGCTGATTGATTTTGCCGTGAGCATTATTAATCTCACAACAAAGTTATCAAAATCTTCAGCCGAAAGTGCCAATGATTTTATACATAAGCTGAGGATCGTTTTGAAAGAATTAAATGAAACCTAAATCCTGCAATTAGATGACAAAACAAAATAGAAATGGTAATATATTCAACTAATTAATTGTAAAATTAACTTTTTGAGGATTCACTGTTTCTATGAAGAAAAATAATAATAAAAGATCATCTCGGGTAGCACCAAAAAAGGTTCATATCAATAAGGGAGCCAACAACCTGACCGCTCAGGCTGGCTTAATTCCTGTCGTGAAATTCTTGCGGAAACACAATATTATCCAGTGCATACAGGGAACGGTTAAGCATCAGCGTGGTAGCACCGCACTTTACGATGCAGTTGATGCAATTTTTTTACCTCTTGTTGCCATGATTGGGGGAGCTCGTTCAATCAGTGGTATTGTTACTGTATGGGCTGACAGTGTTCTATGTCGAGCTGCCGGTTGGGTTCGTATACCGGATGAGACAACACTTGGCAGGCTATTTAGAACTTTTAAACAACAACATATCAACGATCAGGAAACCTTGATCCATCAGATAAGAACACAAATATGGCGCAAAGCCTTACACAACGGCAAAAGTATGATAGGTGCTATGTCATGCTTTGTGGTTGATGTAGATTCAACCACAAAAACCGTATATGGCAAGCAGCAGGGAGCCGAAAAAGGTTATAATCCTCACAAACGCGGTGCAGTTTCATATCATCCACTACTGGCCTTTTGTACGGAGACCAAAGAAATTATCCAGGGGTGGTTACGCAGAGGTGATGCATACACCAGCAACGGGATAATTGAATTTACCAAGCAACTTCTTGCTCACCTTCCTAATAAAACACGTATCCTGTTTCGTGGAGATAGTGGCTTTTTTTCAGGTGGACTCCTTGATCTCCTGGAAAAATATGGTCATGGTTATCTCATTAAGGTCAAACTCAAAGGATTAAGAAAACTGCTCTTTGTTCAACACTGGACACCGGTTCCCGGCCAACCGGGATGGGAGCAGTGTCCCTTTATTCATCAATGTGGAACCTGGTCAACCTCTCGCCTGTTTATGGCGGTCAGGCTAAAAAAACCCGCAGACACCAATGCACCGGCAACTTTATTTGAATTAAAAGATTATGATTATTTTTGTTATGTTGTGTCTGATTGTCAATATCCATGGCAGGCACATAAGCAATATTGGCAGCGTGCAACTTGCGAAACCTGGATCGAAGAGGCAAAAAACCAGACAGCACTTGCCCATATAAAAACCGATGATTTCTGGGCAAACAGTGCATTGTTCCAAAGTTCCATTTTGGCTTATAACACCATACGATGGATGGCACTGTTAAGCGGTAATGCAATACTTCGAAGCTGGGAACCCGCAACCGTCAGAACATTTTTGATTCGCATGGCTGCTAAATTTACGACAGGTAGTCGTCAGCAAAAACTGACCATACCTAATCGTATGCTTTACACCGCACAATGGGATGCCTGGGTGGCGGTTAGCGAGACCTGACTTTTTCTCTCGTTTTCCAAAAATTATTAAAAAATTACTGAAACAATGGAGAAGTACGCCAAAAAATCAACAAAAGCATAGCATTATGCACATATGCATAGTTGTTTGCTTGTAAAATTTTCTGGCTTACAGTATTTGCGGTATTTTTTAACCTCTGTGAGTCAATATACCTATTTTTGTTCGGGATGTAGAGCTAAAAATGAGCTCTGCTGACCCCTGAAAGCTTAATTGCAGGATTTAGGTGAAACTAAAGTTTGGCTATAAATACTTATGCAGAGCCAGATGATACCAAAGCAAGAGTGTGCAAGTTTATATAAAGAGTG
>CAYRGM010000257.1:0-2004 GCA_964423765.1 uncultured Desulfobulbaceae bacterium
CTCAATTCAGGTAATATTAAAACACAAGAGAGGTAAGGAGAATGGAATTTCATAAGATAAAAAAAATAACAATTGTCACGGAAGCATCTATACTGGATGATATTATAGATATATCCTGGAAAATGGGAGCCGAAGGTTATACTGTAGATCGGATTGTCGGCAAAGGAGAGAGTGGTGTCAGGCTTGGTTATGATATCAGCGGGATGCTGGATAGTGTCAGGATAGATATTGTTACCAATGAGGACATAGCTAAAAAAATAGCTGTTGAAGTAGAGAATAAATTTTTTACAAATTATGCCGGTATTCTGTACTTGCAGGATATAGAGGTCACTCATCTCAGCAAATTTGGTCTATCTAAATAAACCGTTAGTCGCCAGGGGTCAGGTTTGACAAATATTTTTGTCAAACCTGACCCTGTCGGCTGGCATTAATTCCGGGAATATTTAACCTGAATTGAGCGATTTTATGACGAAGATATATGCTAGGTAAGCGAGCGAAGCGAGACTCCGATATCTTGTGTGCCAAGGTTTTTCAAAAACCGCAGACATACCCGTTGGTCTGCCCACGGATTTTATTATAAGCCTTGGCGTGCAAGAGATAGGTGCAGATCAAGTTACATTATCATTCCAAGCGTATATCTCTTTAAGCTTTCGAAAGTGTTTGTCTTCAGCAAACATATCATCAGCCTTTTTCTGCCCTGCCTTTGCCAACTTTTTAGACAAGGAGGGATTTTTAATAAGCGTTTCAATGGCATTGACGAGGCTCAAGGAATCACCCGGTTCAAAAAGAAGACCTGTTTTTTCGTCATCTATGATCTCCGGTACTCCTCCGGCATTTGTACCGATTACGGTAACACCAGTTCTCATCGCTTCTATAAGAACAAGTCCAAAAGTCTCAATATAGGTTGTCAGGAGCACAACATCAAAACAGTTCATGACCGCCATTGGATTTGGATGAAAACCATAGAACATAATTTTCTCAGACAGACCTTGTTCTTTGATCTTCTGCTTTAAGGAGGAGAGATAATACTCATCCCCGGCAAAACCAATTAACATGCCCTGAACATCTTGCCCTTGTTTGGTCAATTGATCTACGGCATCAATCAGAATATGCTGCCCCTTAAGATGTTCTATTCGGCCAAAGAGTCCTATTTTAAAGCTATTCTGGTTGAAACCCGCTTTTTTAAGAAATAAAGTACAAATATCTACAGTTGATTGTGTTGGTGAAGGAGCACCGTGATAAAAAAAAGTTATTTTACTTTCCGGCAGGGGAAGATTTTTTATCGCTTGATTATATAATTCTTTGGTTACTGTTATAAATTTATCCACCCGACAATAGAAGAAAGTATGATAAATATCCCTTTTCGACCGACTTATCCCCATATGACGGGTATAGATAATCCTTACAGGTCTGCGTGAAAATATTTTTGCAAGGACAGCGAGATTTAAATCTTTGGCCCAATGTATATGTATAACATCAATACTCTCTCTTTTTATCAACTTGGTCAGGCACATAGCAGAGGCAATTGGCAACAAGTGCAATACTGGTTTCAGTTGGATATAGTCAATTGCACCCTCATCAAGACATTGCATCAAAAAGCTTTTTGGTCTGATAGCGACACAAAAACTATAGTTTTCCTCTTTAAGCCATCGGATAACCCTGGTCACATATAACTCCAGCCCTCCATTACCATCAGAGAGACATAGCTGTAAAATCTTCATGTATTCAAACTCCATTACAAAACATTTAACAGTTCACCGTGATGTAACTGATTTCACAAAATCACTGTACCTTAACACATTAGATATTATAATAAAAACCGCCGAAGACAACCGAATATGTTTTTTGTAGTTTAGGTCAACTTGTGTACACCCAGTCATCGCTCATTGCAAAGGTATGAATTGCATGCTAAAGGTCTGGTGCGAGAGAAATAATAAATAGATATTTTGTCTAATCATAATTGATTGAAAAGAAAAAAAATCCCAAAAACCTTGACACTGTATT
>CAYRGM010000258.1:0-1985 GCA_964423765.1 uncultured Desulfobulbaceae bacterium
TAATATACAGAAATTATATTTTCAGGCTGTGTGCTTGACAAAGAATGGGTAAGTTAGTATTTTTATATTGTAATATTATTGGTAACTATTCAGCTGCACTCCACGGAGTCTCACAAGTTCGCTTACATCTTCGCCCATTTTGAGCTTCTTGGGTAGCATTAGTACACTGCGAAGCTCAAAATTAACGAATATAAAGCACATCTGAACAGTTACAGCCTAAGTTTATGGGAGTTTGTTCATCTCGCTGAATAGTTACTATTATTGTATTATCACTTTTTATTTTTTTTGCCCCCCTTAAGGAATTATGTTCAGGAAACAAACGAGAAAAAAAATAGCTTTAATTATTTTGTTGACCTGTTCTGTTGTGTTCTTCTGTGCATCAACAGGTCAGGCAATGACATCTTGCGATAATGAGATAAATATAATGTCATCCGGCGTGAAGTTTGAACCGTCACACCTAAGCAGGGAAGAGTCAAAGTGGTTTCATAGGTTCATGGAAGGCGGTTTGCTGGTGGATGGCTGGAAAGATATCACAAAAAAAGTTCTTGCTAACACTCCAGAAGAACAACGGCAGCAACAACGGCAACGCCTTGAATTACTTGGAATAAAAATCGGTACTGAGTGGAGTAAAGATAACGCCATCCGTAAGGTTGATACTAATCAGCTTATGATATGGGGAGAAAAGCTCAAGCAAGCAGTAAAAAAACAACCAGAACAGTTAGCGTATGTCATTGCTTTGATTGACCGGGAAGTCGATAGCCTATTGAATTAATGGCTCAAATGGTTGTACAGCCTTCCCATTGTATTTAAACACACCGGGTGTGTTCCCCACCTGTTCACACATCCTCCTTCATTATTACAACCGCACGCTTATCAAGACAAGTACGCAGAAAAGTATTCATGGGTTGCTGTTTGCCTGTCTCATAAAAATCCAACATGAGTCGATTAAACTCCAATTGACGCTTTGCTGGAAGATTAATAGACGGGTACCCTGCATCTATCAAGATACCATTCATCATAAATCGTCCCATTCGTTTATTTACATCATAAAAAAACTGGTTCCTTGCCATTTCAAGGAACACCGAAATTGCATAATCATAAATATCTACCAAACTTTGCACTTCCTGTATCATTTCCTCAAAGAGAGTCGGTAACTCTTGAGCTGAGGGTGGCATATATTGTGTACCTGCGATGGTTACGCCTCCTGATCGAAACTGCCCCCATTCTAAAGCTTCATTGTTTGCTGCTATTGCATGAAGTTCACACGCTCTCTCAATTGACAATTCAAATTCACCAGCGTCCAGCCATCCAAATAGAGCTTTCCAGGCCTCTGACTGGTTCAATGCTATTTGTTGATCCACAATTTTTCGTCCACCAATCGTGACACCATCAAGTAATGTCTGAATCTCAGGTAGCGTAAAATTTATCCCTTCCAAATTGACGGCATCACAGACTAACTCAGGCAACTGCCTTCGAGCTAACATTAATGCCTTATCCTTATTCGGTTTAATTTGCCAATAATTATCTTTCATAGTCCCGCCCTCACACACAGTCATACACTAAAAAACATGGGGTCAAGTCTCATCTTGACATATAGCTGTAGCGGAGCTACACTCTGTTGCCATGAGTCGACCATTACGCCTTGAATACTCCCTGATGCCTAGTGTCGCGTCAAGGCTGAAATGACATAATTCTCGTTCCCACGCTCCCGCGTGGGAACGAGGGAAGCGAGATGCGTCATTTGAGAGTTGACACGACACTAGAGATTGGCAAGGTATTTGGCATGACCGGATACGCCTTCTCCAGTATCGCTGTTAACAGGATACGGAAAAAACTACCAGAGGAGCCAATCCTACAAGATAAGATTGGCTACATTATAAATTGTTTGTCAGGGGAAAATAATGTCTCAAGATGAGACCTGACCCCATTTCTGACCCCATTTTCGATGCCTATAAAAAAACAATAACATAAAAAATAGACATAAT
>CAYRGM010000259.1:0-1981 GCA_964423765.1 uncultured Desulfobulbaceae bacterium
GATTTATTGATCTAAAAACTCATCAAAAGTCAACGGCAGACTTGACCCCGTTTTTATTGTTGATCATTCCTGTTTCAGATATCAAGGGCAAATCGAATTGCACGGCTGACATCAGCCATTTTTGCAGGGGGCAAGGTTATGATCAGGGGGCCGATTTTTCCCCTCGAAACAGTTTGCAGATGGTCACAGTTTACAGCACAATCCCTGGGCATACCGTCGGCTTTCGAGAGAAAAATCTCGGATGGTATGTCGCGAACCGTACTTGTAATGGGGACAACAGTTATTTCACCAAGATATTTCAATATGGAATCTCGGGTTAGGATAAGAACAGGCCTCTTTTTATCTGGCTTGGCGAATTTGTACCAACGGATTTCACCGTGTTTCATTCATCACCCCAAGCCTGTTCCATTTCCCAAACAGAGAACTCATCGGTAGATACTGGGTGGCATTCATACCCTTGGCGGTGTTTCCGTTCTAATTGCTCAAGGCTATATTGAGCAAGTGCCTGACGAAGAGCCTTTCGTGTAAAAGCAGAACGAGTTGTATGAAGTTGCTTTGAAACACGATCAACCGCTTTGACAAGATCATCATCAAGGGTCATCTGGACGGTTCTCATAATACACCTCTATGATATGGATTATAATAGCTACCATAATCCACATTACAGCTCATGTCAAATCTTTTTCCTCGGCCAACAATAATAACAATATCCTGAATTGAGCGATTTTATGACGCAGATATGTGCTGATATCTTGTATGCCAAGGCTTCTAAGAAAATCCTCAACAGACTAATGGGTATGCCTGCGGTTTTCTTAGAAGCCTTGGCGTGCAAGAGATCGGAGTCTCGTTGCACTCGCTTACCTGGTGCAGATCAAGTTAAAAAATCGCTCAACTTAGGTAAAAGTCAAAGGCAGATTTGACCCCTTTCCTAAGCAACAAGTTGTTTTAGAACCAATGTCCCCCTCTTCACTTTTGGAGAAGTTACGATATTTGCTTGTTTCGTTTTTGGTGGACTGACATATATTCAGTAACCGCTTGTGCAAATAACCCTGAACGAGTTTCACCATGATTTTTGGCAAAATGGTCGATAGAAGTTAGTAATCTTTCCGGTATTGAAATATTTACTCGCTTTGATTTGAGTGACAATTTGCTAATATCAATTTTGATTAATGCCCAAAGTGCATCCTTATAATCTTGATTGTCTTGATGACTTTCAATAGGTGTTGACACAGGAACAGGTTCAGAATCTAAAAGTAGACCTTCAATATGGCACTCAGCAGCTTCTTGAGCCATAGAAATTGCTTCTTCAATTGTGTCGCCAGCCGAAAAACAACCAGGTATATCCGGAAAAGTTACACCATAATCTGATTCTTGATCCTTATGAATAACAATAGCGTATTTCATTGTTCACCTCCAGCTCCAACCAGCTTGTCGGAAAATATTTCGTAATGTGCCAATTGGAATAGCTTTATTGGGGTGGGCGACAGTAACTTTACCCAGTTTCTCTTTATGCTTAAATTGTTGGTGGTCACCTTTTGTATGATGTAAATACCATCCATCCTTTTTTAATTTTTTTATAATATCCCGACTATTCATGTTGTGTACTGTACACACGATGCCCGTTATGGTCAAGCACATGTTTTAAAAAATGCACAGAAAAATGGTCAACTTCAAGTACCTGATACCATAAGAAAGAATATCAAAATGTCAGGCCTGACCCCTATATACAAAAAAAAATAAAAAAAAACCTAAAGTTTTCATTAAAACCTTTCGATAAGAGAAATAAGGGGAGAATAATTTTCTCCGACATGGTTATGAGCAGGATAAAAATAAAAACAAAAAATCACAGGAGGTGAAACGACAGAAAAACCGTAACGAAATGGATTATTAAGGACAACAGGCAGTAAAAACGGCAAGGATGCCGACAGTAACAAAAAAAGAAACATAAGCCTAACTATTCAAGGAGGAATATCATGGCATT
>CAYRGM010000260.1:0-1970 GCA_964423765.1 uncultured Desulfobulbaceae bacterium
GTAAGCGAGGAACGAGACTCCGTGGAGTGCAGCTGAATAGTTACCGAACTTCTTTATATGCCCAAGACCTACAGGTGACATAATGAAAAAAACACTACCATGGTTCTCCCTTGTATTAGTATTATTTTTTATTTTCTTATCCATCACCAATACCGCTTCAGCTACTAGTTTAGATAGACCTCAGGAATTAGTCTCCCAGGGAACAACCACTTTTAAAAGCTTCATGTATGATCCAAACATGACATGGTTCCGAAATAATGTCCATAGGGCCAAAGGAGTTTTCATTATTCCCCAAATGTTGCGGGGAGGGTTTATCATTGGTGCCTCTGGGGGATCAGGCATACTGTTAACCCTTGACCGGAAAACTTCCACCTGGAGTTATCCGGCATTTTACACCATGGCTTCTATTTCCTATGGTCTGCAAATAGGTGCTGATGTTTCTGAAATTATCCTCATGATTATGACCGACCGGGGTATCAATGCCATGCTTTCTACCGAATTTAAACTGGGTGGAGATATCTCCGTAGCCGCTGGACCGATTGGACTATCAGCCAAGGTACAAACCGTAGATATACTTGCTTTTGGTCGCTCAAGAGGACTTTTTGGCGGAATATCCATCGAGGGTGCGGTGATTACCCCGCGCAACGACTGGAATAGTCAATATTATGGAAAACCAGTGAGTCCTGTTGATATCCTGATCAAACGAACGGTCAGAAACCCTCAGGCTGACCGGCTCCGCAGAGCTCTGCCGTCTGGAACAGGTGGTCAAATCCGAGCTATGTGAATTATGAAAATCAAGCCTGCAAGCCAGTCCAACCGTTTAAGGTCAATGAATAGAAATGTTGAAATAGTTATTATCGGGGCGGGTCCTGGTGGTCTTGCCTGTGCGAAAAAGCTTGCTGAGTACGGAAAGGATGTGCTTGTTTTAGAGAGAAAATCAGTTATTGGTCCAAAAGTATGTGCAGGCGGCATTACTTGGAACGGTCTTCTCCGCCATGCCCCAGAATCCCTGATTGAACGAGCCTTTCCTGATCAGCATATTATTTCTGCCCGCCAGAGAATAAAGATTTCCCACACCAAGCCAATCGCAGCCACGGTAAATCGCCAAGCCCTGGGACAGAAGATGGCCGAAGATGCCAAAGAAGCTGGGGCAGTTATAAAAACAGCAGCGGTTGTTGATAAAATTACCAAAAATTTGATTATCGTCAACAACCTGCAGAGCGGCATACCTGAGGAAATAAAATATCAGCATCTGGTCGGTGCCGATGGTTCCACTTCAGTGGTCCGCAAATTTTTAAAAATACCGGTCAGCCGGATGGGATTTGGTATAAACTGTCAGGTTAAAGGGGAAACCACAAAGATGGAGTGGCACCTTAATACCAGGCAATTTGGTTCAGGGTATGGCTGGATATTTCCCCATCGTCAATCCATTTCCATCGGTGCCTATCATCCTCAACACGGACTACCCTCCAGAAAATTAAAACAACAACTTCTTGTATGGGCAAAGGAACAAGGGTATATTCTTGACGGAAAACATTTCCAGGCTGCTCTGGTTAACCACGATTACCGTGGTTTTCAGTTCAATAAAACATGGCTGGTCGGAGATGCGGCTGGTCTTGCCTCCGGACTCACTGGTGAGGGTATTTACCCTGCCATTGTCTCCGGAGAGGATGTAGCTGAAAAAATAATCAACCCACAGTACCAGGCTCTTAAAATAGAGGCCATAGTCAAGAAAAAGAAACGACATCAACACATAATAAATATATCAATAAGTAATAGATTGATTTGTGCTTTAGCTGCTGAATGGTTGCTGTTTGCCCTGAGAACAAAAATCATTCATTTTCATGCTTTGGAAATGGGAGATCGACCAACCTCTCTCGTTAATAAATAAGAAAAAACGGTAACTATTCAGCTGCACTCCATCTTCATCCATTTTGAGCTTCTTGAGTATCATTAGTACGCTGCAAAGC
>CAYRGM010000261.1:0-1939 GCA_964423765.1 uncultured Desulfobulbaceae bacterium
GATACAATGTTTTGGAAGATTTGCCATAAAAATAAAAGCGGGAAACTTCAGATCTGTAAATATTTCCTCTAAATGATTTGGCATATCTCTCCCCTGCCTTTGTAGTTGTTAGCTAACAGGAACATCATCACAGTGCGGGTTAAAGAGAGTTTTAAATTATCAAGTATTCTGCAAATCTGACACCTGTCACCTGTCACCTCGAAAATTATCAATTATCAATTATCTGTCACCTGTCCCCTGACAACCATATCTACAACACACGCCCGAACCCTGTCAAAAGGAATTACGATTGTCTCTCCACCGGCCCGTACCCGCAACTCGACCTCTTTATTCTTTTCATAGGTTTTACCCACTGTCAGCCGGTAAGGAATACCGATCAGATCAGCGTCCTTGAACTTGGAGCCGGGCCGTTCAGCCCGATCATCAATAAGAACATCAATCCCCATCTCTGCAAGTTCACTGTATAGTTGCTCACTGGCATTGCTTATCGACTCGTTCTTTATATCAAGGTTCAGAATAATAACCTGAAAAGGGGCGATGGCAACAGGAAAAATAATCCCGTTATCATCATAATGCTGCTCAACTGCCGCCGCAGCCACCCGGCTGATACCAATACCGTAACATCCCATCATAAATGGTTTTTCAACTCCGTCCCGGTCTTGAAAGGTCGCCTTCAAGGCCGTAGAATAGCCGTTACCAAGTTTAAAGATATGACCGACCTCAATGCCTTCGCTAAGCGATAACTGCCCGTTGCAAAGAGGGCAGCTATCATCAACGGTTATCTGACGAAGATCACCAACAAGTTCAGGGTTAAAATCCCGACCGGGATTAACTCCACTTAAATGCATGGATTTTTCATTTGCTCCGGCAACCGCATTTACCATCTCCATCACTTCATTATCAGCCACATAACGAATGGTAAGACCAACCGGGCCGATATAACCAGCAGGAAGCCTGGCAAGCTGCCATAGCTTATCATCAGCCAGAGGCTCAACCTCGACAGCATCCAGCAGGTTTTTCAATTTGACCACCTGAACCTGCCGGTCACCACGGACCAGAACCGCCACCAACTCCTTATCAACAAGGTAAACCATGGTTTTGATTATGTTTTCAGGAGTTATCCCCAAAAACTCAGCTACCCGGTCGACTCTCTTCATGCCCGGGGTTTCCACCTTGAGCAATTCTTCAGGAATTACTTCTGATGGAACGGATTTTCTATGGTTAACCACCGCCTTTTCCACATTGACCGCATACTCGCAGGCCTCACAGATAACCAAGGTGTCCTCGCCGGTATCGGCAAGCACCATAAACTCATGGGAAAAAGAACCACCAATGGAACCGGTATCAGCCTCAACTGCCCTAAATGTTAAGCCACAACGCTGAAAGATACGATGATAGGCTGTTTTCATGATCTGGTAAGTTCTTGAAGCTGCTGCATCGTCCACATCAAAGGAATAAGCATCCTTCATCAAAAATTCCCGGCCCCGCATGAGACCAAAGCGGGGTCTGATTTCATCCCGAAATTTGGTCTGGATCTGATATAGGTTAATGGGAAGCTGCCGATAAGAGTGCAGCTCCCGCCTGGCAATATCAGTGATGACCTCCTCATGGGTCGGACCAAGGCAATAATCCCGACCGTGGCGATCCTTAAAACGAAGCAGCTCTGCCCCGTATTTATGCCAGCGCCCTGATTCATGCCAGAGATCAGCGGGCTGAACCATGGGCATGAGCAATTCCTGAGCTCCGACCCGGTTCATCTCCTCCCTGACAATTTCTGCTATTTTCTGCAATACTCTTAAGCCCGCAGGTAAATATGTATAAAGCCCGGAAGTAAGTTTTCTAATCAGACCGGCTCTCAACATCAGTTGGTGACTGATGACTTCTGCCTCAGCCGGAGTTTCTTTGCTGGTTGGTAAAAGTAATCTTGAAAAACGCATTT
>CAYRGM010000262.1:0-1927 GCA_964423765.1 uncultured Desulfobulbaceae bacterium
GATCTGTCAGAACCCCAATGATCGTGAAGTTTTAAATCAAATTGCGGGCTTGAGCTTTAATAAAGTGGTCATGATTCCGGGGTCGGGAGTTGATTTATCCGGTTCTGGTTGGTCGGTGAACCTGACCTTGGTAATCCCTCAGCAGTTACTCAGCATGAACTGTCTGCCTGGGACAGAGAAGGGCTGGTTGAGTTGCTGGGTTATCGCAATGATATAGATTCCAGTTCATATCGAAACAATTCCCGATAGGATCCTTGCCGTTCTGCATCTGTTTTTCCAAGGCTCTGATAAAGAACATGAGGAGTTAATAGATCAAAACTTTCACCCTGCCCATTACGTTGATAGCTTGACCAGCGGTATTCACCAGGATGTTTAACAATCCCTGCACGAACAGGATTCATTTCAATGTAACGATGGCAAGAAAATAGGTACTCATCCTGCTGAATGATTGAAGAACGAAAACGCCCTTCCCATAAAGTACCACTGCGTGCATAAGTCCCCGGTTGACATACTGCACATACCGCTGCCCGAGGGATTTCATGAGTGCTCCTGCGCTGTCTGATCTCCCGGGAGTTAAAAGGAGGTGCACATGGTTTGTCATTAATACATAAGCATGTATCAAACATTTGGAGCTTTCCGCATATTCTTTCAACCACTCCAGATAAAATAAATAATCTTCATCGGTGAAAAAACAGGCTTGCCGATTATTCCCACGCTGAATGATATGGAGTGGGATGTTGGGCACAATTATTCGAGATCGTCTTGGCATTTTCTGTTAATACCATGAAAGATCAGAAAAAGCATCGATTAACGTGGTCTGTCCCCCATTTCCTTCCCGGACAACCTCCTAGTGAATGTGGCACGGAAAGACCTGACCCCGTGTTTTCTGTGACCCCGTGCTAAAAAAAGCCGGGATTATTTGTAAATGGTGCGGAACACAAATGAGAATCTTGCGCACCATGATTCCGATAACAGCGGCGAGATGATTGGCCTTAAGAAACATACTTACAGGCGGGGGCTATGCTATGTAAACTTACACACAGCATAATGTTTATAAAAAATCCGTATCTGACGGTAATGGATAGTTCTGCGCAAAATATGGCTATATCACCCTTGAAAAGCAGAATGCAAGCTCCTTTTGACCACTCAAAGTCATCTCAAATCATTTTCTCTACCATTCCGCAACCTGTCTGCCTAAATCAGGAATGATCTCAAAAAGCTATTTTCTATATAATGCCGGACTCGTCCAACAAACGGTTCAGATTGTGGTTCGCTGTGCTCACACAATCTAACCTTATTCGTTAGGTGTTTTTATAACCATAAGATTATAACATTAAGAATATTTCTTTTTCTTGTCTACAAAAATATAGTTTCTATGTATTTCTCCTTCGTTTCTATATGGATATTTATCATACTGCGTATAATTTATTTCCTTGCCATTATGAAAGAAGAAACCTTGGTAGCCAACTGAGCCTACCCCCATTCTTAAACCACGAGTTGACGATTTTAAGGTGGAATTTACAGTTCCTTTTACAGCGATTGACAAGTCAGCTCGCCACCATTTTTGATGCCATTACCATACATTGAATAAGCAGCAGTATCTACTTTAAATAAATACAAAGATCTGTTACTGTTATCCTGCTCACTCGGAGGATAGGGCAACGCTGAGGAGCGACCCGAGCGCCGTAGTGAGTGACTCGAGAATGGGAGGCCGGACATGGAAACATGCCCCGGCCTTTCTTCTTTGCACTTTCCCATTCTTGGGTCATTAATGCGTTAAACCTACTTTCGGCAAGCGAAGCGAGCCGGAAGAGGTAACAGTCTTTATCGTTTAATGCGTTGTCACCGTTGAAAATACTGCAAATGGTGTCTGTTTCGGTAGATGTCAAGTAAGATGTCGCTTTTTTATGCAGCTTTTTGCTTGAGT
>CAYRGM010000263.1:0-1921 GCA_964423765.1 uncultured Desulfobulbaceae bacterium
ACGTAGTAGCCGCGTGCGGCGAGGCGTTATTGGAAAGAGTCAAAGGAATCCTGCTGAATCAGTGCTCTACTCTACCCTGAATTTGATGAGTATATGTTCCGATTTAATCGCCGCAAATCAAGCTCACGCAGTATGTTGTTTTACAGGCTAATGTAGCAGGCTGTCACGGTAGAAACTTACCGTATCATCGGCTTATAAATAATGACCACAATATGTAGTGGGTACTTGCATGAAGTGGATACCCCCTTATTATAATAAGTCGGATTCAGCTTGGCAGTCATACACATTATCAGGCTTTTTTTGCTTTGCCATCAATGCAAAGTTGGTGTAGCGTTAAATAAACATTACTGGTCTATGCCACATTGAGTGGCATAGACCCCTAATATATACTGAATATATAACGCTTTAATTTCTTCAAGAGGTAAAAAATATGGCTCAAGTTAGCGTAGAATTACCGGAAACAGTGTACTCCGTCCTACATTGCAGTCCGGATGAACTGGATAAAGAATTGCGCCTGGCCGCATCAACCCATTGGTATCAGCAAGGGCGTATCTCTCAGGAGTGGGCGGCCAGAATAGCGGGAATGGATCGTACCGATTTTTTGCTGGCGCTCTCAAGGATGGGAAAAGATTCATTTGTGGTGGATTTTGATGACCTGGACAAAGAGCTTGCGCGTGGCTGACAAGGCGATTATCAATGCCTCGCCGTTGATCTTTCTGTCACGCAGTCATCATCTGGATTTGCTGCAGGCATTTGCTGATAATATCTGGGTTCCGGAACCAGTTGCAACGGAGATTTTGCAGCGGGGACAACAGGACATTACGGCCAAGGTGATTGAACAAACAGAATGGATAGAGGTAAAGCCCGTTAGCACCATTCCGACTATTATCACGGAGTGGCGCTTGGGTATCGGGGAGTCGAGTGTACTGGCATTGGCGGCTGAACATTCTGGTGTCGAGGCCATTATTGACGATCTGGCTGGCAGGAAGTGTGCCGCCGGTTTGAATATCTCCGTTCGTGGAACACTCGGGATTGTGTTGGTGGCAAAGAAACGCGGCTTGATCCCGAAAGCTCGGCCTGTCATTGAGAATATGATGGTCGCCGGGCTTTATCTCTCAAGGAAGGTGGTCGATGAGGCACTTAGCAGAGTTGGAGAGTAAAGGAACAGGACAAACCATTGTGTGCTTATAATGCTCATTTTGATGCAAAAAAGGCCGCTTTAAGGCTTCAAAACAGCAGTTTTCTGGATGTTTTATACGACATACCAGCAAGATAGCTTGGTCCGACCCCAATCCCGCCAATCCCGACCCCAATAAAACAGAAACTTGCAAGCCGGGCAGAGAAAAGATCCATCGTTTCAGTCAATGGTGCGACTGTCTTGAAGGAGCCTGAAATTCCTTACGACACTGTTTTGAGTGTTGAAAAAGCCACTTTAAGCCCGATAAACACCTACTTTTGGAAAGAAAATGTTTAATATTCAGTCTGTTAGCTTGGTCCGACCCCCGCCGTACGCCGTACATTTCCGTAGGGGCGAACACACAGGTTCGCCCCTGCTGCTTGTCAAGCGTGAAGTCAACGGCAGACTTGACCCCTTTCTTAACTATCTCAAATAATTTCTGTATAGCATCGACAAGCTGGCAAAATTGCCAGTCTGAAATTTTACCGTTTCCACCCTGTTCTTTCAAGTAACAGATTATGTCTTCAGGGCTATGGTCAAGTAATTTTTTATTGGGAAATCTTTTTATATATTGCTCTGCCCTGATAACATACCACCGGGAAACTGAGGGTTTAACTCCTATATCTGCAAGGTGTTTTATGTATTTATCCCAAAAAATCTTAACAGGATCATTTTTTCTTGTATTTGTCATCAGCAGTGTCCGGTTAGAGAATTGCATTAACTAACCGGACATATATTAAAAAA
>CAYRGM010000264.1:0-1914 GCA_964423765.1 uncultured Desulfobulbaceae bacterium
AATAATCAATTATTAACAGACTAAAAGCCTGCCCGAAGGGTGCTAAATTTATCTACACTATGTAAGCGAGTGCAGATCAAGCTAAAAAATCACTCAACTCAGGTATTAATGAGTTCCCTCTTCCCAAGCCCTATCATAAAGAATATTCAACCTTTTTTCCAACTCTAACCGGTATTCCTCCATTTCATCGGTCTTAATATTGTCAGGAACAAACAACGGTTTACCATAATAAAAGAATATTCGGGAAAATGGTAGGGGTAGGACTGTCCTGTCCCATGATCTAAAAACCAGTTTTGCTGAAGAAGACCAAACCATGGGCAGTATCGGACGGCCGGAGCGGGAAGCAAGCAGAATAACCCCGGCCTTAACTTTGCGGGGCGGCCCCTGGGAACCATCGACAACAATACCGGCATTTTTTCCGGCCCGGATTTCCTTGAGCAGCTGTTTAAGCCCGCTCACTCTCCGCCGGTTAACAGAACCCCGCACCGGTGTATGTCCCTGCAACTTAATTAATCTGGCAATATATTCACCGTCACGGCTGGCACTGACCATTATGGCTGCGGGAAATAGACGAAGATGATAAAATAGATAAAAAATAGAATAATGCCAGAATGCGGCAATCCCTCCCCCGCGACTGATGAATTCCTGCAAATACTCTTCACCTGATACCGTAACCCGGCAACTGCCAAACCAAAAACGGGATAAAACAGAAAATAATCTTGGTAGTATGCGTAGAGATATTTTATAAATAAAAGAATCAGCCAACTTCCAACTCCAGTTTTTTAAGTTCGTTAATTTGATCCCGGTAAGCCGCGGCCTCCTCAAAAGCAAGTTTTTCAGCCGACTCTTTCATCATTCCATCAAGTTTCTTTATTTCAGCTCTTAAATCGCCCAAATTATGATACACCTCTGTCGGCTCTGCCGCCTGGAGCAAGCCATCGTCTGTTCTGCCCTGCTGCCCGTACCCGGTTGGCTGCCATCCCGATGCCTTGAGATGAATGGCCATGGAATCCTTGACTTCAGAGCAGATGGTACGGGGAGTAATATTATGCTCTCGATTATGTTCTGCCTGAATCGTTCGTCTTCGCCTGGTTTCATCAATGGCATACTGCATGGACGAGGTAATGGTATCAGCATAAAAAATAACCCTGCCCCGGGCGTTTCTTGCTGCCCGACCGCAGGTTTGGATGAGGGAACGCCTGGAACGAAGAAATCCCTCCTTATCCGCATCAAGAATAGCCACCAGAGAAACTTCAGGAATATCCAATCCTTCCCGCAGAAGATTAATCCCGATCAGGACATTATAATCACCATTACGAAGACTCCGAATCAGCTCCACCCTCTCCAGGGTCTTGATATCTGAATGGAGATACCTTACCTTAACCCCAACATTTTCATAATATTCGGTAAGTTCTTCTGACATTCGCTTGGTCAGAGTTGTAACCAGTACAGCCTCACCCTGTTCCGTGCAGATTCTGATCTGTTCAAGGAGATCATCCACCTGATTGCCAGCAGGCCGCACCTCTATTTCCGGGTCAAGCAGACCGGTGGGACGAATTAACTGTTCAATAATCCGGTCACCGGCCTTTTCCAGTTCATAAGGGCCTGGTGTCGCAGAGACATAAACAACCTGATTGATTCTTTTTTCAAACTCATCAAAACGCAAGGGGCGGTTGTCAAGGGCAGAAGGCAACCGGAAGCCAAAATTTACCAGAGTGGTCTTCCGGGATCGGTCGCCATTATACATCCCTCCCACCTGGGAAACCGCAATATGCGATTCATCAATGATCAGCAAATAATCGTCAGAAAAATAATCAAGAAGATTAGGTGGAGGCACCCCCGGCGGTTTACCGGTCAGGTGACGGCTGTAATTTTCAATACCATTACAGTAACCAAGCTCGGAGATCATCTCCA
>CAYRGM010000265.1:0-1359 GCA_964423765.1 uncultured Desulfobulbaceae bacterium
TGTGCTCCCAATTCCGGGGACAGTATATGGTTATATATACTGTCCCCGGAATTGATAACGAGAAAGCACCCAACGTTATCCAGTTGAAATTGTTCGATTAAACGTTGGGACAATAGTGAACTCGCATGTTTAAGGTGTCTACTTTTACTGTACCACTCCATCCTACGGTTGTGGCACACAAGGGAACATCGATAGGGAAACATTTTTTTAATTATGGACTACCAAACCCAAAGAACAAATCTCATTGAATGGACAAAAAACCAATTAATTGGGTTTGACTATAAAGACAATATATTAGCTGGGATAGCCCCACTGGATCGTTTCTTTACTGGTATATTGTTTCCGGTCTCACAAGATGAGAATGAACCTGATGATGATACTGACGTTGGGCTTGAAAATGAAGATGATGAGACAGCTCAACCTGTCAAAAAAGAAAAACGATATATTCCGCCGTCATCAGCAGGTTTTTCTTTTTACATTACAGATGAATTGATAAAACTGAGAATTTTTTATCAAGCAGTTTTTTACCATAGAAAATATGAAAGAGATGAACGTCAGCAAAAATTTGCTCAAAAAAAACAACAGTGGGAGAAACACCACCTTGCCCAGAATAATGGAGAAGAAGTGGAATTTACTCCTGATGGAGTAAAGCAATACCAGGTATTTGATGGTAAAGCCAGGATTGATGCCCTGTGGCGAAAATACCAGGATGGCTACATTGTCACGATTTCAATATCAAACACCCAGACTATTAATGAAACAAAAAAATACCATAAGGAAATTAACGGAAAAGCATTATTTGAAGTCACCTTGAAATGTATTATTGAACATGGAACCGTCGGTAATTACCCAACGACCAAAAGAGAATTATTGAGTAGTGAAGAAAAAGAAATCGAGCTCAGATACAAAGATATACGTACCTATGCGGTCGGCCACGGAACAGGAGTTGACTGGAAAACAAACAGACAAAATAAACTGGAAATATGGGCAGATTTCATGCCTGTTGTAGAAGTTCCTCAGGTTACAGCCGACACCGGTGACAGGAAGTCACAAGTATTGCAATTCACCTATTTACGTGCATGTGAGCAAGACAAAAACTGCCTTGCAGAACTGAAGCATTTTGTTGCTGAATACGACACCTGGATTTCTGCTCAAACAAAAAAAGCCCGCCGGGAAGATGAAGCAGATCAAGAAACAGCGGAAGATATTATAACTCGCCTTATTTCTGCCCAAAAAAGGATGGAGCAGGGAATTCGGTTTCTTGAGGAAGACGAATATGCACGAACAGCCTTTGCCATGGCAAACAAGGCAATGCTCATGCAGATGCGCTCCACAGTTTGGCGGTGAAGGGGAAAGAGT
>CAYRGM010000265.1:1383-1876 GCA_964423765.1 uncultured Desulfobulbaceae bacterium
ACACGTGGCGCCCCTTCCAACTCGCTTTTATTTTAATGGTGTTGGAGTCATCCACCAACGAAGACAGTGCGTTTCGCAATACTTTGGATCTCATCTGGTTCCCGACGGGGGGAGGCAAGACAGAAGCCTATCTGGGCCTGATGGCTTTTTTGTTTATCTACAGAAGGTTGCGATATTCTGCCAGCTATGGCGGCACAGTTGCAATTATGCGTTACACCTTAAGGCTACTCACTTCCCAGCAATTTATGAGAGCCTGCAAGGTTATCTTTGCATTGGAGTTATTGCGAAGGGAAGATACAAAAAAATTTGGCAGGCAGGCAATCACCGTTGGCCTGTGGGTAGGAACAGCAAGTTCTCCCAACACTTTCAAACAGGCCATGGAATGCAGAACCAATGACCAACACAGCAAACTTATTGTCACTAAATGCCCCTGGTGCCACACTGTTTTTACAGATGAAAATTTCGTTGCCCGAGAAGATGCCTTCCATTTCAC
>CAYRGM010000266.1:0-1869 GCA_964423765.1 uncultured Desulfobulbaceae bacterium
ATATTTTCTTTTTACCGTCCATATGGTTTGCCGTGAAAGTTCTATTTGTCAACTGGCCTGCACCATATCTTGGATGTGTCGTTGTGCAGGGGTATCACCTGAATCCGTGAAGGCAAACAAGGTGTCCATTCTGTATGGTTATGAGTGCTTCGATATCAATTGAATTGTTTTTGCTCATCGGGTTGCTCATGGTCGCCAGGTTTTTGCAGGATCTCGTCATAGTGCATAAATCCATTTTTTCCATGATGTTTGACATAGTACATGGCAGAATCTGCCTTAAGCATCAATTCCTTCTCAGACTTACTGTCCTCCGGTGACAGGGCAATACCGATGGAAACTCCTATGGTGACTTCCATCTGATCAATTTTAAAGGGAAGTAAAAACTCATTGATAATTTTCCTGGCGATCTTTTTTGTATCTTTATAGCTGTTTATCTGGGGGATGAGAATAGTAAACTCATCTCCACTGATTCTGGCCAAAGTATCGCTTTCCCGCAGGCAGGACTTTAATCGAACACTGAATGTCTGGAGAAGACTGTCACCGCCGGCATGACCAAAAGAATCATTAATCTTTTTGAAGTCATCAATGTCAAGAAACATAACAGCCAGAGACTTTCTGATCCGTTTGGCCTGAACAAGGGCAAGACGAAGCCGATCTCGAAATAAGATACGATTGGGCAGGTTTGTCAGTTCGTCATGGTTTAGTTGATGATGATACTGTTTCTCGGTCATTTTGCGTTGCGAAATATCCCGTGCAACACCATAGGTACCAAGAAAAACTTGCTTCTGGCTTTCTTTACAGTTTTTATAAATTCCAGTGGTATGAAGCTCTATCTCTATTTCCGAATTGTTGGTGGCAGCGTTTGAAGATCCGTAGGTTTTGTGGAGGAGGCGCAATTCTATATTTTTGCTGGCACGCACTCCGGTTCTTCTCTCACTGAACACATACCGGGATTTTTCAAGATCTTCCGGATGAATAAGTGTACTATAATGTTTTCCTAGCAACTCTTTTCTTGAGAAACCCAGCAAGTCATCGACCTGTTTGTTAAAAAATGAAAAATTACCATTATGATCAAGGAGATAGATGATATCAGGAGAATTATGAATCATATAGCGATGCAGCAACTCAGAATTCAATAGCTGTGATTGACTACGCTGACTTTTATGATCTGATCTGGTGTGACTGAATTGTTTTTGAATAGATAAGAGCAGTTCATCAGGAGAGTAAGGTGTTTTGAAAAAGTCATTAGCTCCTTGACGCAGTGCCCAGACAGCTTTGTCAAAGATCGAATCGTTACTAAGCATAATTAGTTTACTCTTTCCCTGTTTGCTCTTGATAAACTCCATCATTTTCCTACCATGGATCTCGATTATTTTAAGCTCAAGTATGATCAAAGCAAAATGGTACTGGTTCAAGCAAGTGATGACCTCCTGCTCTGTTAAGGCGATATGGGATACATAGTCGTGTATAAGAAGAAGTTCCTGAAGACTTTTGTTGAAGCGACCATCGCTGCCTGCTATCAATATTTTTTGCATATCAGGTGATATTGTTTTTTTCGACGGTTGTGGCAGGGGCTGAATGCCACCCTCTGGCTCAGGTAACTGTTCTTTCATAATCATACGAATTAATGGTTGAAAAAAAAAGTAATTTATGAAAAAATAACAAAAAGCCACTTACAGACATCGTAAATTGATAATTGATAATTCTTGAACATCAAAATGGCTTGATTATCAGGGGGCAGGAAAAGCTGCACAAGAAAATTGTCTAAAAAACAGGGCGTTTTTAGAGGGCGTTTACGAGGTCTGTTAGTAAAAAAATCGTAACTATTCAGCGTAATGAACAAACTCCCATAATCTTAGGCTGTAACTA
>CAYRGM010000267.1:0-1865 GCA_964423765.1 uncultured Desulfobulbaceae bacterium
TAGTGCCTGAACGGAAAGTAAAAAACATAAGTATATACAGTAACTTAGACCCTCTCTAATAACTGAAGAACTCATAAAACTATCGTATCAAATTTCTGATTATTATGTTATCTCATTGAAAAATATGATAAAATATAGCTTTAGCTCTCCAAATAATTGACTGGTTTTTAAAATCTTCATATGCGCTACGCCCTCAATCCCCAGATCCAGATCGGTGAAACCCTCATTGATGACATTCAGTTCGATATTCATTCACGAGACGATATTCCTCAAGTACTCCGTGGATTACAACAAATTTACAAGGATACAGAAACAAGAGATATCATCCTCGAACAAATAGGAACCGTTATTATTGCAAAGACTGATCCTGATACGGGTCGCCCCGGAATGAGTTTATGGTGTGTATTTGTACTGGGTGTACTCCGACTGGCTCTGAACAGCGATTATGACCGAATAATGGAGCTAGCCAATGAACATCGCACCCTGCGTCAAATGCTGGGGCATGGTATTTTTGATGAAGATAAACGCTATGGACTGCAAACCATTAAGGATAATGCATCTCGATTGACGGATGAGGTTCTGGCCAGCATCAACCATGAAATAGTGAAACAGGGACACCAACTACTCGGACAAGAAAATCAAACCCTCCTTGGGCGTTGCGATTCCTTTGTAGTAGAAACCGATGTAGATTTTCCGACCGATGTCAGGTTACTGGTTGATGCCATGCGAAAACTCCTGGCTGCCTGCGGCCAAGCAGACAAATCACTGAATGAAATCAACGGATGGAGACAATGGCGGCATCTCTACAATGGACTGCGTAATCTGGGTCACAGAGCCAGCAAGCTAAAGAAATCAAATTCCAGTAAACCCGAACAGGTCGAAAAACGCGAAGAACTCATCAAACAAACCTACCAGATACTGCTTGACCGCAGTCAGGTATTACGGGACAGAGTGGATCAGACCCATAAAGAATTACAGATCCATTGTTCACCCACCGCTATTGCACTTACTCAAACTATTGAACACTTTCTACCCCACGCCGACCGTCAGATTGATCAGATTAATCGACGGGTTATTCTGGATGAAACCATTCCTCACGAAGAAAAAGTATTTTCGATCTTTGAAGAACATACCGAATGGATCAGCAAAGGAAAAGCAGGCGTTCCCGTTGAGCTGGGTTTAAGAGTCTGCGTACTGGAAGACCAGATGGGATTCATTCTGCATCATAAGGTAATGGAAAAACAAACCGACGATAAAATTGCCGTTGCGATGATTGAAGAAACACAGATCAACTATCCGTTACTGAGGGGTTGTAGCTTTGACAAAGGCTTTCATAGCAAAAGCAATCAGGAGCAATTGCAAGAAATACTGGATGAAGTGACACTTCCTAAAAAAGGTAAGTGGTCGAAAGCCGACAGAGAAAGAGAAAGCACCGAAGCCTTTGTAACCGCCCGAAAACAGCACCCTGCCATTGAATCAGCCATCAATGCACTAGAAGTCCACGGGCTGGATCATTGCCCAGACCATGGAATTGAGGGCTTCAAGCGATATATTGCCTGGTCTATTGTGGGTCGAAACCTGATTAAAATCGGCGCAATCTTACAAGAAAGGGAACGAGAGCAATTACAAAGGGAGCGACAGCGAGAATATCGCCAAGCCGCTTAATTCAGGATCAGCACAGAAGGTCGGTAAAAGGCTCAAGGGTAGGTCTGCCTGAAAAGCAAGAGCTGTGTATTTTTTATACAATTACCTTTAAAATAAAAGGTTTTACGGCTCGTTATTTTCGTTTTTTTGTCAATTTGCTCCATAAAAATAGGTTGGCAGAGTTTTCTGAATGGAATTTGTGGGTTTCCGTTCAGGCACTA
>CAYRGM010000268.1:0-1843 GCA_964423765.1 uncultured Desulfobulbaceae bacterium
CTTTTATGGTCTTGCATTGGCTCATCTTACGCTTCTTGAAACCATGCAGCTTAAACATGGGGTCAAGTCTCATCTTGACATATAGCTCTGTAACGGATCTACACTCTTTTGCCATGAGCCGATCATTCATTACGCCTTGAATACCCCGGCACTTGGTATCATCTTAAGAGAAGGGGTCAAGCAGGGGTCAAGTCTACCCTTGGCTTTTGTGCAGGTGTTCGAAATAGCAATAATGTCAACAGACTGTTGAGCATATAATATTCCTGAGTTTGGTATCATGTTATGTATTATGACAGGGAGAAAATACTGATTGTCTTATAATGCAGGAAAGGATTTTCCTTCCCTGCTAAAAAGTTAACGGCAGACTTGACCCCTTGTCAGCGGCTACCCCAGACCTGCTCAGCACCCTTGAATATTGATATATGGATTGTCGGTATTCCCGGGGAATGATGGATGTCTTGGTCGGAGGAAAATTAGGAATTACCCCTAAGGTTGGACGACGGATTGCCAACAAATCTGATGAGGAACAGGTCCTGACCATGGTCAAAGAGCTGGCTATCTATCACAATAAAAATACTCCAAAAAAACAAAGGATGTTCAAATTGATAGATAAGGAAGATTTTCCTTATCCCGAAGAAATATAAACCTGAATTGAGCGATTTTATGATGCAGATATATGCTGATATCTGCGTCATAAAATCTCTCAATTCAGGTTTAAGTAAATTGTTTCCAAGGCTACGGAACTAATAGATTAACCCACAAAAACAAGATCATATTGTCACATGTCCTTTTTAAAACTTAACACAAAAGTAACAGCAACTTCGTCAGAAATTTCTATATTTCCAGCTCTCTTAGATAGTTCAATCATATTGCTGGCAGGCACTCCAAAATCACTCGCATCGACTATGAATGGCTCCATTGAGACAATTAACAGCTTGTTTTCACAAATTCTTGCAACTAAAATATTTAATTTCACTTCTTTACTATTTCCATAAAATTCTAAAGTAGCTGATATTTCCATTTGTTTGTAATGAGGAATTGATTCTAATTTGTTCATATCAATCTTTGTCATGATATGAGCCATAGGAAATTCTTCTATTTTGAAAAACACATGTTTTAATCGTTTATCCCTTAATGGAATGTGTGTATCAATGCTACTTACATCAATATCTATTTCAATATAACCTAATTTGGAAATTGACCCGCCTATATTTCTAAAAACTGCAGGCTCAACAATATATTGTTTTGTCACTACACTAAACATTACAACTGAATTATTGCTATCGACGCTATATTCAAAGCCTGCAAATGCAGCATTAGCATTTATTATCCATAGTAGTGCCAATAATATACTTACCTTTTTTATTATGCTTATCATATTACTCTCCAATCTGAAACTTCCCGGTTTTATTGTTATGACAAATCTTCCATAACCTTTTATATTGCTGACATCTTGGATACTTATCGTAGATGTGCCGATATCTTGTGTGCCAAGGATTTCCAAAAACCACAGGCATATCCGTTGGTCTGTTGGGGATTTTTGGGAAGCCTTGATGTGCAAGATATCAGTGAAGATCGTAACTATTCAGCGTAAATATTCGGGGTAGTACCTCACGGAGTTTCGTTCCTCGCTTACCTATTCGTCCATTCTGCCGGTTCGAGTAGCAAAAGTACGCTTCACCGGCCAGAATGAACGAATCTAAAGCACTACCCAAACATTTACAGTCCTTGTTTATGAGAGTTTTTTTATCAACCCTAATATTTACTTCAGCTGCACTCCACGGAGCCTCGTTCCTCGCTTACCTCTCCGCCCATTTCGCTAAATAGTTACTGAAGATCAAGT
>CAYRGM010000269.1:0-1832 GCA_964423765.1 uncultured Desulfobulbaceae bacterium
TAAGGCCATGCCAGTTTCTTGAAATCGGGAAGTTATTAATTTTACATTCCATAGTATCTCATCATCGGACAGACAATACCCAGGCAAACAGCAGATATTACCACTGCTGCGTATGTAGTACCCCCAGACAAAAAAACAAAGGACAGCAAATGACAGAACATATATCCATGCCCCTTTATATGGCAACAATCTCAGTTATCGGAGGTCTGCTTATCCTCGTTGGCGGCGGAGAATTCCTGATCAAAGGGGCTGTCGGACTTGCCCGACGCTTTAGCATGAAACCGATTCTCATAGGTCTGACCGTAGTTGCCTTCGGCACTTCTGTACCTGAACTCTTTGTCAGCCTGACCGCCGCCCTTCAAGGATTCGAGGACATCATGATCGGTAATATTATCGGCTCGAACATTGCCAATGTCGGTCTGATTCTTGGGTTTTGTGCAATTCTGGTACCGCTGCAGGTGCAGATGAAAGAAATTCGGACAGAACTGCTCATAGTAATTTGCGGCAGTGTCATCCTAATGATCTGTAGTGCTTATGGATTTTTTCCCCGCAGCGTTGGTGTTCTGTTCTTGGTTACCCTGATCAGCTACACAGTTTTGATTTGCATCAACAACTCTAAAAACAAACAGAACCGGACCGAAGTTGCTGCAACCGGCATGAAAACTTCTCTAATCATTATCCTGATCCTTGCCGGTCTGATCATGCTCAGTGTCGGCTCCAATATCTTCATCAAGGGTGCGGTGGATATTGCCATTTATTTTGGAATCAGCGAACTGATAATCGGTCTGACCCTCGCTGCCATCGGCACTTCCCTGCCGGAACTTGCCTCTTCCCTCGCTGCCCTTCGCCATAAAGAGTCAGGAATGCTGGTCGGCAATATCATCGGCTCCAACATGTTTAACTTATTCATGGTTCTGGGGCTGACCGGCCTGATTACCCCCTTTGCTCTCGATCCATCCCTCCTGCATCGAGACCTGCCAATCATGCTGGCCTTCACCCTGTTCCTACTTCCCATCCTCCTGAGACACGGCGGCACTAAACGATGGCAGGGTTTGCTGTTACTTGGTGCTTATATTGGTTATTTACTGAGCCTGCTATATATCAATTGATAATTAGTTTAGCAGGCACCGGGGTACTCAAGGCGTAATGATCGACTCATGGTAAAGCTCCGCTACATCTATATGTCAAGATGAGACTTGACCCCATGTTTTTCCATTTTCCAGTTTGGGAGCAGCCCAATTAGTCCATTGGAATTCATCATCAATGATTTTGCTGTAACTTCTACCTGAAAGCTCAGCGGCAGTCTGCTTGTCTTTTTCCAGATCATCCAGATATTTTAGAAACAGTACCCATGAGGTTTGCTCCACATAATCCAGCTCGCTTCCGCATCCTGCATCTTTATGGAGAATGTCATCTATGTTTTTAAAGGTTTGTTCAAACATGGATATCCTTCATGAGTTTTGTTTATATCCTCCGTGCTTGGGTTGAGGGGCTAACGATTGAGCTCACCTGCCGCCAACACTACAGAGCTTTGAAAAACCACAAAATTATGATGGAAATAAAAACCTTGAAAAAACCAAACGCTGTTGGCGGTCAGGTGCAGCGTCTGGTTAGGCTTTTATAGTGTTTTCAATCTATTACGCCAATAATTGTTTTTTTTGCAAGATAAAAATCCCCACTTTTGCAAACAAAAATCCTCAGTTGAAGGTGGGGAATTTTTAAGCGATAAATCTATATAAAATATTGTTCTCAGCTGCCGTTTTCAGCCGCCAATAATATCCTCCTTTTATATGGTTTGTTTTTTGTTCTGCAGAGCTTTTTCAACCCTTGTC
>CAYRGM010000270.1:0-1828 GCA_964423765.1 uncultured Desulfobulbaceae bacterium
ATAAGGCCATGCCAGTTTCTTGAAATCGGGAAGTTATTAATTTTACATTCCTAAGTTGGATAGTTTTTCATCTTTTAAAAGGAAAAGGGGTCAAGTCTACCGTTGGCTTTTGATGAAGGGGAGAAGGGTGCTTTCCTGCATGATTGGTCTTTTTAGTGCGTACCAAAAAAACGATGCAGACTTGACCTCTTCTCTTTCTGATGGTCCCTTATTTTTTGGCGGCAGATAGAGAACCATGAACAAAAGATCAGACTGCATGACATTCTGAGTGGCATCGGTTATATTTTGAGCATCATTGACATCTCGTTTTACCTTTCAGTCAGAAACAGCTGAATCATCCTGGTAAGTAGACATTTTCAGCTGATTGACAAGGGCAAGGCATATTGGGTTGTCATATAAATCATTTTTCACAACAAGGCCGAAAAATGCGTAACATAATCGAGCGATGGCTGATCGATCAAGGCGTTCCTGAGGCAGTGAGCCACAGTATGATACTGCTTTTTTCCTTGAAAGCCCTTGTGGTTATCCTGTTGCTTGTCAACTGGATAGCCAGATGCTTTGTCATCCCCTTGATTGAAAAAGGTTTACGAAAAAGTAGCAGTACCTGGGGCGATTCCTTTGTAGAAAGAAAGTTTTTCAAGCATCTTTATTTGCTCCCAAGCGTTGTCATTACCTACTTTGCCGCCGACTTGATATTTTCAGCAGAGAGCGTGATTGCCGAATTCATCAAACGGCTGGCCATGGTTGCCTTTGTCCTGGTCAATGTCAGGGCGCTGGATGTTTTTTTTCTGGTGATAGAAGATATTTACTCCTCATTGAAGATTGCCAGGGATAAACCCATACGCGGCTATATTCAGGCAATAAAAATTGTCATTTACATCATGGCAGGGATTTTTATCGTTGCCATTCTGATCAACAAATCACCTTGGGGCATCTTAAGCGTTCTTGGTGGACTCACCGCCATTCTGCTCCTGATCTTTAGGGATACCCTGCTTGGTTTTATAGCAGGGATACAGCTTTCGGCCAATGATATGGTGCGGGTGGGCGACTGGATTGAAATGCCTCAATATAACACTGACGGCGATGTTATTGATGTATCAATCCATACAGTCAAGATCAGAAACTGGGACAAGACCATATCCACTGTCCCGACCCATGCCCTGGTGACAGGCTCTTTCAAAAACTGGCGCGGCATGAGCGAATCCGGCGGCCGGCGGATCAAGCGTGCCATCTATATAGACATGACCTCAATCGTATTCTGCACGGACAGAATGCTTGACCGCTTTGGCAAAATCACTTGCTTAGCCCCTTACATCGACACCAAAAAAAAAGAAATAGATGATTACAACAAGATCCATCAAATAAATACTGCAGAGATTATCAACGGTAGGCGGCAGACCAATATCGGCGTGTTCCGGGCCTATATCATCAATTACCTTAAAAATCACCCCGAAATCCACCAGGACATGACCTTCCTGGTTCGGCACTTACCACCGACCCCGCAAGGGCTGCCCCTGGAAATATATATATTCAGCAAGGATCAGGTCTGGGCAAATTATGAGTCTATTCAAGCCGACATCTTTGATCATATCTTAGCGGTCATGCCGGAATTCGGCCTGCGTGTCTTTCAGTACCCGACCGGTAGCGACCTTAAATGGTTTGCCGGTAAACAACCATGACTTAAGGGATAGGAGGCTGTCCGAGAATGCCCTTTTTCCCCAACTCGGTGTTATTTTGAAAAAATAATGATCGTAATATCAACTATATGACTGTGGAACGAAAAATAATTAACTTCCCGATTTGCCCTATTGTTGTTAGATATCTTGTA
>CAYRGM010000271.1:0-1807 GCA_964423765.1 uncultured Desulfobulbaceae bacterium
TTAATTATTAGGAGGCAGGGAAAGAAGTACAGAAAATTGTCCCAAAAACAGGGCTTTTTCAGAGGGCGTTTACAAGGTCTGGACTAATTTATAATTGAGAATTGAGAATTCTCGATTTGACAGGTAAAACATGAATCCGACATCCACATGGAATAAATCGAGCTGGCAAAACTATCCGGTTCTGCAACAACCAAATTGGCCGGACAAAAATAAATTAAACGAAGTATTGACAACTATTTCCTCGTTACCGCCACTGGTTTTTGCCGGTGAAATTCGTGATCTTAAAGAGCAGTTAGCCAAGGCTGCCAAGGGAGAGGCTTTTCTTCTCCAAGGCGGTGACTGTTCGGAGGAATTTTCCCGTTGTACGGCTCCCGATATCAGGGAAAAGCTAAAGGTTTTGTTGCAAATGGCAGTTATCCTGACCTATGCCGGAGGAAAACCAGTGGTCAAGGTGGGACGAATTGCCGGTCAGTATGCCAAACCCCGTTCCAATGATACGGAAATGATTGATGGTGTGGAAATCCCCAGTTATCGTGGTGACATGGCAAACTCCATTGAACCAACTCTGGCAGCCAGAATTCCAAATCCAAAACGACTTCTCCAGGGATATTATCTATCCGCTGCCACTCTCAACCTGCTCCGAGCTTATACCAAGGGTGGGTTTGGTTCCTTAAGCAGGGTGCAGGCCTGGAATCAGGAATTTGTCAAACAATCTCCCATGGGTCGTTCTTATGCAAGACTTGCCCGCCAGATCAGCCAGGCCCTCAATTTCATGGAAACTATTGGGATTCCTACGGATACTCCGCAATTAAAGCAGGCTCAGTTTTTCACATCCCATGAGGCTTTACTGCTTGGTTATGAAGAGGCACTTACCAGGGAAGATTCAACCACAGGTGGTTTTTATGATTGCTCCGCCCATATGCTTTGGATTGGTGACCGAACCAGACAAATTGATGGTGCTCATATCGAGTTCTTGCGTGGTGTGCTGAACCCTTTGGGAATGAAGGTTGGGCCTAAGCATGAAGTTGACGATATTTTGAAAATTATAGAGCGGCTGAATCCAGATAATGACCCTGGTCGCATAACTATTATTGCTAGATTTGGGGCAAAGGAAATTGATAAATACCTGCCGCCTCTGCTCCGAGCCGTGAAGAAATCAGGATTAAGCGTGGTCTGGAGTTGTGATCCCATGCATGCGAATATCCGTCAAACTAAGTCAGGTCATAAAACGAGAAGTTTTGATGATATTCTTTCTGAACTACACTGTTTCTTTGAATTGAACTGGGCTGAGGGGACTATTCCCGGTGGCGTTCACTTTGAGTTGACCGGAGACAATGTTACCGAGTGTACGGGCGGAGCCCGTGAATTATCCGATACCCAACTCGGTGAAAATTATCTGACTACTTGTGATCCACGCTTAAATGCTGAACAATCGCTGGAAATGGCTTTTCAGATTGCCGATATGATTCGCAGCTGATTTTGTCTTTTACTCTGGTCAACCAGCATGGCTGTACATGGAGATAGTTCACGGTACAGCATAAATGATCATACCTCTCACTTCGCAAGGCATAACTTATTTGTAAATGTTCATCAAGGGTATAGAAACTACAGAGATAAACATATTGTCCTTCGAACTTCCGAACTCCGTCTGAACTCTCCATAAAACCTTGGTCTGGCAGCTGGCTTTCATATAAACCACAGGAGAATAGGCCAATGTTCTTAAAAAAAGCATGTACCCCGCGTCAAAGTGTCTTTACAGACCTCGTAAAATAGGTTTCAAAATGGTCTATTTTTTGGACACTTTTGG
>CAYRGM010000272.1:0-1802 GCA_964423765.1 uncultured Desulfobulbaceae bacterium
AGAAGTCAAGGGAACTGCTTATACGGAAAGGAACAGTCTGCGTTTTCCGATTTATCCAGACTGTATAATCATTGTTAGGCATAAAAAATAAGGATAATTGACATGCAGTTGTATAAATTTAGGTCATTGGCAAATGAGTCCCAAATAGAAAGAATCAAAGACATTATTGAAAACGGATTTTATTGTTGCGATTTCTTAAGTTTTAACGATATGAATGAGGGCGTTTTTACAATTAATGAACAAAATGTCACGATTGAGGTATCAGAAAAACAAAAATACAAAATATGCTCCTTTTCTGGAGTGAATGCTTTAAATAGTCAATTAATGTGGGGACATTATGCCAATGCTGGGATGGGCATCGTTATCGAAGTTGATGTAACCAAAGAAAAATATAGCCAGATAAAGCAAGTTAAATATGTTAATTCTGCAGATAATCTCAACTCAATAGAGGAGATTTTAACTCGCAAATCAGGAGTATGGAAATATGAAGATGAATTTAGATATTTATCAAAAGAACCAATGGCTAATAAAGTCAAAATAGGTAATCTTGTTAAGATACATTTTGGCACGCCATATAAAAAGCTCAAGAATTATGATGTCATAATAAAACACCATAAAAATTTGATTGAATATCTTGAACTAAAAAATGAACTGGAAGGTTTTTGCAAAGAGAAAAAGATAGATACTGGTGATTATGAATTTAACTAAAAAGCCTAACAAATCACTGCACTGGATTTTTACTCCGCTACGCTACGTAAAAACCAGTGAGTTCAGCCGTTAGATGCACAAAGGAGGTGAATAAGTGGCTGTTCCAGATTACCAGAGCTTGATGCTGCCGCTTCTTGAATTTGCAGCGAAAAAAGGAGGCGAGATATCGACAAGTGATGCCATTAAAACGTTAGCAAAGGAATTGCGCCTTACAGATGACGACCTAAAAGAAATGCTTCCAAGCGGTATACAGTCAACGTTCGTCAATAGGGTTGGATGGGCATCTACGTACATGAAAAAGGCTGGGCTACTAGAAGCAACACGTAGAGGCTTTTATCGAATTACCGATCGAGGAAAGGATCTCCTGCAAGAACAGCCTAAGATCATAAATGTAAAACTTCTCAAACAATATCCTGAGTTTCTTGCATTTAAACAGCTCACAGGAACAAGAAGCGGGAATAGAGGGGGTGATCGAACAGGAACCTCTGATATTTCTGCGTCGACCCCTTCAGAAGCATTAGAAGCTGCGTATGAAAACCTGCGTGATGAGCTGGCAGATGAATTACTCGGCAAGCTAAAGAATACTTCGCCGTCCTTTTTTGAAAAGGTCGTCGTTGAGTTACTTGTCAAAATGGGTTACGGAGGCTCACGTGCTGATGCTGGCAAAGCAATCGGCAGAAGCGGCGATGGCGGCATAGACGGAATTATAAAGGAAGATAGACTTGGTCTTGATGTTGTCTATATACAGGCGAAGCGTTGGGACAACAACCCTGTGGGCCGCCCTGATGTTATGCAGTTTTCAGGAGCTCTTCAGGCGCAAAGAGCAAACAAAGGAATTTTTATCACTACTTCCAGATTCACTGATGATGCCCGAAGTTATGTTTCTCAAATTGGCAGTAAGATCGTGCTAATTGATGGCGAACATCTGACCAGTTTGATGATTGAGCATGATGTGGGAGTGTCTGCAGTATCGTTGTATCCAGTAAAGAAGATAGATGGCGATTATTTCGAGGAAAGCATCTCCTAAGTAACTACCGTATCAGCAATAGGTGTCAGAGTTATTTCATCCCCCAGTAGGTTTGCCCTTTTTTGCA
>CAYRGM010000273.1:0-1696 GCA_964423765.1 uncultured Desulfobulbaceae bacterium
GCAATTTTCATAAAATTCGGTCTTGCCCCGGCTACAAGAAATACTTTCATTTTATAATCTCCACACTAATTGATCTTATTCTGACTTTTTTCTCTATTTACTATAATAACATATCAGCGTGAGATCTGGAGATCAAATCATCATAACTACTATAAAGAAAAAACCACAAAATCTTTGCATATTCCTTAAACACCCATTCTACCTGATCCCTATCCGCAAACCAAAAAGGATCAAACCCCTTGTGGGAATCTGTCGCAACAAAAAGAAACTGCCTCCCCGACCCTTTAGTCTCATATTCGACAATCATTTTTATACGACGCATATGATAGGGTGAACTTACAATCAGGGCATGATCAAGTTCCAGTGTCTTCATCATATTCAGGGCAACAAGAAACTCCAGATGCGTATTCATCGGATATTTGAGAACACCTTTTCTCCACTGCCGCATCCTTTTCTGCGACATCGCCGACCTGGCGAATGCTCTTGTATCCTCCAAAAAACCAAGTTCAGAATCATATTTAAGCACCTTGCCCCAGGCAGGAATCAGGATCAAGCCTGTATATCCGTTGTCAACCATGCTCTTTGCTTTATTTGCCCTTGCCTCATTATCATCCCCCCCCACCATATGGATCACCACATCGCTGCTGGCAGGCGTATCCGAGTAGAGGAGGAAAGAGGGGAGAAAAAAGTATAAAGCTGCCAGCACTGCCGTCAGCAGACAAACAAAAATTCGTTTTCTCTTCAAGGGTTTCTGCCTTTTGAAATAAGCTCACGCATAACCAACCAGGCAAAAGATGGTAGAGCCGCCTGTCTCCCTTCCCTCTTTGGGTTTGTAACCAGCCTGTAAAACCATTATAGATGAAAATCCCTGAAAAGTTTAGGTGCCCGCTTTACATTTCCGGCTATGGTATCCAGAGTGCCGCCAATACCCTGGGATACCCTGACATTCAAACTGGGGCCATATTCGGCAAGCCATTTTTCCTGTCTTGGGCTTCCAAGTGCCACAAACAGGATATCGGCACCTGAATCGTTTATTTTCTGCACCAGTTCTTCCATCTCCTGCTCAGGGACATAACCGTTGGACCAACCAACAATGTTGAGTCCGGGATATCTTTCTTTCAATATCTCCCCTGACTTTTTATTCACCTCATCTTTTGAACCGTAGATAAAAACCTTAAGACCCTTCTCAGCAGCTAAGGCACAGATTGCCGGCATCAGATCTGAACCTGCAACCCGTGTCATATCAGCCAAGCCCAGCATTCTCGCTGCCTTCACCACCCCTATACCGTCTGGTATCAGCAGGTCACTGGCATCAAGAAAAGCAAGAAGATTATGATCTTTACGGGCTGCCATTACTTTTTCCAGATTAACCGCCACAATTCGCTTATTTCCAGGTTCCGTAACAGATTTCTCCACCCAAGAAAGAACATCATCAAAATTCACCGCATCAACCGGCACATTAAAAATTCTTATTCTCTCAAGTATCACTTGCCAATAGCCTCATTTTTTCAAGATACGGGTTCCATTGTTCATCTTCGGCATAAAGCGATCCTGGTCCAATAATGGTTAAAAACTCGTGGGGCATATCTCCATCGTGGCTGCAATGTACAGTTGGAGAAGGAAAACGCTCTCCATAAACAGGAGAAAACCAACCGAGGAGAGGAGAAACACTCTGTCCCTTGACCACCTGCACAAC
>CAYRGM010000274.1:0-1683 GCA_964423765.1 uncultured Desulfobulbaceae bacterium
ACTGTAATGGTGTTTATGACACCAAAAACACAAAATCATCGAACACTAACATTCAACGGGTTGCCAAACGCTCGTCACTCCTCTTAAAAGCACCACGACATTTGGCAACCGCTGATGTAGGTCGTTCTCGGCGGCTTCGCCGTCGCGAAAATCACGGTTCGGGTCAGAACCATAACTATAACTGCCCCAAAGAATAACATGAGTTTCATCAAGTGATATACTAGTCTTGAATGCCGGGAAATTCCTATCCGCAACTCCAAAATTTTAACTATTTCCGATATGTTGACCGTTGATCAGAGTTATCTGGTCATTAATTGTCCACAGGTCGTATATATAGCCAATCAGGAAAAAACCACCGGTAAAGAGATAAAGGATGCCGGTGAACCATTTGCCCATATACATCCGGTGTACTCCAAATATCCCCAGAAAAACAAGAAGAAGCCAGGCAACCGTATAGTCAATAGATCCGGGAATATAACGGATATCAGCCTCGCGATCCATGCCGGGAATCAAAAAAAGATCCACAAGCCAACCAATAAAAAGCAGACCAAGAGTGAAAAAATATATGGTGCCGGATATTGGCCTGCCATAATAGAATCTATGGGTCCCAAGAAAACCAAATATCCAGAGAATATAACCTATCACAAGACTGTGGGTGGTTTGTTTTACCATGACAGTACCCCCGATATTTTCTTTTTTAACCGGTCAATACGACTCAAACAATTCTTAATATAATTACCTTCAATCTCTTTTCTGTCAAGCATACCTCTAATAACCTGTTTGCCTCTTGTTAAAACATCCCCGTCCCTGACCAGGTTGTTACCAATTATGAAAATATCGACTCCGGCAAGCACAGCCCGCCGCAACGCCTCATCAAAACCCCATTTATCGGTAATCGCCCGCATCTGCAGATCATCACTGATTGTCACCCCGGAAAATCCGATTTTTGTTAGTAGCAAACCATTGATAATCTCAGGTGACAGGGTAGCCGGGAATCCCATCTCGTCAAGATGACGGTTAACCACATGGGCAGTCATCACTGCGTCTGCCAGGTCTTCTTTTATCAGTTGAGAAAAAGGAATCAGCTCGTCTTTATGCCAATGGTTGGTTATATCGACCATGCCAAGGTGAGAATCATGGGCAGCACTGCCATGCCCGGGGAAATGTTTCAAACAACAGGCTATATTCTGTTCATGATGGGCTGTTATAAAGAGCCTGGCATAGCGGATAACATCCTTGACATCTGCCCCAAAACTCCGCTGATAACGACCAATTATTGGGTTATCAGGGTTGATATCCATATCCACCACCGGAGCCAGATTAAAATTTATTCCAACCTGTGACAGAGTTGCCGCCATCGCCTGCAACCTGACTGCAACATCTTCAATCGGCAGGCCTGCCAGTTCCCTGGCACTAAGAGTGGCGGGAAAACCATCCCGATCCTTCAGCCTGCATACCTGCCCACCCTCCTGGTCAACTCCAATCAACAGAGGAGTTACGGTCTTTGCCTGTAATGAATCAGTCAACTGACAAAGCTGTTCAGGAGAGGAAATATTCTGAACAGTTCCATCGACATTACGATCAAAAAGAATAACTCCGCCAAGCTGCTCCCTTTGTATGGCTCTCATTAGCCAGTGCCGGCTGTTAATACTGGTTCCCTGGAATCCCAGCATGAACATCTGC
>CAYRGM010000275.1:0-1575 GCA_964423765.1 uncultured Desulfobulbaceae bacterium
ATCAGGAAACTTGTCTTTATTGTCACGAAAATAACTGCAAATCTCTTCCGCTCTTTGATTTGTATTCAGCATAAAAGCTTTGATACCACAGTCATAAGCTGTCTCCATTACATCTGTAATGGCTTTAAGTTCTCTGAACCTCTCTTCAAGCATCCGTGCCTTTTCCTCAGACATGTGATTGATGCCAAAAAACTGGTTATCTCCCAAAATAACTTTATGAAGCATGGTATTATCCCCTCCGGATTCCAAATATATTCTGCCAAAAAGATTTTTTTGCTACTCCCTTTTCGTCATTAAACCTGTTTCTGTCAGCACATTTAACTGGTGTGTCTCCTGTGGCGTCCATCCTTATTTGCTCCATGACTAAATCAGTCAAATATGCATCATGGAATCCGCAGATATTCCCTTGTTTTTCTTTTTCGATGCAATCAATGAAATAGTCCAGCTGTCTTGTAAATTCGTTGCCTCTGACATAAAACCGGACTGGTTCTGCGAAATCGGTCAAATATCTGGTATTCCATCCTTTTATGAATCCATGCTGTGGGGCATCGTCCCTGAGATATATCTTATAGGTATGTTTGTCAGCTATAATTTTGCCCTTGGTTCCTAATACAGTAAAAATGTTAGTTGGTTTTCTATAGCTCTCATCACTCCAGTTCACCAAAATGGACCCGCTAAAACCCTGTTCATAGGCGAAGGTTGACAGCACAATGTCTTCAACCTGTGAAGAATAAACACTCTCCAACACGCTTCCTGTAATCTGCCCAGGTTTGCCAAAAAAATAAAGTACCAGATCAATACTATGAGAGGCAAATTCATAAAGGCACCCTCCCCCAGTCTTGCTTTTGCCTCGCCAGTTGCTTTTTGCGTCTTTTAAAATGGTTGCACCATACATTTCAGAAGAAAAATTCTTGATTGCACCAATAACTCCACTATCAATGAGTTTTTTAACCTGTATGAACACTTCATTGTAGCGGTTAACATAGCCCACCTGATTGATTACTGGCTTATCCTTAATCTTATCCAGTATTTCTTGACCTTCTTCTTCTGTAAGTGCAAGCGGTTTTTCCGTAAAAATATGCAAATCATGATCGAGCGAATACTTGATAATATCTGCATGCGAGTCACTTGGGGTAGATATTACCACGAAATCAAGTTCCTCCTGGTTAATCATTTTCCTGTAGTCTGAATATGTCCTTACACCGAGATATTTTTCCTGAACTTTCAGCATGGTTCTGGACTGATCACATATTGAGACTATTTCAACAGACGGATGGGGATTCAAAATGGAAAAATGCGTAATGCCCATTCTTCCAAATCCGATAAAACCTGCTTTTAACATGGTTGGCGACCTCTTTTCTCATCAGAAAAATTAATTAGTGCCTAAATAAGGAATCCACCCCAGAAGGGGGGGAATTGAGCTTACCCATAAAAGGGGTAAACTTTGCAATCACCCGTTATTGCAATGAAATTTCCATTTTTTAATATTTTATGTGCAGGATTGAAGTGACAGTTTTTCCTTTAATTCCCACTTAGCACAACTTGTTTTATCATTTCATAGGCTTTTTTTCCTTT
>CAYRGM010000276.1:0-1536 GCA_964423765.1 uncultured Desulfobulbaceae bacterium
GTGCAGCTGAATAGTTACATATCTTTTTCCATTGTAACGGTAAATATGAGCCCGTGGAAATAATTAATGACTATTACGGTAAGCTGTATGCCACCGGTGATGTGGAAAGAATTTTTGCCAGGGAACATACCGGTCTTTTAAAACGAACAGAACGAGAGCAATTAGAGGTTTATTTCAAGGCTGCGGATAAAGACAGGCAACCATGGTATCCCAATCTGCTGTCCTGCACACCTACCCTTGAGATGGGTATTGATATTGGCAATCTCTCGTCATTAATACTCTGTTCTGTTCCACCAGCCCAGGCAAATTACTTGCAGCGTATTGGACGGGCTGGTCGAAGAGATGGCAATGCTCTTAATCTTACTGTTGCCAATGCCCGTCCCCATGATCTGTATTTCTTTGCCGAACCAGAAGAGATGTTAGCGGGCAAGGTTGATCCTCCCGGGATATTCCTTGATGCTTCAGCAGTTTTGGAAAGACAGTTCACGGCCTATTGTTTTGATCGTTGGCTAACAAGTGATCCTAAAGCATTCATACCAAAGAAATTAGGGCAGGTATTGAACAATCTGGAACCGCTTGATCAGAAGAAGTTTCCCCATAATTTCATTTATTACATCGAAACAAATCAGGCTGACTTCTTTGCACAGTTTCTGACCCTGTTTGCCACTGGTGGCTCCAGTTTGAGTGAAGAGTCCGAAGCTAATCTGAAGGTGTTTGTTGAGGGTGATGAAGATGAAGACGAAAAATGGTTTCTGCGTGGTCGTATTATGAACGGGCTTCATACCCGTAGCCTGGCAAGGGAATCACTCAAGAAAAAGGTTCGGACTCTTAACTCAAAGATTCGCACAAAAAAGAAAGCTCCCAGGGATAAAAATTATGCGGATGAGCTTCGAGAGCTGAAGATTGAGGAATCAGCCATGCAGGCTCTGGTAAAAAACATCAGTGACAAAGATACATTTAATTTTTTTACTGATGAAGGTCTTCTTCCCAACTATGCATTTCCGGAAGTCGGGGTGATGCTGAACTCACTTATTTACCGTAAAAAGACAAAAGTACAGGAAGGTGAATCCAGTTATGATACATGGAGCTATGAATATGAACGGCCTGCCAGGAGTGCCATTATAGAGCTTGCTCCGGCAAACACCTTTTATGCTGAAGGGCGTAAGGTCAAGGTGGATCAGGTGGACATGACGGTATCCGACAGAGAAATCTGGAGGTTCTGTGACAACTGCTCCCATAAGGAGATTTTAGGCACGGAAGAGGAGAAAGAAAACTGTCCCAATTGTGGAAGCCTGATGTGGGGTGATGCCGGCCAGAAAAAAGCAATGCTCAGGATGAGACAGGTCTTTGCTTCGACATCGGACAGGAATAGCCGCATTAATGATGATTCTGATGACCGTGATCCGACTTTTTACAACAGGCAAATGCTGGTTGAGTTTGATGATAAACAGGTATTGAGTGCCTTTAAGGTGGAGGGAGATTTTCCCTTTGGTTTTGATTTTTTGTCCAAGGTGGATTTTTGCGAGATCAATTTCG
>CAYRGM010000277.1:0-1516 GCA_964423765.1 uncultured Desulfobulbaceae bacterium
AATCTTCCGTGACCATAACGGCAAAGAACATCTAATTGAAATCGGTCCCAGCCATAAAGATGAAGCCGGCAGAGCCAATGTCTATCTCAATGTTGACCATCACCAGCGAAATTATGTTATTGCTGCTCCAACTCAGGAGCGTGGAGAAGGAGTGGTCACTCTCTCCAAAAAGGAAATAGAGGCTTTATCAAAACAAGGAAGCATCCATGCCCCTTTTGCCGGTAACATCTATGCAATTTCGGTTAAAGAGGGGCAGGATGTCAAACCGGGAGATCAACTGGCAATCCTTGAGGCCATGAAAATGCAGACTCCGCTGGTCAGTGAAGTTACCGGAACCGTCGAAACAGTTAGCACAAAGGTTGGTCAGGCTCTCCAGCCCGGCGATAAAATTATGGTGATTGGCTGCAAGGAAAAATAGTTATACGCAATAAATAATTACAAAAGGCATACATTGTGCTAAGATAAAGTGTATGAGTCACTATACTTGGAACATGGAAAAGAATGCTGAATTAATCAAAGCTCGTCATATATCTTTTGAGCGTGTTATATACCATATTGAGAGGGATGGGCTTTTAGAGGTTATCACTCACCCAAATCCAACAAAGTATCCCAACCAAAAGATGTTTGTTGTAAATATTAGTAATTACGCCTACTTAGTTCCTTTCGTTGAAGGTGATGGTCAAATATTTTTAAAAACCATTATACCAAGCAGAAAAGCAACTAAAAAATATCTTGAGGTGAAAAATAATGAACAGTAACTTAAGTAAGTATGAACGTGAAATTTTAGATTCATACGAAAATAATGAATGGGCTTCAGTTTCAAATCCTTCTGAAATTGCCAGGTATAAAACTGCCGCAAAAAACACATTTAAAAAAAACAAGCGTGTAAATATTCGTATGTCAGAAATGGATCTTGAATTATTACAGGAACGAGCATTAATTGAAGGTTTGCCATATCAAACATTAATGTCTAGTGTGTTGCATAAATATGTGACTGGCAGACTGACCGATAAAAGCGTATAGTATCTTTGCCCATTCAGAACACCTCGAATCACCAGCATAGCCGGTCACGCTACTCCAATCAGGCTGATGGTTCTGTGATCATCTCCGGACGATTAAAGCCGCCCGCCGCAAACCATGGTCTGGAAATATCCATGCCCTGCAGCTCATAAACCACAGCCTCTATGAGTAAATAGACCTCAGCTCTTTTTCTAATGCAACCGGTCAAAGTCTCCCCGTGATGTCCCATGGCTCCATGTAGATGAATCAGCGGCTTATCATTATCGTAAAAAATTGATCCCACTGCCAATGTTTCACGACAGGTTGCAACTCTCTCCCAGACCGGTTCAGGCGGCATCACTGGCTCTTTGGGCCCGGTAACCACCTCAGCAGCACGCAGACCACCAAATAATTGAAACCATCCGCAGCGAATATCTTCTTTTAGGGCAAGACCGTCCAATTCCTCAAGCAAGTTTTCACCATGATCAAATCTGATATAAAATACTCTGCCTATTAC